>NZ_JBIAQQ010000002.1:80744-494900 GCF_042889165.1 Streptomyces sp. NPDC002669 | reverse complement strand
GTGCCTACCCGCAGGTGAGGGTCGCCGCGCTGGTGGAGTGCGGGACACACGCGGTGTTCGCCGCGGCGACCGGCCCGCTGTCGGTTCATGAGCAGCATTTGATTCCCGGCCTGCTGGGCCGGCTCGAGCCGGGAATGCTGCTGATGGCCGACCGCGGAATCACCGGCTTCGAGCTGTGGAAGGCCGCTTCGGGCACGGGTGCGGACCTGTTGTGGCGCGTCCGCAAGAACATCGTGCTCCCGTTCCTCGAAGCCTTCGAGGACGGCTCCTACCTGTCCGAGATCGTCGCGGCAGGCGACCGCAAGCGCCAAGATCCGGTCCGGGTCCGCGTCATCGAGTACACCCTCGGCCGTGAGGACGACGGCACGGTATACCGGCTGATCACGACCGTCTGCAACCCGCAGGAGGCCTCTGCTGCCGACCTGGCGGGCCTCTACCATCAGCGCTGGGAGATCGAGAACACCCTGAACGAGATCAAGACCCACCAAGGTGGCCGCCAGCTGGTCCTGAGATCGCAATACCCCGATGGCGTCGAGCAGGAAATCTACGGCTTCCTCCTCGTCCACCACGCACTTCGGGACGTCATGCACCACACCGCTCACCAGGCCGGCCTCGACCCCGACCGGCTGTCCTTCACCCGCACCCTTCGCATCGCCCGCCGCCACGTCACCGACCAGGCGGCACTTTCCCCCCTCACGACTCAGCCAAGCTCTGACCCACACCATCCGTGAGCTGCTGGAACGACTCCTTCCACCCCGCAGGCAACGCTCCAACCCCCGCGTCACCAAACGCAAGATGGCCAACTGGCACCTCAAACACACCCACCACCGCAACCCGCCCCGACCACCCACCAGGGCAATCACACTCGTCCCACCCACCAAACCAACCAGCAAGCACCAGAAAAACACCTAAATCACCGGTATTGCAACTAGGGCGTGTTTCCGGCCCTCTCGATACGGGTCACGATCTCCTCGGCGACCGCGCCCAGGTCGGCGTCGACGACAAGGCGGACCGGGCCCTCGGGGTCGCGGTGGAAGACCGTACGTCCTTCGTCGTCGACCGTGACCGTGCCGTTCTCGGTCTCGTACAGCTCTGGGCAGAGCATCGACAGGGCGGTGATCGGGTCGTGCGGGACGCTCCAGCCCTCGCCTGTGAACCCGGTCCAGGCGTCGATCTCGCGGGCGAGGGCAGCACCGTAGCGGCCGGCGGCACGGATGCGTTCGATGCCGTCGCGGCCGATACGGACCCTGCGGGTGATCTCCAGGCCGGTGATCACGGTCGGGATGCCGGAGGCGAAGACGGTGCGGGCGGCCGTGATGTCACTGACGATGTTGTGCTCGGGCCCGGCGTCAGGCGCGAAATGGCCGCCCATGAGATAGAGGGTGCGTACCGCCGGGGCGAAGCCCGGTTCGTGGGCGATGGCGTGGGCGAGGTTGGCCTGCGGGGCGATGCCCATGATGTCGAGTTCGCCGGGGCGGGCGAGGACGGCGTCGACGAGGAAGCGGTGAGCGGGGACGTCGTCGCGTACGGGCTCGGACTCCAGGCCGGTGAAGGCCCGGCCCTCGTGACCGGCCCACCAGACCTCCTTTCCGGACAGGGTCTCCTCCGCTCCGGGTACCACGGTCAGGTCGTGCCCGGCGAGGGCGGCGAGGCGGTGGGCGAGGCGGGCGCGCAGCAGGGTGTCGCCGTAGACGGTGGTGACGGCCTCGACACGGGCCTGCTCGGGCGAGCCGAGCAGGACGCCGAGCGCGAGGGCGTCGTCGACGTCGCTGCCGATGTCAGTGTCCAGGAGGAGGTGGTGGAGAGTCATGTGTGTCCTTGTACGTGTGCGGAACCCGTGGGCCGGCGCCCTGCGGCAGGACGGACGGCGGGGGTCGGCGGGAGGTGGCTACTTGAGGCCGCTGCTCGCGATGGACTGGGTGAAGTGGCGCTGCAGCCGCAGCAGTACGACGAGCGGGATGAGAGTGAGGACGACGGCGGCCGCGAAGACCTGTCCGTAGTCGACGACCATCTGCCCCTGCAGGGTGCCGAGCGCGATGGGGCCGAGTTGCTTGGCGGGTTCGGTGCCGATGAGCAGGGGCCACATGTACGACTGCCACTGGAAGGTGAACAGGGTGAGTCCGGCGCCGACGAGCGCGGGCCGTGACAGCGGCAGGTGGACGCGGGTGAAGACGCCCCACCAGCTGAGGCCGTCGATGCGGGCGGCTTCGACGAGTTCCTTCGGGACGGCGAGGAAGAACTGGCGCAGCAGGAAGATGGCCAGGCCGTTGCCCATGCCGGGCAGGATGAGACCCGCGTACGTGTTCTGCAGGTCCCAGGAGCGGAAGAGCGAGGACAGGGGGATCGCGATCGCGTCGAACGGGATCATGAAGCTGAGCAGGATCACCGCGAAGACCAGGCCTCTGCCCCGGAACGCGAAGACGGACAGTCCGAACGCGGCGCCGGCCGAGACCAGCAGGCCCAGCGCGACGGTGACGGCGGCAACCAGCACGGAGTTGAGGACGGCCCGGCCGAAGTCGCCCTGGAATAGGGTGACGTAGTTGTCGAGCGTGGCGTGGGTGGGGATCAGGCTGCGCCAGGACAGGTCGTCGAGGCTCGCGAGGACCTGGGAGCCGGGGCGCAGGGAGCCCGCGAGCACCCACAGCAGCGGCAGCGCGAAGAGCACGCCGATCACCACGGCGGCGATCATCGGCATGTGCCGGGCCGGCGAGAGCCGCCTCGGCGTACCCGGGGCGGAGTGGTGGAGGGTCGTCATGGCTACTCCTCGCCCTTGCCCTGCATCAGCCGGTACTGCACGGCGACGACGGCGAGGGTGAGCGCGACGAGCAACACCACCTCGGCCTGGGCGTAGTGGATGTCGCCGACGCTGTAGGCGCGGCGGAAGACGTCGTACATGAGCAGGTTGGTGGAGCCTTCGGGGCCGCCACCGGTGAGCAGCTGGACCGGCGCGAACACCAGGAAGTTGGAGACGGTGTCGGCGACGAGCACGAAGGCGAGCGGTCGGCGCAACAGGGGCAGTGTGACGTGGACGAAGCGCTGCCAGGCGTTCGCGCCGTCCATGGCGGCGGCGTCGTAGCACTCCTGCGGGATGTCCTGCAGGCCGGCGATGAGAAACGTCATCCAGTACCCGACACCGACCCACGACATCAGCACGATCAGTGCGTAGAGCGCTTGGGAGGGGCTGGTCAGGAACGGTTGGGACGGGAGGCCGAGGGCGCCGAGGGCCGCGTTGAGCGGGCCTTCGGGCCGGTAGAGGATGCCCCAGATCACGGCGGAGACCGCGGGCGGCACCGCGATCGGCGCGAAGACGAGGGAGCGCCACAGGCGTGCGCCTGCGAAGCGCCGGTTGAGCAGGACGGCGAGGCCGAGCGCGCACAGCACTTGGAGCGGGTTGACGATCAGGCTGAACAACAGCGTGACGCGCACACTCTGCCAGAACTGCGGATCGCCGAGCAGGTCGCCGTAGTTGTCGAGGCCGACGAAGCGGGTGACGCCGTCGACGAGACTGTGGTGGCGCAGGCTGTCGACGACCGCCAGCCCTGCGGGCAGCAGGCGCAGCACGAGGAGTGCGAGCAGTGCGGGGGCCAGGAAGGCGAGCGCGGTGCGGGCCTGGGAGCGGGGCCGTCTGCGGCGGGCCGGGATCTGGATCTCGGCGGCCGGGGCTGCCGAATCCTCGCCGGCCTTGGCGGTGGTGGTGGTCATCGCAGTCGCTCCCAGGTGCGTACGAGCTCGTCCGAGGCCTTGGTGAGGCGGGCCTCGACCGGTGAACCGTTGCGGATGTCGGAGAAGGCCGATGCCAGTACGGTCTCGAACTGGGTGTAGCCGATGGAGCGCGGGCGGCTGACGGCCGTGTGCTCCAGCTCGTATCGCATGATCGCGGCGACGCCCCCGGTGGAGCGCGTGGCCTTCTTCTCCAGGCCGGCCGCGTACTGCTCGAAAGCGGTGCGGTGGGAGGGGATGAGGGGCGAGGCGGCGACCGTGGCGAGGCTTCCGGCGGTGGTCAGTGTCGCGTATTCCATGAAGCGCAGGCCCAGGTTCTGCCGGCTGCTGTACGGGTTGATGCCCCATGACCAGGAGTCGGTCGGGGTGACGGGGCGACCGCCCTCGAAGTACGGCTGTGGGGCCGTCCCCCAGGTGAGGTTCTTGAACGTGGCGAACGAGCCCAGGTTCCAGGGGCCGCCGACGAAGAACGGCGCCCTGCCGGCGGTGAACAGGGAGGACAGCTGGAAGGACGTGATGCCGCGTGGGGAGAGGCCGTCGGCGAAGAGCTTGCCGTACCAGCGCATGGCGCGTTGCCAGCCGTCCGTGGTGACGGCGGGGGTGAGCATGTCCCTGCCGGTGATGCCGGATCCGCCGCCGAGGGATTCGACCAGCGGTTGCAGGCCGTAGTAGGCGTCCGTCTGCTCCAGGACCAGGGCGTAGTCGCAACCCGCCCGCTTCATCGCGCGGCGCCCCGCGTCCAGGGTCTTCTCCCAGGTCCAGCGCTCGGCGGGGCCGGCGGAAGGGACGTCCACGCCCGCCTTCTTCAGCAGGTCCGCGTTGTAGAAGAGGTACTGGGTGGACGTCCATACCGGCAACGAACGCAGGGTGCCGTTCCAGGAGCTGATCTCGTACTGCTCCTCGGTGACGGCCGCGCGGGCCCGTTCGCTCACCGGGGTGAGGTCGGTGAGGAAGCCGCGGGCGCTCAGTGCGGGGATGCGCGGCTGGTCGACGCAGTAGACATCGATGGCCGAGTCCTCGGCGGACAGGCGCAGCTGGAGGACGTCGTTGAGCTGGGCGGGCGGTACGGCGGTGTACGCCACGCGCACCCCGGGGTGGGCCTTTTCGAAACCGTGGATCACCGGCGCGAACGTCGCGGGGGTCTCGGGCCCGAGGAATCGCACCGTTTCTCGGGAGGGACCGGAGGCGCCGGAGACACCTGACGAGGAGCACCCGGCGAGGATCCCGCCGGACGCGGCGGCGAGGGCGGTGCCGAGCAGCCTTCTGCGGCTGAGGGAGCGCGTGGAGCTCAGGGCACGGTTCATGGCGCCCACTGTGCATCGCGCAGTGCCCCTGGAACGGGAGCTGTGACCATCATGTATCCAAATCGTTTTGCACCCAGAGAGGGAGGTGGAATCATACGCATAGCATCTCGAAGGCGATCACACTACAAAACGTTTTGCGTCCTGGGTAGAGTGAAGCCGAACACGGCGCCGCCGGTGCGCCACGAACCATCGGGAGGCGGATGTGCACGGCTCGGGCCGCGTCAAGATCGTGGACGTGGCGGCCGACGCCGGAGTCAGCGTCACGACGGTGTCGCACGTGATCAGCGGGCGACGTCCCGTCTCGGCGGCCACCCGCGCCCGGGTCGAGGACGCGGTGCGGCGCTTGGGCTACCAGGCGGATCCATCGGCGCGCGGGTTGCGCACCCAGCGCACCGACACCATCGGGCTCGTGGTGCCGGACATCACCAACCCGTTCAACACCGAGTTGGCGGCGGGCATCCAGGCCATCGCGTACGCGCGCGACCTGCTCACCGTGGTCTGCGAGGCACCCATGACGGATGGCCCCCAACTCCCTTCTGTACTCAAACAGTTGGTGGCCCGTCGACTGGACGGCATCGTGCTCGGGCGGTTCGGCGCGCGACGCGCGGACCTCGACCTGATCGCCGGGTCAGGCGCGCGGCTCGTCAGGCTCGGCACCCGGATCGCCGACGGCCCCGGCGACGTGGTGCGCGGCGCCGAGACCGAGGGCATGCATGACCTGGTCCGGTACCTGGCCGTCGAGCGCGGCTACCGGAGGATCGGATTCATCGGCGGCGAGCAGGGCGTCGAGCCGGGCGGCGAACGGTACGAGGGCTACCGCCAGGCCCTCGGCGAGGCGGGCCGCGCCGTGCCCGAGGAACTGACCGTGTGGACCGGCTTCACCCGGGAGGGCGGGCGCGTCGGCGCGGCCCACCTGCTCGATGCCGCCGAGCCGCCGGACGCCGTGGTGTGCGCCAACGACCTCATCGCGATCGGGGCTCTTGACGTGGCACGGGCGCGCGGCCTGGACGTGCCGGGCCGACTGGCCGTCGCCGGGTACGACGACATCGACGCGGCGTCGATGGTGGCCCCGGCTCTGACGACGGTGCTCAATCCGGCGCGGGAGATCGGCCGCAACGCGGCCCGGCTGCTGATCGACCGCCTCGAGGGGGACACCGGACCGGCCCGCGAGATCGTCCTCGCGCATCAGGTGGTGCGGCGCGCCTCCGCATGACCGGGCCCGCCCCGGCACTGCTTCCTGCCGCGCTGGTGGGAGCGGACCGCCGACAGCCGGGCGACCCGCGACGGTGCCGCGGACACCGGCGCGTGGCCGGCCAACGCGTACGCCAACGACACCGTGGTGACCCGCATCGGGCCCCTGCACGCCGACCACCCCGCCCCGGGAACCGTCGCGGCCCCGGCATTCCGGCGTCGTCCGCGACCCTGCCGCAGCTCGTCGCCACCATGCACGAGCACGCGATGCCCGCCGACGGCTGCAGCACGCCGGTGACGACCGGCAGCGGATACGGCACCGCCCCGGCCTGCCACCGGCTCGGCTCCGCGCTGGTGACGAGCGTGGACATCGACCCGTATTCGGTACAGGCCGCAGCCGAGCGCCTGGACGGCATCGGGCTTCACCCCACACCGCCGCCCACGACCTCCCCCGGCGCTCCTGCCCGGCCGGTACGACCGCATCGTGTCCACCGGGTCGGTCCGTCCCGTGCCGGACGCGTGGCTGGAGACACTGCGCCCGGGCGGTTGGTCACCCCCACCGCCGGCACCGGGCCGATCCTCGTCGCCGACAAGACGCTCGAGGGCGGCTCGCGCGGCCACATCACCTACGACGGGGCCTCCTTCATGGCCGCCCGCCACGACGACTACGACGATCCGACCCCGGCGGACGCGGTGTGGGAGGCGGCGGACGGCGGCCCGGTAGCGCGGGGCTCGGGAGCGCAGGGGCTCGGGGGCCTGCTGCGAGAATCGTCGCCCCGGATGTCCGTCAGCGAGGCGGGCTCCATGTTCAGCGACTGTCACCGTCGCAAGGATGGCGCTCTCGAGCTGGGGGCCCGTGTGCCCGGGGAGCGCGGTCCGTTCGGTGTCTTCCCTCACCTCGGCGGGAGCGACCCGGAGGACGGGGAGCGGCCGGTGCTGAAGCGGTGGCTCGCGGGGGCGGGCGCGGGTCCTCCGGTGGCCAATTGGTCGAGCAGGGCGGAGTTGCCGACCGTCGGTACCGCGCTCGACGCGATGAGGACGTGCTTGATCTCCTGGACAAGGTCGCCGGTGACGATCCGCGCCGGCGGGCCGAGCGGGACGAGTTCGCCGGCCCGCGCAGCCACGGCCGGCTGTTGCAGATGCTCGGGGAGCTCGTCGCCGCCCGCGCGCTGGACGGGGCCGGCATCCCGTACGGGCCGGGCGATCTTCGCGTCTCGAACCCCGACTTCCTTCTCGTCGGCGACGGGGGCGGGCCGGTGGCGGGGTGGAGGTGATGGCCGTCAGCCCGAAGGAGGTCGCTGAGCTGTGCGAGCTCGTCGAGGACGAGCCCGGCCTCGGGAATGTACAGGTGGTGCTGGAGTTCACCGTCTGCCCCTCGCGGCTGCAGGACGGCGCGGCCGGGCAGATCCTGAACGTTGTCCGCGCCCAGGCGGCCGTGCCGGCCGGCGGCGAAGTGCCGGACGATGCAGTGCTCGCGGTCGAGGTCCGGAAGAACCTCGTGCCGGTGCGAACACACGACGCTCCCGCACCGGAACGCCAGATCTGCAGCTGGACCTGTCGCGCGAGATCATGGAGGACCCGGACGACCGAAGCCTTCAGGACGATGGCAGCTCCCGGCGCGAAACTGGAAGTGCGCAGGGAGTCGGACGGGAGGGGAAGGCCACGTCATGACGTCCGCTGCCGAGGAATGAGTTCCGCACCACAACGTGCTGCGGGGCAGCTTCAACTGTCTCGCGTACGTGCCGCGGCTTCCTCCCACCGCCCACACCCTGCTGCCGCACATGATGACCGAGCAGGAGCCCGGCGCTCTGGTCGTCACCACGCAGGATGAACTCGCCACCGGTTTCGCCATGGAACGCGGCGTGATCAGCCGGGCCATGCCGCACCTGGTCGCTGCCCGGCTCGTCACCGTGGTCCGCCGCGGCCGCGTCCAGCTCCACCCGGTGATCGCCGTGTTCAACGACCCCCGCGAGCAGCAGCGGGCAGTGAAGACCCTGCCCCGCGACATGCGACTGGACGTCGGCGACTTCGAAGACGAGCACGACGACCGCTTCCAGCTCCACCTGGCCGAGAAGGCCCGCAAGACCGAAGCGAAGGCGCAGGACAACATCACCCCCCTCACCAGTCGCCCCGCCTCGGGCGAGTCCACCGACCACCGCCGGCCTCGGCGGTACGGCGCCGCCCCCTCGGGTGCGGTGCCGTTCTCGTGCCCGGAGCGATACACGGTTTCCTTCCAGGGAAAGCCGCAGGTCGGAGGCGCGGGGAGCAGGTGGGTGGTAGCACCGGGCGGACCGGTTTGTTCTGGATCTCCAGAACAAACCGACGACCTACCGCGCGTGCGCACACCGTTCCCCGCTGCGGGAAGCAGGGACGGCTGTCCTGTGGAGCGGCACTGGTGCGACCGGGACCTTTTCCTACGGGGTGGGGTGCCACTCGGCCATCACGATGGTGGCGTCGTCGGACATCTTGTGCTCCTGGTGGCGCTTGAGTTGCTGCAGGAGTCGGCGCAGGGCTTCGGGAGCGGGTTCGCCGGCGGCCATGGCGCGGATGACGGTGTCGGCGAGGCGCTGTTCGCCGAAGAGGTCGCCTTCGGGCGAGCGGGCCTCGGTGACACCGTCGCTGTAGAGCAGGATGCGGTCGCCGGGCTGGAGCCGGGCGCGGTGTGTGGTGGGCGGAGTGTGACTGTGGAAGTTCCAGCCCAGTGGCAGGTCGGGTTCGCGTTGGAGGATGTGCAGGACCTGTCCGCCGCGTACGAGCAGGGGCGGCGGGTGTGCGCAGTTGACCCAGGTGAGGGTTCCGTCAGTGAGGTCGAGGTCGGCGATGATCGCGGTCATGAGCCGGTCGGTGAACCATTCGTCCAGGATCCGGTCGATCTCGGTGACGATGTCGGTGAGTCGGCCGCCGGAGTGGCGGGTGGCGCGGCAGGCCGCGAGCCCGGCTGCGCTCGCTCCGCCGGAGGCCAGGTCGTGGCCCATGGCGTCCAGGAGCGCCAGATGCAGACCGTCGTCGGTGAAGCTGTGGTCGAACGCGTCGCCGCCGGCGTTGTAGGCCGGCTCCAGCACGGCGGTCGAGGTGGCCTGGGCGGTGCCGATGGTGCGCGGTGGGAGGAACGCCCACAGCAGTTCGGCCTGGACGGTCATCGTCTGTCGGCGCTCGGTTTCCACGAGCAGGTCGCTGTAGGACGACTTGGACACGAGCAGCAGCGCGGTCACTCCGGCCAGTGCCTCGCAGTCGGCGAGGGACAAGTCGGGGCCGCGGGCTTTGAGCACGCCCAGGCGCTCGACGCCGTCGACCATGGGAATCCACGCGGTCATGCCGTCCTGCGTCAGGTGCGTGCGCTCCATCCGGTAGGCCAGCCCGGCCAGGGACGAGTCGATGTCCAGGGCGGGCTCCCCGGCGGATACGGGCTGGGGCAGGGCGATGAGCCGCGTCTGCTGCAGGTCGGTGACGTACACACCGGTGGCCGTCAGGCCCATGGCCCGGCCGGCGTCGAAGACCAGGCCGGCAAGGTCGCGGCCTGAGATCAGCTGCGAGCGTGCCACCAGGTCGGCCAGGAAGCTGTTGCTCGCCATCATGGGAAGGGCCTCCCTTCACGGCGGAGCCAGGTACCGTCCGCGCGTCTTGCGCGCCGGTCGGCGCTCTCCACCCATGAGAGTGCCCACGACAGGCTTCGAACATGATCACCTCGGGCGCAGGCGGAGCTCGGCTGACGGTTTCAGACTCGTGGGCAGCGGTCCAGCGCCGCATGCAGCAGCCGTGCATGGATTTTACCCGGAACATTGCAGATCTACGAGGTTACGCAGCCGCCGGGAGGGGCTCGTGGCCCTGCCGCCTGCCCCTGGAGCAGCGGGCGTGGGTTGGTTGGAGCAGGGCTTGAGCAGCGTGCAGCAACCGACCGTGCTGCGTCGGCCTGCTACCCGCGTGGCGTCTGGCCCATGCGAATACTGCGCGGCACCCGGGACCGACGGCCGCCAGGACCGCGTGTCCTGCGCCTGCTCAGCCCTCGGGAGGGCGGAAGGCTGGGATGCCTGGGCTTGGGTACCACTTCTCCGCGGCATCGCGCTCGGCCGGGGTCAGGATCCAGCAGCCGCACAAGGCATTGGGGATGAGTACCTGATACTGCTGACCAGCTCGGTGGTGACTTGGACGACGGAGTACTACGGGCTGGCCATCGCGCAGATGCGCGCCGAGGGCGGGCAGGCGGTCGACGACGAGCTCCTTGTGCACATCTTCCCATGGCGCGGGTATCAGTCCTTGCTATCAAGCTCAGCACCTGGTCCGGTCACGGGGCGGTGAGGATGGTGTGGGTGCCGATCCGGCGCCAGATGATGTGCGGGTGCCGGGGCAGAGCGCGGGCCCGTACTGCCAGGTAGCGCGTCCTGCGGGGCTGGTGCCCGTGAACCGGGTGAGCTCGTAGATGCCCACGCCTCGGATCCGCTGGACGCGCTTGACGCGGAAGCCGACACGGTCGACCACCTTCCGGAGCCGGGTCCGAACCTCCGCGCTGATCGCGGCCGTGCTCGCAGCTCTGCTGCTGGTCGGACGCTGGTACTCGGTCCACGAAACGAAAACCCTCGGCGGCGCCCAGCCTGGGATCGGCGGCGACAACTGCCCCGGTGACGACCAGTGCCTATGCCCCCCGCCACTTTGCGAACATGTGCTGGACGTCCGCCTCGATCCGCTCGCTGAACGGGTCGGTCTCGCCGGTCAGGACTGCCAGGAAGAACGACGCCATACCGCCGTCGAAGACGGTCCAGCGATTCACCCCGTATGGTGGCTGATCGCCATACGAGCCGGCTCACGGACCCGGCTGTGCCACCGCCTGCGCACCCACCGAGCGGGCAGGGGTAAACGCCGCAGCATGGGCGAGCGGGACTTCATCGCGCTGATCGACGGCGTCCACCAGCTCGTCAAGGCGCCGATCGTGCTGGTATGGGACCGGCTGAACACCCATGTCTCCCACGCCATGCGTGAGCTGATCGCCGAGCGTGAATGGCTGACGGTGTTCCTGCTGCCCGCGTACTCACCCGACCTCAACCCGGTCGAGGGGATATGGGCACACCTCAAGCGCAGCCTGGCCAACC
Source organism: Streptomyces sp. NPDC002669 (assembly GCF_042889165.1). Taxonomy (NCBI): domain Bacteria; kingdom Bacillati; phylum Actinomycetota; class Actinomycetes; order Kitasatosporales; family Streptomycetaceae; genus Streptomyces; species Streptomyces sp. NPDC002669. The sequence goes on along the minus strand of NZ_JBIAQQ010000002.1, from coordinate 483,601 downwards.
TCACCGTCGGCGCCCTCGACCGGCTCGAAGCCCTCGTACGCCACCGGCTCAAACACCTTCAATACCGGCCGGACACCCTCGACGGCTTCATAGCCAGCACCGACCTGACCTTCGACGATCCAACCTCACCCTGACGAGCCGAAGTCAGTAAGCATCCTGTTCTACGGGTGGACAGCAGCCAGTAGCGGCACCGTGCCCTGGCTGCGGGTTATCGCCGCGCTGGGGTTGGCGGTCTGGGTGACGTTGCTCGCCAGGCACGTTCTGCGACGTGCCCGGGCCCGCACATCGTCTGAGCCGCCGTATGGGCCGGCGGCCCCGCCCCCAACCAGTTGAGCTGGCAGAACCTAGGTCCCCGGGGCTTCTGGCCCTGGAGTCACGTCCTGGGACGGGACTGCAGGGGCAAGATGCGAACACCTGGCCCAGACGTGCTCAGTTGCTCGCGCAGCCGACGGTTGTCCACCTCAGACACATGGAGTGCTGCGGCCAGGGCCTCGACATCGGCCCGTAGCTGCTTGAGCTCCTCCGCGACTGCCGCTCGAAGCTCCTTCAGTTTGACGATCTGTTTGCGCAGCCGCAGTTCCCGGTCAGGGGTGCCTCCTCGAGCGCGGGCTCTTGCGTAGAAGGCGTTCTTCAAATCGAGGTGCCGTTGCGTGAGGGCGTTGCGGGGTACTCCGGCTTCCGTGGCCAGGGCGACGATGGTGAGCGCTCCGTTCGATTGCTCTGGTGCCCCGGCAAGGATGCGGTCCATGGCGGCCCGGATGCGGTCGCGTTTGAGGTAGGACAGGACGATGAACCAGGCGGTGCCCAGGTGACGCATCAGACCGGCGGCTTCGGTGAAGTCGATCACCTCGGTCCAGGGGCGGCCGTCGATCCGGCAGAAACTCCACCGGCACGAGCGGACCGTACCCAGCCCCGGCGCCCGTCCGACGATCTTTCCGCGAACCCCAGCGGAGCCCCCAGCCACTGCGCTGGCTGACCATGATCAATCCCAGCGCCAACCGCTGTACCGATGTTCCAACCACCGCGTGACCAGCGGTCCGGCTTCGTCTGGTCACGAACCAGCGGCGATGGCGCGCTGGACCGAGCCGCCGCGCGTCGCGCTGTCCGGCTTCGGCGGGCAGCGTGATACAGACGCCAGAACTGTCGGTTCCGGCCGGGGAGTTGACGGATTGAGGTGATTCCTGGACATAATTCGCAGGTGCGTGGCAATGGCAAGGACCTATTCTGCCCGTCGTGATCGACTGGAAGAGCATCGAGGCCACCGACTGCGCCGTGCCCGCCGACCGGCCCATGGACGACCTCGTCCGCGAGCTGTCCCGCGCGCTGGCGGATCCCGATCCACTGGTCCGGGACGGCGCGCCCTACACCGTCCTCGCGACCTGGATCGCCCGAGGCGTGATCGGGAGGTCCCGGCGGCTGGAGCTGGGCGACGAGATGGCCGACCGGTTCACCGACCCGCGGGTCGAGGCCCGCGCCTTCGCCCCACTCGTGCTCGACATGCTGGTGACCGCGGGGGACTTCAAGGCCGCCTGGGTGGACGCGTTCGAGCGCTGGTACCCGGCCGAGCGGGATCTGCGCGGCCACGACGAAACGCTCGGCTGGCTGCACGCGGTGGCCCACGGCGCGGACCTGCTCGCCGGCTTCGGCCGCCACCCCGAGGTGGCACCGGGGCGGATGCTGGACCTCGCCGCCGCGCGGCTGACGGCGCCCACCGACCACGTCTACGACCAGCTGGAGGACGACCGCCTGGCCCGGGCGATCGCCCGGGTCCTCACCCGCACCGACCTGAGCGAACGCGACGCCGTCGGCTGGCTGGACCCGATCGCCGGCCGCTTCGGGGCCGACCGCATCAGCGTCCCGGTGCCCGCCCACCTCAGCAACTGCCTGCGCACTCTGCGCCTGCTCTACATCCTCGCCGACCGGGGCGTGCGCCCCACCAGCGAACTGCCCGCACAGCCCCTCTACCACCGCGACGCGTTCAAGTCCGCCATCGCCACCGTCCTCGACCGGATCGTCAGACGCTGACCGACCACATCCGGTCCGGCCGGGCAGGCCGGCGCGCACGCCCACCACAGACGAGGGGCCGGCACCGGTCGCGCGCAACGGCCGCCTCCTCAAGGAGAGCGGGGACGCGGAGCCGTACGCGGCTGACGATCACACAGGGTAACCAGTCGGTCGGACTCCTCGGAGAACTGGCGACGGTTGAATACGAGAGCCCACCAGTACCGAGGCCGTAGAGGCCCGTGAGTTCAGGGGAACTGAAAGTTCCTCGTTGGGAACCCGAGGGCCTGGTGTCCTGATTCCCGGGTGTGGCCCCTCGGGTTCGTTGTGAACCCGCGTGTGTGACCTCGCTGATGTGGGTGTGCGTGTCGTCCGGAATCGGTTTCACGCTTCGTCGCGGTGCATGAGGTGACCGTCGGTCAGTCGCCAGTGGCGCTGGTGGTCAGCCAGTTGCCAGGTCTCGTCGGCGGCGATCGCCTGCGTGATCCATTCGTGGAGTTGCGGGAGGGCCTGCGCTCGTAGAACAGCGCGGGTGGCTGCACGTTCAGTGGCATCGACGGGGTGGACGTCTATGCGGAAGCCGACCATGTCCGGGTGGAGGCCGCGGCCGTAGTTGCGGGAGTTCGGAGCGATCCATGCTGCTCCCAGGACGATGGTCCCGCTGTCATGTCCGGTGAGGAATGCCGGCTCCGTGACTCGGGTCATGTAGGGGCCGAGACACTCGTTGATGTCGGTGGTGGTCAGTGGCCAGGCACGGTGCCGGGGCAGTCTTCGATTTCGTGCGGACATGGCAAGCAGAATGGCAGAAGGTCACTGTCCACTCTCGGCAGTTTGTTCGGCGGCCTGCTCCAGCAACGTCCGTGCGAAGTCCGCGTAGCGCATCGCGGTCTTCTCGTCGAGCCCGAAGACCTCGGCGAGGTGGAGCAAGTCAGGTCCTTTGACCATGGCCTCTTCGAGTTGCCGGTCGACGCGGAGTCTCTCCAGGGTCGCTTCCTGTCCCCGCATCGGAGCGCTGATCCAGTGAGCGCTGGCTCGGCTCGTCGTGTTGGCGGTCTGGTTGTTGATCAGCAGGTAGAGGTTCGCGGTGGTCGGCCACCGGCGACGCCGGTGCTCCAGCCAGTCCAGCAGCAGCTGCAAGGTGAGATCGTCGAGCGGGCGGGCGCGTCCGGCAATGGTCAGCCGGCGGTTGCCGAGGTCGGCGTCGGCGAGCATGAGGTTGGCGATCTGGGCGACCCGTGCGGCGTGGACCGCTGCGAGGGCGAGGATGAGCCGGGTCGCCGGGGTGGTGGCCGCCGCAACGGAGCGGCCGACCTGCTCGGGGATGAGCGGTTGCAGCACGGCGTACTCGTACTGCCCGACCTTGATCCGGCTGGGGGGTGCGGAAGATCAGGCCGTTCCGCTTGGCCCATGTGAACAGCGAGCGCAGGGCGACGAGTTGGTCATGCCGCTGATGGCCGTGCAGTGTCTTGATGTAGGTGAGGCCCTCGTCGCGGGTCACTTCGCGCAGGTGGTCGTAGGGGTTCGGCCATTCCAGCGGGGCCGGGCGGACTCGGTTGAGGTAGAGCCAGACCGTGCCTTTCCGTCGTGGGAGGCTGCGGGGGCCGCCGTGGCGCAGGACGCGGGTCCAGCGCTCGGTCTCCGAACGGATGCCGGGTGCGAGACCCTCCAGCCGCTGTGCGATCCAGCGTTCGAAGGAAGGTTCGCTGTCGTCCTCGAAGATCCCCATTTCTTCCAGGACCGTGACGGTGTGGCCGACCGGCAGGTCCAGGACCCGCAACGGGGCGAAGACCTCGGTGTGCCGGATGACATCACCCTCGACGTAGCCGGTGAGGACGAGGACCAGGCCGCGGTTGACGGCGAAGCGGATGTTGCGCCCCCAGCCACGGGTCTCGGCGAGCCGGTGGGCGAGGTACCTTGCCCAGGCCGGCCAAGGGCTGGCCAGATCGGCGTCGGCCAGAGCGAGCCGGCTGTAGTCACGAGGGATCTGTGCGAACAGCGGTAGCTGCTGCCAGCCGGGATCCGTGCGCCAGGCCGGTGCAGGGGGGCGGCTTGCTCGATCTCCCGCGCCGTCCGCATCAGCTCCAGAGCCTCGCGGCGCAGCTGGCTGGCGCGCTCGCGCAGCTGCTTCACACGCCGGCGCTGCTGCTGGGGGCCGAAGGCGTTGACGTACTGTCCGCGCGGTCCGGTGAGCAGTCCTTCGGCGATGAGCTGGCGTACGGCGGCCGCGGCCTCCTTGCCGCCGATGTCGAATCGCTGGCCGATGTCGTAGCGGGTCATGAACCGTTCGCCGGGCTCGTAGTTGCGGTGGATCGCGGTGCGCAGCAGCCGGTAGGCGTGCTCGGTCGGTGTCGTGGTGCCGGTGCTGTAGAGCCGGTAGCCCTCGTGCAGGGTCACCATCCCTTCGGTGGCGAGCTGCTCCAGCGCGGAGCGGACCACGTCCCTCGGCAGCCGGAGGTCCCCGGCGATTTCGGCCGGCGCGGGCAGGTGGGTGTCCGGCTCGGTGCACGAGAGCCGTACCCACCGCCTGGACGTCGTCGCCCGCCGCCGCGTCGTCAACCGTCGTCATGCCCGCGCCCCCTGCTCCTGGGTGGTCCGATCCGGGACCAGCCTGGCGGCCAACACGGTGCGGGCGTCACGAACTTGCCGCGGTTTGCCGGAACACGGCCCGCGCGCGGCGGACATGGGTGGATACGACGGTTCCTGCAGACTCGGCCCATCAGCGCGTGGACAAGGAGCAGTGCGATGCCTATGAAGATCACCCCCGACGACGCGTACGACGCCGAGAGCGGCACCCTGCGGGTCGGGCGGCACGGCCTGGAGCGGCTGCTGCTGGAGTTCCGTGCGCTGGTCCGCAGGCAGAAGCCGGGCAGCCGGGACCACATGGAGGACTACGACCTGTCCTTCGATCGCACGGAAGTGAACGAAGGGATCAGGACCGGTCTCCAGGGGGATGAAGCCGTAGCCCTTCTCGTCGTTGAACCACTTCACGGTGCCGTTCCGGCGCTCGGCCATATCTCCTCCTGATCGTGTACGGGTGAAAAGCGTCCCAGCTGCGAGTGCGCCGCAAGCAGGCCGAGCACCTGGAGACGACAGGTGCGCTGTCGGTCGTCAGGGTGTTGCTGACTGGCCTGTGGTGGTCAAGCTCGGCACCTGGCTCGGCAACACCCGCAAACGCGCCGAACAACGCCACACCGCCCTTCGTCAGCAAACATCAAAGGAGGCTGGTCAGGAAAAGCGCTGCGTCTCCGCGGTCTCCCTCGTCCTGCGGCTCGTGGATGCCTCCTGCCCGGCCCAGAGGCGTCGGGGGCGGAAGCCTTGCCGGTATGCGGACGGCACCAGGTTCCCGAGGGCGGACGGTGTACTTTTGTTCCGATATTTCTCAAATCCTCAGCGTGCTCGACACGCGCCACGGTCAGCCCGGGTACGGTCGTTCCGCTCTGCCAGGATTCCGTCCCGGAAAGGCTCAGACGCTGAACTTTGCACTCGCAGAAGCACTCTCTGTCGCCTTGCTCCTGGCGGTGCTGGCCTGTGCGGTGATCCGGCCGTGGGGCTGGCCGGAGGCAGTCGTGGCTGTCCCCGCCGCCGGGGTGGTCATCGCCACCGGCGCGATCTCGCTCGACCACGCGGCGGCCGAGGCCGCCCGGCTGGGCCCGGTGATCGGCTTCCTCGCGGCCGTCCTGGTCCTGGCCCAGCTGTGCGACGACGAGGGTCTGTTCCACGCGTGCGGCACCTGGATGGCCCGCCGGGCGGCCGGCCGCCCTCGCCGCCTGCTGGTCCTCGTGTTCGTAGCCGCCTCATTGATCACCGCAGTGCTCAGCCTGGACGCCACGGTGGTGCTGCTGACTCCGGTGGTCTTCGCCACCGCCGCCCGCCTCGGCGCCCGCGCCAAACCGCACGTCTACGCCTGCACCCACCTGTCGAACACCGCCTCGCTGCTGCTTCCGGTCTCCAACCTGACCAACCTGCTGGCGTTCGCCGCCAGCGGCCTGAGCTTCACCCGCTTCGCCGCGTTGATGGCGCTGCCCTGGCTGGTGGCCATCGGTGTCGAGTACGTGGTCATCCGCCGCTTCTTCGCCACCGACCTGGACGCGGGCACCGAGGCCCCGCCCGCCGACGAGCCCCGCGAACTGCCTCTGTTCGCCCTGCTCACAGTGGCGGGCACCCTGGCGGGCTTCGTCCTGACCTCGGCGGTCGGCATCAACCCGGCCTGGGCGGCGGCCGCGGGCGCGGCCGTCCTGGCGGCCCGCGCCCTGGCACAGCGCCGCACCACCCCCACGGCGATCGTCCGGGCCGCGGCCCTGCCGTTCTGCGTCTTCGTCCTGGCCCTGGGCATCGTGGTCCGGGCCGTGGTCGACAACGGCCTCGCGGACGTACTGGGCCACCTGGTGCCCGGCGGCACCGGTCTCCCGACCCTCCTCGCCATCGCGGCACTGGCAGCCGTACTGGCGAACGTCATCAACAACCTGCCCGCCGTCCTGGTCCTGTTGCCCCTGACCACCCCCACCGGCCCGGGCGCCGTCCTCGCAGTCCTCCTCGGCGTGAACATCGGCCCGAACCTCACCTACGCCGGCTCGCTGGCCACCCTGCTGTGGCGGCGCATCGTACGCGAACACGACACTGACGTAGGCCTCGGCGAGTTCACCCGGCTCGGCCTGCTCGCCGTGCCCGCTGCCCTGCTGCTCTCCGTGGTGGCGCTGTGGGCCTCACTCCAAACCATCGGAGGCTGAACACCGTGGCCGTCATCGTCTGGATCGTCGAGGGTACCTGGCCCGCCTGCGTCGACGCCGCCCGCACCCACACGCCTGCCAACGCTGACCTGGTGCTGCTCCACATCACCGGCCACGAGGTGCCGGGGGCCGCGCACGGCGCCTACGCCGGGCTGCTGGGCCGCGCACGCCCCGACCGCGACCCCGGCACCGCGGTGGAACACCTGGCCGCTGCCTCAGCCGAGCATCTCCTGGCCAGAGCGGCCGAGCGGCTGGGACGGCCGTGTGCCCGGCAAGAACGCTCGGGCAGCGTCGAACGAGAAGTCGTGGCCGCCGCCGAAGGCGCCGACCTGCTCATTCTCGCCCGCGACGGCGACCGCACCCACCTCGGACCCCGCAGCCTCGGCCCCGCCGGCCGCTTCATCGTCGACCACGCCCCGTGCCCCGTCCTGCTGGTCTGGCCGGAGACCGTACCCGGCACGGCCACCATTCCGCCGCCACCCCACCGGCCGCAGTCTCCAGGCCGCCCCCCCGGTCGGTGAAAGACACGGCGCGGAGCCGCTGCGGATGCCGTACGGCTACGTCATCCCCGATGACTGGGCCCGGCCGGATTTCCGCTCGGGACATGGCCCACGGACCAGCGGAGGTTCCCGCCACAAGGCGGGGCATCTCGATCCGGGGCGGGTGAAGCAGCTGGACGGGCCGGGGATGGTGTGCTCGCACCACGTTTCCCGTGCCTCGCAACTGCGCACCGGCAACACACCCCGGGCAATTGCCGCCTCTCGACGAAACCGCAACACCTCTGGGCCAGACCCCAGCCCCCACCCCGGCGTTACTTGCGGAGGATGCGGCGGAGTTCGTCCACGATTGCGGTGGCGCGGTGGTCGGGCCCCGCTTCCATGAGGTTGGTCAGGAACGCGAATCCGACCTGGTGTGTCGTGTCGGCAAAGGCGACCTGCCCGCCGGCGCCGTCGTGTCCGAAGGAGGCGGGCCCGAGGAATTCGCGGGCGAGAGAGGGAAGCTGGAATCCCATGCCCCACCGCGCGAAGGGGGGTTGCCCGCCGAATATCGGGGTGCCTTCGGTCTGCGGTCGCGTGGCGTCAGTGACCGTGCCGGCGTCCAGCAGCCGCACTCCGTCGGTCTCCACCACAGTGGATGACCAGATCGAGGCCAGCGCCCGGGCCGATGCGATGCCGCCCGCTCCCGGCAGCTCCGCCGCTTGGATACGGGGGTCGTTGAAGCCGCCGGTGACGTCGACGAGTTCAGGCGGGAACGCGTTTCCGAGGGTCATGGCCCGCTCGGTCCAGTCGATCTCGCCGGCAACGCGCGCCGCTGCCTGTTGAGCAACGAGCGCGGTGAGGCTCGTTCCGGCCCGTAGATGGGCGACCTTGTGCCGCGCCCCGCGGGGGAGGCCGATCCACGCGTCGGCCTGCAGCGGTGCGGCGATGAGCTCGTCGAAGTACTGGCCGACCGTTTTGCCGGTGATCCGGCGGATGACCTCACCGGCGAGCCAGCCGTGGGTGAGAGCGTGATACGCGTGCCCCTGACCGGCGGTCCACAGTGGTTGCTGGGCTGCCAGGCGACCCGTGACGACATCCCAGTCGATGACGTCCTCGACGTTCAGGAGATCGCGTGGTGCCGAGAGCCCGGCCCGGTGGGCGAGAAGATCGGCGACCGTGATCTCTTCTTTCCCTTCGGCGGCGAACTCGGGCCAGTAGGTCGCGACGGGAGTCCGGTAGTCGAGGAGTCCGTCCTGCACGAGACGTGCCGCGAGGATGGAGACAAGGCCCTTGGTGCAGGAGAAGATGACGCTGGTGGTGTCCTTCGTCCAGGGCGAGCGGTCGCGCGGGTCGGCAATCCCGCCCCACAGGTCAACGACTGTCTCGCCGGCCACCCGGACACAAAGTGCCGCGCCCATGGCGTCATGGCCGGTGAAAGCGGTGGAGAAGGCTTCCGCGAGGGGCGCGAAGCCTGGGGCGGTGCTGCCCTCGATGCGGGTGCTCATTCCGGGGTGCCTTTGCTCTGGAGGGCCAAGGGGGCGATGCCGTGCCGCTCCGGTGACCAGCTCACGTGGATGGGGTCGGATATCGAGCCGGCGAACCTGTCGTCGACAGTGGAGTTGTCGAAGGCCAGCATCACGGTTCTGCCGGTCCGGTCTTCGATGAGGCGCCCGCTGTAGAGGGATTCCTCGACGACCAACGCGGCGTCCTCCACCGGATACGGGCCCAGGACTGCAGCGGCTGGAACGCTCCAGACACCTCCGACCTGGCCGGCTTTGCGCCGTGCGGCGGACAGTCGTGGAGTGTCGCAGGACAACAGCAGTACGGACGCGCCGTCGACAGTCGTGATCTGGGGTACCTCCAGGTGGGCGAAGCCGGCGCCCACTCGGCTGAGCGGTGGCCGGACGGTCCATGCCTGAAGATCCGGGGATGTCGCGTGCCCGATCACGCCCCGGTCGTCGTCAGCACCGTGGTTGGCCCGGGCCGTGATGAGCATGTGCCAGCCGTCACCGGCCGGGTCCGGGAAGACCCAGGGATCGCGCCATGCCTCCTCCGGCCAGCTGGAGTCTCCCAGCCTCTCGTACCATCGCCCGTCCGCCTCGATGAGCGGCCCGGGCTGTTTCGTCCAGGTGTACAAGTCCGTGGAGGTGGCCACTCCGATGGTTTCGACGTTTCCCCCGGCGTCGAGGAAGCGGGCTCCGGTGTAGAACATCCGCCAGACGCCGTCGGGTCCGCGGAGCACGCTGCCCGTCCACGTGGCGGTCTCGTCGAAGGTGCCGGGTTGTCCGGGGCCGAAGACCGGTCCGTGGTCCTGCCAGTCGACCAGGTCGACGGAGGTGGCGTGCCCGATCCGGGCGTTGCGGTGGCGCAGCTCCGGGTTGCCCAGGTTCTTGGGTGCGTGGAGGTAGAACAGGTGGAAGGTGTCGCCGTCATCGGCGAACCAGAAGTCCCACACCCAGGCGTGGTCGAGGCGAAAGGTCATGCATTGTCCTTGTGGCTGCGGCTGTCGTCGTGAGCAGGCCGGACCGATGAGGGAGACGGAGGAGGTGCGCTTCAGCCTTTGACCGCGCCCTGGAGAAGCGCCTTGATGAACTGGCGCTGGAAGATGACGTAGATCATGATCGTCGGCAGCATGATGATCAGCGCGCCTGCGAACAGCAGAGGGAGCTGGTTGAGGTACTGCCCCTGGAACGCTCCCAGGGCTCCGGCCATGGTGCGTTTGTCGGGGTCGTCGACCAGGACCAGGGGGAGGAGGAACTGGTTCCAGGTCCACAGGAACAGCAGGATGGCCAGGGCGGAGAGAGCGGGCATGGCCAGTGGGATCTGGATGCGGCGGATCTCCTGGAAGGTGCTCGCCCCGTCGATACGGGCCGCTTCGGAGAGTTCGGTGGGGACGCCGACGAAGTGCGCACGCATCCAGACGACGCTGAAGGGCATGTAGAGCCCGATCAGCGGAAGGATGATCGCCCACTGGGTGTTGAGCAGTCCCATGGCGCTGATCTCGTAGTAGATCGGGATGATGATCGCTTCGAAGGGAATGGTCAGTCCCAGCAGGAGCAGGACGAAAACGAATCTCCCGCCGGGAATGCGCAGGTTGCCCAGGGCGTAGCCGGCCAGCGTCGACAGGAGCAGGCTGAGCGGTACGACGCCGAGGATGATCAGGGTGCTGGAGCCGAGGAGTTCCCAGACATGCGCGGTCTGGAAGGCGACGACGAAGTTGCCCCACTGGGGATCGCTGGGCCAGGAGAAGCCGTCGGGGATGCGATCCGCGGGCTGCAGGGCTCCGGAGAGCATCCCGGCGAGCGGCAGCAGAGTGAGGATCAGCACGAGGACGAGGACGACACGTCCGATGAGCGCTTCCGTCTTGTTGACAACCATCAGTCCCGTTCCCTTCCCAGCAGTTGAATCGGCAGCACTGCCAGGAGGACGAGTGCGAGGAGGATGATGCCGAAGGCGGATGCCAGGCCGACTTCGCTCTGGGTGAAGGCGAGCCGGAAGATCGAGATGCCGGGGACGAGCGTGCTGGTTCCCGGGCCGCCCTTGGTGGTGGTGTAGATGATGTCGAAGCTGCTCAGCGCAGCGATGACAGTGATGGTGACCAGCACCACGATCTCCTGCCGCAGCCCGGGAAGGGTGACCGTCGCGAATTCTCGCCACCAGCCCGCTCCGTCGAGCCGTGCCGCCTCGTAGAGGGAGGTGTCGATCTTTCCGATGCCGGTGAGCAGCAGGATGGTGCACAGGCCGGTCAGTACCCAGGAGCCGATGAGGCCGACGGCGGGCAGAGCGGTCCCGAAGCCCGCCAGCCAGGACCGCGAGAGGAAGCCCAGGCCGACGGAGTCGAGAATGGTGTTGATCGTGCCGGTCTGCGCGTACATCCACGACCAGGCGATACCTGCGGCCACCAGCGGGATGATCTGCGGAAGGAACAGCACCGTGCGGGCGACCGCGGCGAAGGGACCGGGCCGCATCGTGCGGATCAGGGTCGCCAGGGCCAGGCCGCTGGCAACCGGGATCACCGTGAAGAAGACGATGAGGACCAGCGCGTTGACGATCGAGATCAACAGCTCCGGATCGGTGAAGACCCGGACGTAGTTGTCGACGCCGGCCCAGGTCGACGCGCCGATGCCGTTCCAGCGGTAGAACGAGTACTGCACGGCCGTGATCAACGGGTAGACCACGAAGGCGCAGAAGAACGCCAGCGCCGGCAGGACGAAGAGCCAGCCGATGACACTCCGGTGGCGGGCCGCCCTTCGTACGGAGGGCTGGCCGGCCCGACGGGAGGACCTTCCGACGCCCGCAGCATGAGCGCCCACGTTGGGTTGCCGCAGGGCCGCGGTCGGCTTCGGATCCTCATGCTTACGGACATCGTTGGCCATCAGCCCGCCAGCTCCTTGGCGTAGTACTCCTGGATCGCCGCCACGAAAGCCTCGGGTTCCATGCGCCGGGTCAGCAGCTTCTGCTCGTCCGGCTGGAAGGCGCCCGCGTAGATGCCCGCCGTGGTGTTGGCCATGAAGTCGACGAACCCGTCATCGGATCCGACCTTCGCCGACGCCGTGAGGGCCTGCGCGATCAGCGAACCGTCCTTCACCTTGGGCAGCTCCTGCGAGGGATCTCCCCCCGGGGAGGCGCCCGTGACGTCCACCACGATCTGACGGGCCTTGGGGTCGGTGTGGACCCAGTCCAGGAAGAACGCCGCCGCGTCGGCATGCTTAGCTTTGGCCGGGATGGCGAAGGAGTTCGCGGCGCCCATCGCCACGTGCGCACCACCGGCGGTGGCCGGAGGCGCCAGGACGAACCGGGCCGCGCCTTCCCCCATCGCCTTGTCGGTCTTCGCGGCGTCCCAGTTTCCGTCGAACATCAACAGACCCTTGCCCGCCTGGAAGTTGGACACCATCGTCGTGTAGTTGATCGCGTTCACGTCGGAGGGGAAGTAGCCCGCGTCGGCCCACTTTTTGAAGGTCGTGGCGCCCTTGAGGCTGGCCTCGGTGTCGAAGGTGGCACCGGGCTTGTTGAACATCCAGTTCACCAGGTCCGTTTTGTTCCCGTACTGGTTGATCAGCGACTGGAGCGCGAACGTGCCCACGCCGTCCTGCATTCCGATCTGCACGGGAAGGATCTTGGCCGCCTTGGCCTTGGCCATCCACTGCTCCAGCTCCGCGATGGTCGATGGCGCACCGGAGAGCCCCAGCTGCTTGGCGTACTTCTGGTTCACGTAGATGCCCGTGACGCTGTATCCCAGGCCCATCTGGTAGAGGGAGCCCTCGCCCCTGATTCCCTCGGCGCTCATCCGGGACGCGGCCAGCTGGCCGGCGGAGAATTTGTCCCACCCATAGCCCTTGAAGTACGGGTCGAGGTTGGTCAGGAGCCCGTCCTTGACGGTGTCCCCCATGGTGGGAAGCCGGATGAGGTCGGGCGCGTCGGCGCCGGCCAGAAGGCGTGGCGCGTTGGCGGTGAGGTTGGCGAAGCTGTCCCGGACGACCTTGAAGGTGATGTTCGGGTGCTGCTTGGTGAATTCGGCGGCCAGGTTGTCGGTGACGGGGAAGCCCGCTTCGTCCTGGATCTTGATCGTGATCTTGTCGGAGGGGAGCTTCAGGCTCACCTTGCCCGATGCGGTCGGGCTCGCTTCCTGGGATCCCGGTGCACACCCGGCCAGGGCAAGCCCGCTTACGGCGACCGCGGCCGTGACGGCCGACCTCCAGTTCATGAGTGATGCGGCTCTGCGTCCCTCACCGGGGCGGATCGACTTGTGTGCCATGTACAAGACTCCGTTGTCTGAGCGTGCTCCGTGGAAGTTGCCCCTGCGCACCACAAGCGGGTGCCGCCACTGTCCGGGGGGTCAGCACCCCCGACAAACGGGCTAAACTGTCTGCTAAAAGCATTTAGCGCTGCTCATACTGGGATGCTGGATGCCCCCTGTCAAGGAGTCAGCGGTCAGGACGTTGTGATTGTCTTGGGACCGGCACGCACGCCGTCCCGTCGCCCCGCACGAGAGGAACTCATGCCGTCCAAGCGCGTCACGCTCGCCGATGTCGCCCGCCGTGCCGGGCTGTCCCCGACCGCCGCGTCGATGATCCTCAACGGCAGGCCCGACTCCCGGCTCTCCGCCGACGCGCACGCCCGGGTCCACGAGGCGGCTGCCGAACTTGGATACCGGCCGAACGTCGCGGCGCGCAGCCTGCGAACCGACAAGAGTCTCACCATCGGGTTCATCTCCGACGTCGTCGCCACCACCCGCTTCGCGAGCGGCCTGATCCGAGGAGCACTGGACGCCGCGCAACAGGCAGGGCATGTCATGCTCGTGCTGGAGACCGGTGGCGACCCAGCACGTGAGTCGGAGGCGATTGGCGCTGTACTCGACCGTCAGGTGGACGGAATCATCTTCGCCGTCATGCGCGCCCGGGAACTGTTCGTGCCCGAGATCCCGTCGACCACGCGCGTCGTCATGCTCAACGCCACGAACAAGAAGCACCCCGTTTCGGTGCTTCCCGACGAATCCGCCGGAGGTGCCTCAGCAGTCAGACTTCTCGCTGCCGCCGGCCACCGTGAAGGAATTGCCCTCATCGGGCACAACGCGGAAGCCGAGAAGGGGCTCTTCCGGTCCACCACCGTCGAGCAGCGGATTGCCGGCATCCGCGCGGAGATGGCCAGACAATGCCTGCAGTTCGCCACCGAGGAGTCGTGCTGGGACTGGGAGCCGCACCACGGCTACGACGTCACCCACGCCCTCCTCGAACGCCGGAGCGACATCCGAGCCCTGCTGTGCATGAACGACCGCCTCGCGTTCGGCGCGTACCAGGCCCTGGCCGATCACGGTCTGACCGTCCCGAAGGACATCTCCGTGGTCTCGTTCGACAACGACGAACTCGCCTCCTACCTCCGGCCCGGCCTCACGACCGTCGGACTGCCACACGAGGCCATGGGCCGTGCCTCCGTCGAAATCCTCCTCTCCCCCAGCGCACCGTCCGGCAGCCGCCTGATTCCCATGCCGGTGATCGAGCGGGCATCGGTCCGGACCCACCCGTTCGATCATGCGACTGCCTGAGAGCCAGCTCGTTCGAGCGCCGGCTGCGAGCCTCTCCCGGTGGCCCATCGGCTGCTACGGATCAGGTGCGGCGGAGCAGTGAACCGGCCGCTGCCGAAATGCCGGGCGGTGGCGGCCGGTCAGCCGCCCCGCAGACGGGTACTGGTACAGCGCACGGTCTAGGGGGCGCTGCTACCGGCCTGTGGCCGTGGCGTGATGGGCGAATTTGCACCTTGATCTATCGCTGTGTCTGGTCTGTGGTACATGGTGCGAGTGCGGGCCCCTCGCCCCCAGGTGAGGGCCTCCTGCCGGGGCTTCACGGCTGTCCGCAGCCGCCACTCACGCCCCAGCGGCAGGGGCAGGGGCAGGGGCAGGGGCAGTGAAATCATTTCGTTGAAAAGCCTCTGTACTGAACCGTTCCGGGTTCGGTACAGACTCATCCGTGCCCCCGAGCAGGCCGGCCGCTGGACCTGACTCTTCCTCGCCGCCCACACCCAACTCCGCCTGGCCCGGCCACTGGTCGCCAACCACCGGTTGGCCTGGGAGCCCCGCTGCCGCCGAGGAACGCACCTCCGGCCGGGTCCGCAAAGAACTCGGACACCTCTTCGCATATACCGCAAGCCCGGCCAGGCCACCGAGCCTTCAGGCCGCCCACCAGGCAGACGCTCGGCCCCGGCGGCACAAGACCCATCCATCAAGACAACTGCATACTGACTTCGGCTCGTTGGGGTGAATCTGCGCGAAGTCCCTGAAGGGTCTGGAGTGGTGGCTGTATCCCGTGGTGTGTGAGGTATGCGGATGGGGCGGGCTGATCGCTGAGGGACGTCGGCGCCGGGAGTCGGTGCAGATGCAGGCAGCCGAGCTGTTCGAGCGCAGGATCAAGCCGCCGGAGGGCGCTGTCGCGTTGGCTGACCGGTTGGGATGATCTCCTGGTTGGTCGTGCCGGGAGGGGTGGTCCGTGGACAGCGCGTCGCCGTCGTACGAGGGGCATCGGTACCCGGGGGAGATCATCGCGCCCTGCGTGTGGCTGTCCTTCCGTTTCCCGTTGTCGTTCCGGGAGGTCGAGGAGCTGATGCTCGAGCGCGGTGTGCTCGTCTCCCACGAGACGGTCCGGCGCTGGTGTGCGAAGTCCGGGCAGGCCTACGCCGACGGCCTGGGCCGCCGGCGTGTGCGGCCGGGCGACAAGTGGCACCTGGACGAGGTCTTCCTCAGGATCAATGGTGAGCTGAAGTACCTGTGGCGGGCCGTCGACGCCGACGGCACCGTGCTCGACATCCTGGTCCAGGGCCGAAGGGACAAGGCCGCGGCCAGGCGCTTCTTCCGCAAACTGCTCAAGACGACCCGCACGGTGCCCAGGGTGGTCGTCACCGACAAGCTCCGCTCCTACGGCGCGGCCCACCGCGAGGTCATGCCCTCGGTCGAGCACCGCGCCCACAAGGGCCTGAACAACCGGGCCGAGAACAGCCACCAGCCCACCCGCCGGCGCGAACGCGCGATGAAGGGCTTCCGCTCCCTCGGCAAAGCCCAGCAGTTCCTGGCCACGTTCAGCGACATCTCGCCCCACTTCCGACCCCGCCGCCACCTGATGACCACCCCCGAACACCGCACCGAGACGACCACCCGCTTCGCCATCTGGGACCAGGCCACCGCCGCAGCCAGCCAGCCCGCCAAAGCCTGAGCACCAGCCCGAAACCCGGCCCCACCACGCCCGACACGCCGTCAGAAGCACACGCAGCCAACAACGTGACAATGCCCGCGGACCGGATCCCCGCCTCCCGCCGGAACTGCCCGAGCATCCGGACTACGCCCGCATCCTCACCGTGTTCAACGAGGCGACCAGACCACTACGAGCCAAGAACGTCTGCCAGGTCCTCGGCCACGAACTCCTACCCAAGAACGTCGAGGGCATCCGAGCCGAGCTGAAGCGCCTGGTCGAACTCGGCGCCCTCATCGAAGCCGACACGGGCAGCTTCGCCAGGAAGCAATAGTCACCGCCACGACCAGCGCCCCTGACACAACCCTCACCCGGAAACGGATATCACCTCACGAACCGCCCACTGATGCCTCACGCCTCGTCAAAGGCCTCGAGCAGGCGCTCGTACGCCAGCTTCGGCCGCAGGGCCGCGTCCCACGGCAGGGAATCGGCCGTGCGCGGAGGATAGATCTTGGTGTCGGCGGTGGAACCGTACCGGTCGGTGAATCCCCACGTGGAGAACGATGTGCAGTTCGGCTCCTCCAGGCAGACCCGCAGCTTGCCCACCATCTCGTCGGCCTGGGTCTCCCGCCCGTCCTCCTCGTTCTCGCCTATGGGGACGTCCATCTCCGACACCCGTGCCTGGACCCCGAGCTCCGCCAGATCCCGCACATGGCTGCGGAAGGTCTCCGGGTCGATGCGGTCGCCGGGTGCGTACTCATGGTTCTGGAAACCCACGCCGTCGATCGGTACGCCCCGTTCCCTGAGCCGCTTGACCAGATCGTAAAGGGCGTCCCACCGCTCGCCTTCCTCCTCGACCCCGTACTCGTTGAGGAACAGCCGTGCCTTCGGATCGGCCCGGTGGGCGGCCCTGAACGCCTCGTCGATGTACTCCTCGCCCATGGCCTCGAACCACGGGCTCTGCTCGGAGCGCAGACCAAGATCTCCGTTGGTGTAGCTCTCCTTGTCGTCGGACATGGGCTCGTTGACCACATCCCATTCCGCGACCTTCCCCTTGAAGTGACCGGCGACCGTGGCGATGTACCGGAGCATGGTCCGGCGCACCTCCTCGGGATCGTCGTTCTCCCGCATCCAGTTGGGCAGAGCCTCGTGCCAGACGAGGGTGTGCGCATGAACCTTCATGTCGTTTGCGCGGGCGAAGCGTACGAGTAGGTCCGCGTCGCGAAAATCGTAGACGCCCCGGCGCGGGTGGAGGAACTGTGGCTTGAACGCGTTCTCCGGAGTGAGCATGGAGAACTGACTCCCCGCGAGCGCCCGGTAGCGGGAGTCGGTGAGCAGCGGGTTCTCGGCTAGGGCGGCGCCGACGTCGAATGGTCGCCCCACGTCTGCGGCCCGCGCACGCAGCGAGTCGTCGGACTGTTCCTGGCGTAGCTGCGGCGCGTTGACCACGTGGAGCGAGTCGCCGCTCTCTGCCCGCGCGATCAGCTGCGTCAGACGCCATCCCTCGCGGCGCTCGTCTTCGCCCGCGTCCGCCTCCAGGCCGAACCAGACAGTGCCCTCGGCGAACACCCCCGGGTCCTGCACGGTTCCCAGCCGCCGCCCGTCGGCTTTCACGCGGAAGGTGTCACCGATGCTCGACACGGCGAGGGTCACCGTCCCGGAGCAGCCGCAGTCGAAAACCTTGGAGGTGGCCGGCTCGTCGCCCTCGCCGTCCCATATCTGTACCTTCACTTGTCCGTCGGCGGTCACGCCGACGCGGAGTGAGGGCCGCTCCTGCCGCCACTCGTCGTAGATGACCGGTACCCGTCCGTACAGCCGCAGCCATGAGTCGCCGTCATCGTCGCCCACACCGGACATCCGTGCGGTGACGGTGAAGTCGCCGTCGGACCTCAGATGCGGGCCGGTCAGGTTCAGCGGCGGATTGGGCCGGCCGCCGGAGGAGTCCTGCTCCACGATGTGCCGATCCAATGCGCTGACCCGCAGGACGCCGTTCCGCGCGGTGGTGCCCGGCATCTGCGTCCAGTCGTGGTTCCGCAGCAGGTCTTTGTCGTTCCCGCCCTCCGGCCCTTCGCCCTGACCCGTACACCCGGCCGCCACCGCCATGACGAGCGCCACGGCGGTCAGCCGCTGCCACGTCCCCCCGCCAAGGTTCACGGTCCCTCCCACTTTCTTGCCGAGACGAGATCAACGTCTGGAAATCGGGCCATAGTTCATCACACATGAGGTACGGCGGCGGGCGTGACTGCGGCCGGGCCGTCGATGCGAGGAAAACCCGGGGCGCGGGTTCCCCTCGCATCGACGGCCCGGTGACGGGGCACGGCCTGGCAGCAGGTCAGGGACGTCGGCGGGACGGGTGCGCCGGCGGGTTCGGGGTCCCGGCGGTCGGCCCCGGACGGCGGGAGGGGGCGAGTGGGCGATGGTGGTCAACGACACGGTGAAACGACGGCAACGGGCGGGCGGGGCGGTGACCAGACCTCCATGGACACACGAAGCCGAGCCTGGCCGCCGGCGCGACAGGAACCCGGCACGGCGGGGCAGGCAGAGCAGGACCGGGGCGGGGACGGTCGTCCGGGAGCTGGGCCCGGGCCGGGTGCGATGGCGTGCTGGGTCAGTTTTCCGGCCGGGGCGCCGGGTTCAGGCCATGGCCCAGGATGTTCATCAGCGGTCCGTCGCCGAAGCGGATGTCGATACCGGTGCCCGGATCCTCGTGGACGGTCGCGACCTCTCCCCCGCTGCCCTCCGGCAGCTCCGTGTCCGCGAAGTTCGTCCTGACCAGCATCCGGCAGTGATCTCCGCTGTCCTCATGCCACAGATTCTCCCAGCCTCGCGGTCTCCCGGACGAACGCAGCCCGGCGCGGTGGCGGGCATGGCAAGCCGAGCAGCGGCGGGGACAACAGCACGGCAGGCACCTCGCGTTGCTGTGCCGTCAAGTCCGGGGAACGAGTCCTCCGTTCACGGCGCGGAGGAAGAGCCGCCGGTGCCATTCGTTGGCGTCCGGTCCGGGGTCGGTGGCCAGGACGGGGTTGGGGCCGGTCTCGATGAGGTGCAGGAGCGGCCAGGCGACGCCGTAGCAGTCGTCGGGGCCGAAGCAGGTGACGAGCGCACGGGCTTCCTCTCCCGTGACCGGCTTCGGAATCGCTTCGAGCTGCTGGACGCGCCTGTCGATCTCTTCTTCGCTCGCGTCCCCGTCAGGGAGCGGGCCCTCGGCGACGAATGCCTGGACTTGAGGTCTCATGTGCGCATAGTCAGGGGTTGTCGACCTCCCCGGCAGGTCACGGGTGCGTCCGGCCCCGACAGTGCGAAGCGGCGGGGCGGCTGCGGCTGGCCGTCGCCCATCGCGCAGCCGGAGCAGCGACAGCGGCGGGGCAGGCCCGGGGACGACGGGCGAGGGGTGCTGTTCTGTGACTTTTCATCATTCTTTCAGGCGGTTTGAGGGTATGGGTAGCTGGGGCGAGCTGGCGGGTGATCTCGAGGTCAGCGGTACGGGGCAGGCTTGGGGTGTGAGGGGGAGCGGAAGGCGGCCCGGTATGCCTGGGGGGAGGTGCCGGTGTGGCGGGCGAAGTGCTGGCGGAAGGTCGAGGGGGCGCCGAATCCCGTTTCGGTGGCGATGCGCTCGATGGGGATCGCCGTGGTTTCGAGGAGTTCCTGGGCGCGGTGGACGCGGGCTCGCAGCAGCCATTGGAGGGGGGTGGTGCCGGTCTGGGTGCGGAAGTGGCGGTTGAGGCTGCGCACGCTCATTGCGCCGTGCCGGGCGATGTCGTCCAGGGTCAGCTGTTCGTGCAGGTGGGCCTCCATCCAGTGCAGGACGGGCTGGAGGGTGGTGTCCTGGCCACCGGGGTCGGGGTGTTCGATGAACTGGCTCTGACCTCCGTCGCGCTGGAGGGGCATGACGGTGCGGCGGGCGGTGGTGGCGGCGAGGGCCGCTCCCAGGTCGCGGCGGACCAGGTGGAGACACAGGTCGAGGGCGGCGGCGACGCCGGCGGAGGTGATCA
Organism: Streptomyces sp. NPDC002669; assembly: GCF_042889165.1. Taxonomy (NCBI): domain Bacteria; kingdom Bacillati; phylum Actinomycetota; class Actinomycetes; order Kitasatosporales; family Streptomycetaceae; genus Streptomyces; species Streptomyces sp. NPDC002669. The sequence continues at coordinate 463,727 of NZ_JBIAQQ010000002.1, read as the reverse complement.
GGGGGCCGTTGTCGATATAGAGGCTGCTGCCGTCGACGTCGACGGCCGGGTGGCGGTGGGCGAGTTCGGCGGCGTGCTGCCAGTGGGTGGTGGCGCGGTGGCCGTCGAGCAGGCCGGTGGCTGCGAGGGTGAAGGCGCCGACGCACACGGCCGCGAGGCGGGCGCCGTTCCCGGCTGCCGTGCGCAGGGCGGCGACGACGGTGGCGGGCGGGGTATCCAGGAAGCCTGCGTGTCCGGGGATGACGACGGTGTCCGCCTCGGCCAGGGCTTCCAGGTCCCAGTCGGTGGCGAGGTGGAAGCCGCCGTACTCGGCGGGGGTGGTCACCCGTCGGCCGGGGGCGCAGACCCTGACTTCGTAGTGGGTACGGCCGATGGCCTCGTTGGCGGTGCCGAAGATCTGGCCGGGGACGGAGAGTTCGAACGGCAGGACGCCGTCGAGCGCGAGTATCGACACAACAGTCATGGCCAGAAGCTAGCGCATGGTGGCATTCCGGCCACTGGTGGGGGTGGGTCCAGGGGCAACAGGATCGAGGCATCCGCCACGGCGCGTGCCGTGGACCGATGACCTGTGAGGAATCGATTCCTGTGACATCCCGTTCGACCCAGACGTACGCCGGTTTCGAGCTGCCGGGCAGCGACCTCGCCGTGGCCGCGCTGCGGTATGCCGAGGAGCTGACCGCGCCGTACGTCTTCCGGCACAGCGTGCGCGGCTACCTGTTCGGCCGGTCCCTCGCCGCGCGGCAGGGGCTGCGCCCGGACGCCGACTACAACGATGAGCTGGTGTTCGTCGCCAGTGTGCTCCACGACATCGGGCTGTCGGACGAGGGCAACGGCGACCAGCGTTTCGAGGTGGACGGCGCGGATCTGGCCGCCCGGTTCCTGCGCGAGCACGAAGTGCCCGAGAGTGATGTGGCGATCGTGTGGGACGCCATCGCGCTGCACACCTCCGACCAGATCGCCGCGCGCAAGGGGCCGGAGATCGCGCTCTGCCAGGCCGGTATCGCCGCGGACATCCTCGGACAGGGCCGCACACAGCTGCCCGAGGGCTTCGCCGACCGCGTGCACGCGGCGTTCCCCCGCGAGAACCTCGCCTACGCCCTGACCGGCGCGATCGTGGCTCAGGCCCAGGACAACCCGCTCAAGGCGGGCCCGCTGTCCTTCCCTGGCGGGCTGCTGCGCCGCCATCTGCCGCCGCGGGCCCTGCCCGACTGGTACGACCTCATCGCCGGCGCGGGCTGGGGGGACCGGTCCCTGGACGGTGAAAAGGACGCGGCGCGCAGCCCGCAGGAGCTGGGCGAGCTGTTCGTGCGCCATCTGGCGGCCGGCGACCTGGACCGGCTCGCCGGACTCTACGAGCCCGGCGCCGTGTTCGTTCCCGGGCCCGGCACGACGGCCACCGGCGCCGAGGCCGTGCGCGAGAGCCTGCGGCATTACGTCGAAGGCGGCGTACGGATCGGTCTTGAGCTGCGGCGTGTTCACGAGACCGGGGATCTCGCGCTGCTGTCGTCCGTCGCGACCGTCGACGCCCCCGGGCGGCCTCAGGTGACGACGGTCACCACGGAAGTCGCCCGCCGGCAGCCCGACGGACGCTGGCTGTATGTCGTGGATGACCCGTCGTTCAACGACTGATATTCCTCGCGCCTCGTTCGGCCGGGCCCGGTGCGGTCGCCGGGCTCCGGCCGAACGAGGGACGCCGTCAGCCGTCTGTCCCGGGAGTGCGGGCCGCCGTGCCGGCGGGTGATGTGCCGTATGGCGGCGAGTCCGCCGATGCCGGGGATGGAGAGTGAGAAGCTTCGCGGGCGCCGTCGCCGTTGAAAGGCTCAGGGTGCCGAGCACGATCAGAAGGTAGGCGCAACCGTGCACCGGGCCGAGGAGCGCGAACAGCGTCCGGTTGTGCAGGGCACCGAGATTGGCCAGCAGGAGGGCGAGGGGGGCGATGGGCCTTGACCCCGGATCTTGGACACACGAGACACTGGATCCTGAGGATCTGAGAACGGACATCTCGTGGTCATGAAGAACTGTCCGACGCAGTTCAAGGCGGACGCGGTCGCGCTGTATGAGCCGCGGCCCGAAGCGACGATCAGGTCGGTTGCCGCTGATCTGGGGGTGAACCCGGAGACGTTGCGGAACTGGGTCAGGGCGTCTGGTGCCAGTCGGCCTCGGGGTCGCCGGGCCGAGGCGTCCGCTGAGCCGCCCACTGCACTGGAGGCGGAGAACGCGGCCCTGCGCAAGAAGATCCGCGAGCTGGAGGAAGAACGCGAGCTCCTGCGGAGAGCGGCCAAGTATTTCGCCGGGGAGACGCGCTGGTGAACCGCTTCCAGTTCGTCGCCGACCACCGGCGCCACTATGGCGTGAAGCGGTTGTGCACCATCCTGGGCATCGCCCGCTCCAGCTTCTACTACTGGTGCCGCACCGCCGTCGACCGGGCCGCCCGGCAGGCGGCCGACGCCGCTCTCGCATCACGGATACGGGCCGTGCACCGCCAGTCGGACGGCACCTACGGCGTCCCCAGGGTCACCGCCGAGCTCCGCGAGGGTGGCGACCGCGTCAACCACAAGCGGGTCGTACGCATGATGCGGAGCATCAGCCTGGCCGGCGTGAGGCTGCGGCGAAGGCACTGCACCACGGTCGCGGACCCGGCCGCGACGAAGGCCCCGGACCTGATCGGCCGTGACTTCACCGCACGCGAGACGAACACGAAGTACGTCGGCGACATCACCTACCTCCCTCTGGAGAGCGGGAAGTACCTCTACCTGGCCACCGTCATCGACCTCGCCTCACGCCGCCTGACCGGCTGGGCGATCACAGATCACATGCGCACCGATCTTGTCGTCGACGCCCTGGCCGCTGCCGAACGCACCCGAGGCAGCCTCGCCGGAGCGGTCCTGCACACCGATCACTGCGCCCAGTACACCAGCCAGGACTTCGCCGACGCCTGCCACCAGGCCGGCATCCGCCAGTCCATGAGCGCGATCGGCTCCAGGGGGGACAACGCACTGGCCGAGTCCTTCAACGCAACGTTCAAACGCGAGCCCCTCCAGGGCCGCAAGCACTGGGCCGGCGAGCGCGAGGCCCGGCTCGACGCGTTCCGATGGCTGCACCGCTACAACGTCCGACGCCGACACTCCCGCCTCGGACACCGCCGCCCCATCGCCTACGAGAACGCCCTCCGAACGACATCAACTACGCTGACGCAAGCCGCATACCCCGTGTCCAAAACCGGCGTCGAGGCCCGATCGACAAGGCCTGGACTGACAACGTGTGTGTGAAGGGGTGCTGATGACTACCACCAGGCCAGCGAACGGCCCCGGCATGCGCCGGGTGCTGGGACGGATGGGACGGTGCGTCCTGTCATACGTCCTGCTGCACGTGGCCGTCTGGATCGTCATCGCGCTGGTGGTCCCGGAATGGTCTTTCCTCGATAGCATGCGGGTCGGCCTGCTGATGCTGGCCTTCACCGGCATTCCCACGGTGTTCCTGGCGATCGTGGCGGGACTGGCCCATCAGCACATGGAGGTCGCCCTGTTTCGGGCCCTGCTGGTCTTCCCCATGATGTTCTTTGCGCTGCCGCTCATAGGGGCGGCCATGACCGAGGCTGTGATGCTCCAGGTTATGGCCCAGGTGGCCTTTGCGGTGTGGCTGATGCCCACGCCGCTCGTCCCGGAGAACTGGGAGGGAAAGCCGTAACAGGCCAATGAGGCACCTGGTGCCCCGGCGGGGCAATCCTCCGGGGCACCGGTCATGACTGGCCTGGGCGGTCTGGTTTTCGGCCAGGGCCGTCGGGTCAGGCCGCTCTACCTTGTTGGTCGGGTTGGTCCTCCCGTTCGTAGGGGGGCGCCCAGGGGCGTCGGGTGGGCTCTCCCGCCGTGTTTCGGGGTCTCCAAGTCAACTGCTCACCGGCGGTTCGTGATCTGGTCCAGGGCCGGTGTCTGGGGCCGGCTGCACGAGGCGGTACTCGACCGCATCGACGGGTGCGGCCTGCTCGATGTGCCCCGTGTGGTCCTCGACTCCGCCCAGGTACGGGCCAAAAAAGGGGCGGACTCACAGGTCCCAGCCCCGTGGACCGGGGCAAACCGGGTTCCAGGATGCACATCCTGTCGGACGCGAACGGACTGCCCCTGGTCGTCGGGCTCTCCGCCGCCAACGCCCACGACAGCCAGGGCCTGAAGCCCATGGTGGCCGGTCTCCAAACGAGACACGACCCCCACCGCGGCTGGAACTTCAAACCCCGCAAGCTCCACGCCGACAAGGCATACGACATACCCGAGCTGCGGAAATGGCTCCGCGGGGAAGATGTCCAATCTGTGGTCCGGGCAGCCGGTCACCATCCGTCTGGACGACCTCGACATCATCTGCGAGGTTCTGGGCTGCCAACCCAACAACCTTCTGGCCCCGGAGCCCGAGAAGTCCCGCAAGCACGTCCGCCCCAGCGGCGGTCGCGGGCGAGCACCCCAGGATCGAGCGTCGGGTCGGTCGGGCGGAACCACCACTGCGAATCTGCGGCCCCGGCCGTGCAAGCAGTGCGGCGACAAGGTCGCGGAGTACGGCTGGCTCCGCTGCTTCAGCTGTCTGCATCCCGAGCTTCCGCCGCCGGCCTGCAAAGCATGCGGCAGCGACGCCCACTACGTCAGCGGCTACTGCCGTCGCTGTCATCCCCGTATGCCGTACGCGGACAGCTGAAGCGACTGCTTCACCTGGGGCACCTGGCACCGCCACGGCCGCTGTGCAGCCTGCACTTCCTTATGCAACCGCGGCCACCAACCCGGCACTTGCGAAACCTGCCGCCGCACCGTGCCGCTCCTCAAGCACGGGGTGTGCCGGCTGTGCCGCTGCCGGGCCCAAGCCGTTCCACGGACGTGGCAGCGACCGGACCTCACCACCGCGGCCACCACCGGGCAGCAGCTGTTCATCGCCGATCTGGTCCGGCGGGCCCACCTTGCCGCCCGGATGCGGGAGCGCGGCTCACCCGAAGCGCACCAGCCCGTCGGCGGCTCATTCTGGGCGATGCCCCGGTGGCGTCAGGAGCCGCTGTTCATCGCCGAGCGGGACATGTCGCGCGTCACCGTGCCCGATGTCGAGCCCATCGACCCCGCCTTCACCGCCTACGTCTCCGCGCGGGCCGAGGCCAGCGCCGAGGCCCAAGGCTGGTCACCGGCCTTGCGCGAACGGGTGCTGCGAAGCCTGTACCTGCTGACCGCCGTCCACGGGCCGCACGAAAGCATCAAGGCCAGCACCGTTGCCACTCTGCCGCACCGGCAAGTCAGACGTGCCATCACCCGGGTTACCGAGGTCCTCGCTCACCTCGACCTCCTCGACGACGACCGCATCGGCCCCCTCGACGCATGGATCCACCGTCGGCTCAGCGACGTGCACCCGGAGATCCGTGCAGAAGCCCTCGTGTGGATCCGCATCGTCCGATACGGCGGGCCCCGTCGCCGGCCCCGTTCGACCAACACCGTCCGCAACCAGGTCAACGCCTCGGCCTCATTCCTCCTCGACTGCTCGAAGCGCTATCACACCCTTCGCCAGGTCACGCGCGCCGACCTCACAGAGTGGCTTGCCCATTGCTCATCTCCGCACAACGATGCCGTCGCGCTGCGCAACATGTTCAAGACCCTCAAGAGCCAACGGCTGCTGTTCACCAACCCCGCACGCGGCCTGCGTCTGGGGGCGAAGCCCACCTCGGTGCCCACGCCGCTGAGCGCCGAGGCGATCCAGACCCTCGCCGCGGCCGCCGACACCGACCCCGCCCTCAAGCTACTGATCGCCCTCATCGGCATTCATGCGCTCTACCCCCACCAGGCCCGAGCACTGCCCTTGGCTGCCATCGACTTCACCGGCGGCCGACTCTCGTTCGTCGACACCGACCATCCCCTCGACGCCTTCACTCGCCAGGCCGCCGCCAACTACATCCAACTCCGGAACGCACGCTGGCCACACACCCGCAACCCCCACCTCTTCCTCAGCTCGCAGACCGCGCACTCTCGCACGTCGGCCACCATCGGCTGGATGCAGCCCCTGCTCAAGGATCTCCCCGTCACCGCACGGCGACTTCGCGAGGACCGAATCCTCGAAGAGGCCGCCGTCACCGGCGCCGATCCGCAACACCTGTGCGCGGTATTCAACATCACCCCCGACACCGGACTGCGCTACACCAGGCCATTCCACCCCGACCCCGTATCCGACCAAGACCAGGAGGACACCCCGTAGACGGCCGGTGACGGCGCCTGCGAGGGGCGCAGCCAGGTCTCCGTTGTATGTAGTGAGCCTTTTCCAACCTCACGTTGAAACGTGGTGAAGGACGACGACCGCCTTCACCACGTCCGTGATCCGGTTCGTGCTGCAGCGGAGCTTCCGGAGGAGGCGCCAGCCCTTGAGGGTGGCCATGGCGCGTTCGCCGAGGCAGCGGATCTTGGCGTGGGTGGTGTTGTGACGACGCTTCCATCGCTTGAGGCGGCGGCCACGAAAGGGCACCCGGACAGGCCTGCCGGCTCCCTGGTACGCCTTGTCCGCCCAGCATTTGAGGTCCGCCTCAGCGAGGGCTTCGGTGATCCCATGGTGGCGTGCGGCGGTCAGGTCGTGAGTCGAGCCGGGCAGAGCCGGCGAGGCCCAGAGCAGGTGTCCGAACGGGTCGGTGAGGACCTGGACGTTTATGCCGTGGCGTTTGTGTTTCCCGGAGTAGTACGGGGTGTCGGCGGCGATCCGGTCGATCGGCAGCAGGGTGCCGTCCAGAATCACGAACGCCTTCATCTGGATCGTCTTCATCGCCTCGGCCAGGGATGGGGCGAGGGCGGCCAGTACGTCGACGGCCTCGCGTATATAGCGGAAGGCGGTCGCGATCCCGATGCCGAACCCAGCGGCAAGCTGGGCGTAGGTGTCACCACACCGCAGGTGGGCGAGGGCGAGCAGAGCCTGGCGCCCTGGTGCCAGTCGTCGCCACCGCGTGCCGATCTCCTGCCGCCGGGAGGTGAGATGTCCGGCCAGATATCGCAGGGTGCGACTGGACAGGTCGATCGACGACGGGTAGACAAGCACGCGAAGCTCCTGGCAGCACGGTGGATCTTGGTCGTGACACCGTCTACCAGGAGCTTCGTCGTTGCGCAGGAGCATCCAACTCGTGGCCGCTACTACCAGGTTGGAAAAGGCTCACTCTCCGTCAATGGGCATGATCTTCTCCTTGCCCGCTCGCGTCTGCGCATCTCAACCGGCACCTACCTGCGCCGCATGGCCGCTCGAGGGCCGTTGGTGGCTGGCATCCGCTTCAAACTTCGCTCAAGAAAGCGGATGCGGAATGCCTTATGGCTCGATGCGCGGCCCTTGGACGTAGCGCCTGGGCGGAGGGAGGGTTGTCTTGGCTACCACCTCAAGGCGCGTCGGCGGGGTTACGGTCGGGCGGGCTCGAGGCCCAGGCGACGGCGTCGTCGAGTTCTTCGTACCCGAACTGTCGTACTTCGGCTTGGACGAAGTGGTTCGCAAGGTGAGGTACGAGGTCGGCGAGCTTGCTGTCGGCCGCCAGCGCGATCCTTGTGACCTTGCGATGATGGTCACGGACGAAACGGACGTGCCGGAGCAGGCTTCCGATGTTCTCCCATCCCGGGAAGGCGCGAGCGTGCACCACGACACCGGCCAGTTCGTCGTGAGTTTCGAGCCAGCTGTCGGCTGTCTGCGCCAGTGCGTCGAAGTCCTGTGTACGCAAGGGCTGTTCGATCTCGACCACAAGAACCTTGGACCCGGACAGGAGTTGGTGTGAGACGCCGGGTCCTTCGGGCAGTGAGACGAGCCAGCGCAGAGCCTCTTCGCGATCCTGGCCTCCGAAGACTCGTACCGGACAGGGCATCAGGAAGCTCGCGAGCCGGGTCGACTGCCGGATCCAGCCCGTGTCACTGACGACGGCGCACCCTTCGAACAGGCGCATGGAGCCGATCCCGACCTTGAGGTCCTCCCACCCGGCCGCTGGGGTGAACGCCCGGAATTCCGGGCCGGCTTCCCACAGGAGCCGGATCCGGCGGCCTTCCCTGCGTGCATCGTCCACGAGCGGCTCGATCACCGCTTTGTAGTCGTCCTTCGACACTGTGCCGATCGCCTTCACGGCGTCGACCCCAGAAGGCACGTCCTGGACTCTGTCGAGCATGCCGTTCCTCTCAGCCGAGACCCGCCCCTGCTGCCAGAATCGACTCGTATCGCATTTTTCCTACCATCTCATCATGCCAAGATGTCCGCGACCGCGTCATGAACGCCCTCGCTCGCCCCTTGCCGGTGGCCAACAGTACGAGAGCGGGAGATATCTGGCCGCAGGTGGGGCGATCGAGTCTGCCATCAGCGGAGATATCCCGAGGCGGCCAGCAGGGCGTCCCAATCCGAGCACCGTCCTCCCCATCATGCGCGCAGCCAGCGCTTTTGCCCTGGCTCCCTGGAAGCGGCAGACGGCCGACCTCGACCACAGCCCCCGAGCTGCTGCTCGAAGCCGTGAACATTCGACGTGGGCCAGCCTCCACAGCACCTCCCGAACTGCTGTCAGAACGCTGCTCACTGTCGTGTACGAAGCCAGTCCGGTGACGTCGAGGGAAAACCCCCTATGTGATGGATTTGGCGGACCGGCGACGGGAAGTGGAGCAGGAGAGTCGTAGCGTCCTGCCGGAGCATCGATCACACCTTCGGGACGGCGTTGGCAACCTCGGAGCACATGTTGCGGTGGCTGAGGACGCAGCCGCTCGGCCGGTCGTGCCGCCCGCCGGGCCTGTACGCACCACGGCGACAGCTCATTCCGGCCCCGGTCGTGGCCGCCTACTTTCTCGCGAGGCCCCGCCGTAGGACCGGACTCGGGCTCCAAGGCCCGGGCGCCTTACCCGACCAGCGACTTCAGCTCCTCCAAAGCGTCGTGCAGGTAGTCGGCAATGTGCCAGACGTCAGGAACCATCGCGCGGTCGACCACGATCCCCATACCGAGCTCACCCCTGTAGGAGAACGCAGTGATGTTCAGGCCACCGCCCGCATCATTGATCAGGGACACCGGGTACTGAGCGAGGACCGCTCGGCCGCACATGTACAGCGGGATCTGCGGGCCGGGGACATTCGAGACGGTCAGATTCACCGCCGGGCACCCCCGGGCCAGCAGCCCGAAGAGCGCGCGATCAGCCAGACCGGTCAACGCGGCAGGCACGCTCTCGCAGAGCCCCTGCAACCACTGGGCCGGGGCCAGATCGAAGCGCTCCTTGATCTTCCGCATCGCCTCGTGGGTGGCCTGCAGCCGCTCGCGCGGGTCGGCGATCTGGGTCCCCAGCGAGGTGAGCATCACAGTGATCCGATTACCGGTCTCCCCTACGCCCTTCCTGCGCAGCGCGAATGGCACGCAGGCCACAAGCGGCTCCTCGGGCAGTGCGTCGTGGCCGATCAGCCACCGCCGTACGGCCGTCGCGGCAAGGTCAACGACCACGTCGTTGACCGTCACGCCGAAGGCGTTCTTGATGCCTTTCACCTCGTCCAGCGGAAGATCCGTGAAGGCGAAGCGCCGGTGGCGGGAGATCGGTCCGTTGAAGGGCGTCCACGGCACGGCCAGGCTCGGCAGCTCCGGAGCTCCCTCAAGCCCAGCGAGGCGACGGGTCACCGACCGGACCGCCTTCGACACCGAGACCGCCCCCGGTAGCCGGGAGACCAGCGGAATCTCATCGAGATACGGCACTGTCTCAACGACGGACCTCGTCAGGCGCGCGGGATGGGCGACCATCCCCGCCACGGACCTCGCCAGGACCTCAGCTGTGGGCGGGACGCGATCAGGCTGCGCACGCGGGCGGGGGCGCTGACGCTGCGGGCTCGGCTCCCGACTCATGAAAGCGTTCAGCAGCACCGTCCCGCCCACGCCGTCGACCGCCGCGTGATGCGCCTTGACGTACACCGCTGCGCGCTTGCCGTGCAGCCCGCTGATCACGTACATCTCCCACAGCGGATAGCAGCGGTCCAGGCGCTGCTCGTGCAGCCAAGCGACCTGCTCGGCCAACTGATGGTCGTTGCCAGGTCGCGGCAGGGCCAGCTCGCGTACGTGATAGTCCAGGTCCACGGACTCGTTCTCCACCCAGTACGGGCGATCCAGGCCCAACGGCACCGTCATGAGCCTCTGCCGTAGCACAGGGGTGATCGCGCAGTGCTCCTTCACCAGCTCGACCAAGTCGTCCCGGGAAAACCGCCCGTCGACGATCGACAAGCCTCCGATGTTGGCGACATTGGTGTCGCTCTCGTAACCGAGGAACTGCGCATCAAGCGCGCTCAACTGCCGCACGACACCCTCCTTGCCCCGCTGGCTGACATCCCGTCGCACCGCTGCACGCTGTGCTGGGAGCTACACACAGGTCGTTGTTTGTGACTGCTCACCCCTTGATCTCGATGTGGCGCCTTGATATCGATGTGGCGGTCTTGGGGTCTGCGCCTCGGGTACGGTCACCGTCAGGACCTCGTCAAGGAGGAGCGGCTGGCCTCTTCCGTGGACAACAGCGCCCGATACTGCGGATCACGTCCGCCACACTGCTGCATTCGGGTTACCTCCATCCTGGCCCGACCCCTCGCAATTCGCCTACCGGGGCGTCGTACCTGCGCCACCCTGGCCGACATCCGAGAAGACAGCTGCCCCATCTGGTTGGTCTACGAAGGCGGACGTACCTGGGGAACGGGGACCTCCAGTTGTCCGTGCTCTTCGCGGTAGGAGAGGGCTTGGCAGTAGGCGCAAGTACGCGGAGCGGGAGGGCCACCCTTTCCCTTGCCAACGCACTTCCGAAAATGATGCCGCCCGTTTCGGCACGCCAGTCGGCCTCCCCCGCCCATGAGTCTCCGACTCAGGTCACTGGCCACCGCAGGTCAGGTCCTTCGCGGGCAGTCGGCCCGTGGTCAGGTACCGCGTGACGCCGGCGTCCGCGCAGGACGGTCCGGCCACCACCACGCCGTGGCCCTCGCCGCCAGCCACGGTGACCATCCGCGCACCGTGCAGCGCCCGCCGCATGCCTTGCGCCATGGCCAGCGTCGCCTGCGGATCCCACTGGTTCTGCACGATCAGCGCGCTGACGTCGTTGCTCACCACGGTGGCCGACTCCCTGGCCGCCGACTTCCAGAACGCGCACGGCTGAATGGTGGCCCCCAGGTCTCCGGCCAGCGGGTACTTGGCACGGTCTCGGATCACGTCCCGGCGGTACTGCTCGGGGTTTCGCGGCCAGCTGCGGGTGTCGCCGCAGAAGGCGGCCCAGGTAACGGCGGACTGGTTGTCGGCAGGAACGTCCGCACCAAATGCCCCCGCGTCGGCGGACCGAACCGGGGTGGAGCCGGGGACAGTCGGTTCGGCCGACGCGGTCGGCGTGGCCGGCGCGGGCGGTCCGCCTGCGGCCGAAGCCTTCAATGCGACGATCCACGGGGTGACGGTCTTGACGCCGACGAACGCACCGTACTGGGAACGGATGGCGCCGCCGCTGAGCGCCCCACCGTTCGTCGGGACGGGTGTGCGGTCGGCGCGGGTGATGAGCTCCCAGTACGTCTGCCGGACCTTCGCCGGAGTCGGCCCCAGACCATAGGTGACGTTGCGGGCGGCGGCCCACTCGGTCCAGCGGGTGAAGGCGAGTTCGGCCCCGGTCGACCACCCCCGGAACGTCCCTCGCCACGCGAGCGTCGGATCGAGGGCGCTGTCGAGCACGAACCGGTCCGAGCGCCGGGGGAACATCTGCGTGTAGACGGCGCCCAGGTAGGTGCCGTACGAGTACCCGAAGTAGGAGATCTTCTCTTCCCCCAGTGCCGCCCGGACGACGTCCATGTCCCGTGCCGTGTTGCGGGTGGTGAGGTGCGGCAGCATGTCGCCCGCCTTGGCCCAGCACTTGTCGGCCACCGACCGGGTCAGGGCCACATCTTTCGCGAACGTCCGTGCGGTGTAGGGGCGCTGGACGGCCTGTTCGTCGACCGTCAGACCGCAGCTGATCGGCGCGCTCCGTCCGACCCCGCGCGGGTCGAAGCCGACCAGGTCGAACCGCTCCCGTACCTCCGCCGACAGCAACGGCTCCATCTCCACGGGCATGGTCAGCCCCGGAACGCCCGGTCCCCCGGGATTCATCAGCAGCACGCCGTGCCGCTCCTTCGCGCCGTTCGCCTTTACCCGCGATATCGCGAGGTCGATCTTCCGGCCCCCGGGGTCGCTGTAGTCCAGCGGCACCTTGACCTTCGCGCACTCGAACGTCGCCGGACGGCCCGGATCGCAGCGCTCCCAACGGAGTTCCTGCTGCGCGTACTGCTGGAGCGGATCCCCCGCCGCGAACGCCGTCACGGGGGTGAGCGCTGCCATCAATGTCGTCACCGTGCCGACCGTGAGTACGGAAATCGTTCGGGCGCCTCGTAGAGCCATGCCAGTCCTCTATGCAGAATCAGTGTCTCGAATTGCCTCCAGTCTCTGTTCCGCCCCACTCATACCTCGTACTGCACGAGGATGGGCTCATGATCCAACTAGCGGTGTAGGACGGCACACCGACGTCCTGCTGGAGTCCTGCTCCGTGTCGTTCATCAATCAGGGTGGGCGGCCGATCGACCGTCTGCCGACAGTCGTGCCATCGACACCCCGACCCGCAGCGCTGAGGCGGCGTGGGAGGGCACAGTGCCGACGGCGCGGCCCCTCGCCGTGTCGTCGGCGCCCGGGCGGGAACGACTCAACACGGTTGGCGTGTACCTGCACCCGCCGGCTGGGTGACGACGCCGGCCTCGTTGCGCACCAACCCGACCGGGCTGCCGTTCTTCGCAGCCACAAAAACCGGCGGACGGAGGCCAACAACAATGCAGTGTCGATCAGTTGCCACCTCGCCACCGCCCGCACCCACCCGCAGACAGCGGCGCTCCGGTGCGATCGGCCCAGATCGCCTGCACCGATTCGGCCGTGTCGCGGGCGGCGATGCGGGTGGACCAACGCGGGTCGAGCGCCCGATCGGCGGCCAAGTTCTTGTCGGCGGCGAGCTCCTCGGGAGCGACAATGGCGTACCAGTCCGGCCCATCGGTCCACTCGGCGCGGCCCTCCTGTCTTACGGCTTTGTCGGACCAGCGCGTGGGTCTCCCGGCCCCTAGGGGTTAGGGGAGGGTCCTCCGATGCTGGTCCTCCTGCAGACCGTGTGGCTCGCGCTGAACTGGACGCACGGGCAGCGCAAGGCCACCGAGGCCGGATTCCGGACGCGCGGCCCTGGAACGGGCACCACGAAGAAGACCGCGGGCGCGAGGAAACGCAGCGCGTCCTGAGCGGGGGAAAAACGGGCGGTTACCGGGGATCATGCTCGCGACACCGGGCAGCCTGCCGTCCGCAAACGCGCTGCAAAGCCGCTTGGACCAGTGCCCACTTGGCATGCGCTGGTGGGCAGCTGAGGTGCAGAACGCGGGAGGGGAAGGATCCGATCGGGATCCGGGCCACTCTCGTGCCTGCTCGTCCGCCCATTCCTGAAGTGCTGGGCGGGTGCCATTGCACTCTGTGCACCGCGTCGCGGTGCCGTCCGAGGCACCGGCGCGCGGCCCCGCCGACGCGTGAGGGACTGGCCGACCGCCGATCCCCGAGGCACTCCCGCCCGCCCAGACCTCGCCCTCTCCATTTCGACAGGTCCGGCGGCGGGGGTGCGCAGAAGGGATGACTGTGCTCGTCGTCGGTCCCGTGCCCGGCGGACGGCGCCCCGATTCAGGGGTGACCCAGGCCGGGGCCGTGGTCTTGGTCCGGGCTCGGGTCCGGAACCCGCCGAGAACCGGCAGGGCGGCGAGGGAGACCCCTCACCCGACCTGCCGGTGGCCTGCGGCGGAGTCAGCTCTTGAGGAAGTCCAGGAGGTCCTGGTTGAACTTCTCCTTGTCGTCCGGCACCAGGGCGATACCGTCGGAGCCGCCCTGGTAGACCTTGAGGATGGCGTTCGGGATGATCTTCGCGGACTTGCGGCCGGTCGCGTCGATCGGGACGACCTGGGCATCGTCACCGTGCACGATCAGCATCGGCACGCCGAACTTCTTCAGGTCCTCGTGGAAGTCCGTGGACGCGAAGGCGTCGACGCAGTCGACCCCGCCCTCGATGGTCTGGGCCATGACCATGTAGCAGAAGGCGTCCTTGTGTCCTGGGTGACCTTGTTGCCGTCCCGGTTGGCGCTGAAGAAGCCGACGGCGGTGTCCTTCCAGAACTACGAGCGCTGCGTCAGGATGCCCTTCTTGATGTCGTCGAAGACGCTCTGCGGCACGCCCTCGGGGTTGTCCGGCGTTTGCAGCATCAGCGGCGGCACTGCGGAAAGCTGGACGGCGGACTTGACGCGGTCGGTTCCGTGGCGGCCGATGTACCGGGCCAGTTCGCCACCCCCCATCGAGTGGGCGACCAGGATCACGTCGCGCAGGTCGAGCTGGGTGATCAGGTCATGCAGGTCGTCCGCGAACGTGTCGAAGTCGTACCTGTTCTACACCGGCGTTGACCAGCCGTGACCACGCCGGTCATGCGCGATCCCCCGGAAGCCTGCGTCCGCCACGGCCTTGAGCTGGTCCTGCCAGGCGTCACCGTTTAGGGAGCGCAGAGAATCAACATGCGGATTTGATCTTGTGCTGGGCGGCTTCCGGGGTGAGGGAAGCTGTCAGGTCCGCAGGCGCGCGGACCCTTGCGGTGGACGGCGGGATCGCGTGGCCGAGCTCGACCAGGAGAGGCTGCACCTCCTGCACGGCTCTGGGCATGGTGCTGCGGGTGACGCCGAAGAGTGCGGCAAGGAGGTCGTGGGTGCCGATCCTCCGCTGGTGGAGGACGGCGGCGAGGATCCGGTCGGGTGCGGTGAGCGTGTCCTTGGCGCCGGCGCCCCGGGCCCGGAGCCGATTGCCGCCGCGCTGCTGGTGTCGGCGCTTCTCGCGTCTGTCATCGAGGGCAGGGATCAGCGTGCGGATCAGCTGGTCCAGCTGTGCGGCCGTCATGCCTGTCAGTTCCGGGTCGCGGAGCGAGACGGGGCCGGGACGGGCTGAGGCCCGGGCGGGGGCGGTATCTGCCGGTGTGGTGGGGTCGGCTGCCCGGGGCGTCGGCCGCGCGTGTGCAGTGTTGAGGGGGTAGTTCCAGTCGCCGTGGAAGCGGTGGCGGAGCATCGGCAGGGCGTCGATCTCGGCGTCGGTGACCTTGATTCCGGTGTCGTAGGCACCCGTGTCCAGATGGGCCTCGACCCGTAACCCGGTTCGGGTGGTGGTCGCGGCGATGCTGTTCACGATGACGTGGTGGCTGGTCAACGGCCTGCCACGCCAGTTCATGCTGATGTGGGAGAAGAGCCGGTGCTCGATCTTGTTCCACTTCGACGTGCCCGGCGGCATGTGGCAGACCGTGATCTCCAGTCCTGTCTCGGCAGCGAGCGCCGCGAGTTCGGTCTTCCAGGCGCGGGTGCGGTGCCCGTTTGGAGCCGCCTGCGTCGGCGGTGATCAGAAGCCGGTTGGCGGCCGGGTGGTCGTACTGGCCGCGGGCCTGCCACCAGCGGCGGATGGAGGCGACCGCGAACGCCGCGGTGTCGTGATCCGTGCCGGCATTCACCCGGCCGGTGTTCGCGGCGATGTCGTAGATCCCGTACGGGATCGCCTTGCCCGGTCCCTGCCGGTCGAGGAAATCGTGCGTCCTGACCTTCACCGGCTCACCGGTCGGCCGCCACTCTCGCCCAGCGTTCCGGTACTCGCCGACCAGCTCCTTCTTCTTGGTGTCCACGCTGATCACCGGCTGTCCGGTGTCCATATGGGCCTGGGCCTGCTCGCTGATGTAGTGGAACTGGGCGTCGCGGTCCGGGTGCTGGGCGCCCTCAATGGTCTTGGCGTTGGCCTGCAGGCTGAAACCTTCCTCTCGCAGCAGGTCACCCACCGTGTCAGCGCCGATCTTGTGCCCCTTCCGGGTGAGTTCCCCCGCCAGTTTCCTGGTCGGCTTCGTCGTCCAGCGCAGCGGTGACATCGGATCCCCGCGCGAGTCCGGCTCAACCAGGGCGCACAGGGCCAACCGGAGTCCCGGGTCCATATCGGCTGCTTTCTTGCGTCCGCCCCCGGGCCGGCGGATTCGTCCCAACGGTTCCGTCCCGGATTCCAGCTCGTCCACGCCCTTGCGGATCGTGGTCTCGCTGACCCGGGCCGCCTGCGCGACGGCCCGGATCCCGCCATGGCCCAGCAACCGGGCCTCGGTTGCCATCAGCAGGTGCCTCTGCCGCTCGTCGAGGTGCGGGAACAACGCCTCGAACCGCAGGGCGAGTTGACCACGGATCGACTCGGAGATGCTCATGCCACATCAACGAGCCGCAGAGCGGAAAGCAACACGTTGATTCTCTGCGCTCCCTAACGAGCTGGTGCGTGATAGCGGGTGATGTGTTCTTGCTGGTGGGTGGCATGATCTGGATGTGGCAATCATGCTCGGTCGGACGGTTCTCGCGCATCAGGTGTTCACAGGGGTCTCCCGGGGGCATCTCGCCTCCCTGGTTGAGGTGTTGGCGGGACCGTGGCAGGCCGTGGTCGAGGGGCGTCGTCACGAAGCTCGCGGCGGGGTCAGGAAGCGCGAGGCAGGAGCCGGTGCCCCGCATCGGCTGGTGTTCATCAACCGGCTCGTGGCCACGCTGATTCACCTGCGGCACGATCTGCCGCATGCGGCGTTGGGGCTGTTGTTCGGCGTTGACCGCTCCACCATCACCCGTGCGATCGCCGAGATACGAGGGCTGCCGGCCCCGGCCGACCGCGGCGGGCGCCATGCGTTCGTCCCGGGCAAGAAGAAACAGAACACCATGAAGGCCACCGTCATCGCCGACCAGCAGGGCCGCACGCTCTGGACCGATGCCTTGCGACCAGGGCGGATGCACGACACGACCGCCGCACGCAACGAAGGCATCAGTACCTGTTTCCAGCACTTTCGCGACGTGGAGGTCCTTCTGGACGACGGCTGTCCCGGGCTCCGTCGCGATCGTCCCGGCCAGGCCGTGACCCCGCCCGGGAAGGGAAACAGGATCAGCCCGCCCGAGGTCCTCGAAGCCCGCCTGCGAGCCCGACACCGGCACTCCTCAAAGCGCATCACCGTCGAACACGCCCTCGCCGATCACAAACGCCGGAAGCAACTGGTCCGCTGGGCCCACCGCCGGGAGAACCTGCCCGCCACCTACCCGGCCGTCGCCGGCCTCGTCTCCGACCGCAACACCACCGGCTGACGCAAACCCGCAGCACAGGCCCCCACGTATCCAATGCAATCACGCACCAGCTCACAAGAGGTCGTTTTCGTCTCGACTGCCCGCTATCGGAGGATCCTCGGAGCGTGGGGGTGTGGTGCAGGTGAGGTTGTGGAGGGGGCGATGTCTGCGGGGCGGGTGGGGCGGAAGGTTACGTGCTCCTGTGTCATCCCGGGATGGCCGGTCTCCGCGGTCGTGTGCTTCCGTCGCCATTGCTGTGCGCCTGGGCGCACTCGGTCCGGCGCGGTACGCCGGAAGCACGCCGAAACGGCGTCCGTATCCGAGTGATCTGTCCGATGCCCGCCGGGAGTTGATCGAGCCGGTCCTGACCGCGTGGCGTCTCGAGCACCGCGGCAGGACCCTGGCTCTCGGCCGGCCGCACGAGCGCGAGCTGCGCGACATCATGGACGCGATCTTGTACGTGGACCGCACCGGGGTCCAGTGGCGGTACCTTCCGCACGACTTCCCGCACTGGAGCACCGTCTGCGGCTACTTCTCCAAATGGGCCGACGAGGGCGTGTTCGCCCAGCTCAGCGGCCTGCTCCGGCAGCCTCTGCGGGAGAAGGAGGGCCGGGATGCCGAGCCAGCGGCCTGCGTGATCGACGCCCGGAGCGTCAAGACCTCCACCAGCGTTCCCGCCACCGGCCAGGGCATCGACGCCGGCAAGAAGAGCGTCGGCAGGAAGCGAAGCATCGCCACCTACACGCTCGGCCTCCTCCTCGCGGTACTGGTGACCGCGGCCGGCGTGCAGGACTCCGTGGCCGGCACCGCACTGCTCGACCAGGCCGCTGCCGACCATCCGGGCATCCGCAAGGTGTGGGCCGACGGCGGATACCGCCGACACCGAGCATGCCGCCACCCTCGGCACCGACACGGAGATCACCGCCCGCAAGCCCGGGAGCAGGGGCTTCACCCCGGTCCCGAAGCGGTGGGCGGTCGAGCGGACCTACGGCCGGCCCATGCTCCACCGCCGCCCGGCGCGTGACCACAAAACCTTGCCCACCCGCTCCGAAGCCGTGATCCACATTGCCATGACCGACCTCATGGCCCGCCGCCTCACCAGCGAGAACACCATCTCCTGGCACGACCCGAAGAAAGCCACAGAACATTTCATACCTGGATGAAATAACGGACGAAAACGACCTCTACGATGACCTCTTAACGGGGCCGGTGGGGTCGCAGGTGCCTGGCAGGGGCCCGGCGAGCCTCTCCAGGACCAGGCCGTGGTCGGCGCGGGCGGTGTGTTCGACGGCGTCGCGGCCGAGGCGCTTCATCTCGTACACGGTGAAGATGACCCGGCAGTACGGAGCGTGCGCCTTGACCTCCCGTGCAGTGAGTGGCGATGACCGCCTCGGCAGGCGACGCGGCGGCCCTACGCCGCACTGACATCGGCCGCACCACCCCGGAGCCCACGCCGACCTGGCGTTCCTCAACGTCCTGTCCCACGTACACCTGGCCTACCGCTGCGGTGGCTCGCTCATCTCCGAGGTCCGGCAGCGCGGGGAGCACAGGCCCTGAGCTTCCCCAGTTCGGAGCGCGGCCGGGCAACGGCTGCCCTGGTGCAGCTCTCGCCCCTCCCAGCGGGGGGTATCCCCCGAAGAGGTTTGGGAGCTGCCACTACTGCGCGGGACGGGAATCGCGGGCGATGATCCAACTCAGGTTGCAGCAGCAAGTTGCAGTTAAGCACGCTGAGGGGCAGAGAGCATGACCATGTGGCGGAAGCACATCGGCCGACGGGGACTGCTGGTGACGACGGCGCTAGTGATGGGGGCGGTCCTCGTCCCCACCACGGATCAGGCCGCCCTGGCCCACACGGCCGACGGAAAGCAGAACCCGGTCCGTGCACTGGAGCAGGCGGCCCACCCGCTGCGATCGACCGAACCCGGTCGGAACACGACTGACCTTCGGGCCCTCGGTGCGATGATCGGCGACGCGAAGGTGGTCGGCCTCGGCGAGGCCACTCACGGCTCACACGAGTTCTTCGCCATGAAGGAGCGGGTCTTCCGCCACCTCGTCGAGGAGAAGGGCTTCACCACCTTCGCCCTGGAGTTGAGCTGGTCCGCGGGTCTTCAGATTGACGAATACCTCCAGACCGGCAAGGGCGACGCCCGCGAGATCGCCAAGGAAACGCTCACCAACTCGCCCTGGGAACGAGAGGAGTTCGTCAGCCTCATCGAGTGGATGCGGGACTACAACCGCCACCACCCCGCCCGCACCGTCCACTTCATGGGCGATGACATCGGCGCTCCCGCACTGAGCGACGAGTTCTTCGACCGGGTGACCGGCTACGTGCAGAAGAACCACCCGGAGGCGCTGCCGCGGCTCAACGAGTTCTACACCGGCCTGCGCCCGATCGACGACGTCTTCGCCTACCTGGGCAAGCCGCTCGCGGAACGGCAGCAGCTCGCCGTCAAGGCACAGCGGGCCCTGGAGCTGATCAGCGATCTGAAGGGCTCCGGCGGCGACGCGTTCGACTGGGCCGAGCAGAACGCCCGGTCCGTCGCCCAGACCACCAAGTTCCTCACCCTCGACCCCAAGGACCCGGAGTCGAACGCCGCTGCCCAGCGCTTCCGTGACGAGGTGATGGCCCAGAACGTCTCCTGGTGGCAGCGGCGCACCGGCCAGAAGGTGCTGCTGTCCGCCCACAACGACCACGTCGCCTACGTCGCCAGCAATCCCGAGACGTACTCCAAGACGCAGGGGTCGTTCCTGCGCGACACCATGGGCAAGAACTACCTTCCCATCGGCTTCACCTTCAACCAGGGCTCCTTCCTGTCGAAGGACGCCGCGCTGGGCGGCGAGTGGAAGAAGTTCATCGTCCCCGCCGCCGAGGCCGGCTCGAACGAGGCCACCCTCGACAAGGTCCGCTACCGGAATTTCTACCTCGACGCCCGCAACACCCCGGCCCCCGTACGCGCCTGGCTGAACACCGCCCGGCCCACGCTCAACGTCGGCACGCAGTTCCCCGAGGAACCGCGCGACACCGCGATCGCCAAGTCCTTCGATGTCCTCATCCACCTCCACGAGGTCCGGGAGGCCGACAAGCTGAAGCCGTGACGGCTGAGCCCCTACGAGCTGCCCGAAGC
The DNA here is from genome assembly GCF_042889165.1 of Streptomyces sp. NPDC002669. Lineage (NCBI taxonomy): Bacteria > Bacillati > Actinomycetota > Actinomycetes > Kitasatosporales > Streptomycetaceae > Streptomyces > Streptomyces sp. NPDC002669. The sequence continues at coordinate 443,469 of NZ_JBIAQQ010000002.1, read as the reverse complement.
CTCCCCCTCGTGTGGGGCGACCGCCACACCATCCGCTCGCCGTGCCGCTGACCGGTGGAAACAGAGTTGAGCCCGGTTCCTGATCCGTGTGTAGGGATCCAGCCGGTCCGGGTTCGGGTGGCCGGTGAACTACTGGGCGAAGCGGATCGTGCACAACGCCCAGGCGGAACCCTGAACGCACCAACCGGACCTGGGACTGTAAAACGTTCGGTGTAACTCCCGACCATGGAAGATGCATCGATGACCAGCGACCACACGAACGAGGTCGAACCCGCCGAGCCGTCTGAGACGGCGTCAGCGAAGTCTTTGGACAACCGGTTGATTGACGAACTGGTGGGTCGGGCCTCGATGCACCACCTGGTCCCGGCCACCCTGACCAGCTCGGACAGCGGCATCCGTTTTGGGGACCAACACAGGTAGAAGGCGAGTTCGCCGCTGCTCGGGTTGCGAGGGGTCAGCAGGTGCCGGTGGCTGTCGGCGCCGATCTCGATCCAGGCCCAGTCGTAGTAGCGCGGCCCCTTCGCTCCGGCTCCTGCGCTCTGCCGGTGCCAGGCCGAGGCGGGCAGGCGGTCGGCGACGGCATCCGCTCGGGCAGCGGTTCGCCCCTGGTTGATCCGCACCCGGGTGCTGCAGGCGACGGCCAGGACGTAACCGGTCCGGAGGGACTCCAGTAGCACGCGCAGACCGGGGTCTTGCCCGTATGCCTCATCGCCGGTCACCCAGGATGCGCCGATGCCAGCGTCCAGCGCGGCCGCGATCATCTGCCCGGCCAGCGTGGGCTTGGTCGCGAACTTCACCTGGTCGGGTACCCCGGCACGGGTGAGGCGCTCGGCGTCCCGGGACCACGACGTGTCGGGCAGGTAGAGCCGGCGGTCGATCAACGCCCGCCCTCTGCTGGAGGCGTAGGCAAGGAAGACACCGACCTGGCTGTTCTCGATTCGCCCCGCGGTGCCGGTGTACTGCCGCTGAACGCCCGCCGCGGTGGCGCCCTTCTTGAGGAAGCCTGTCTCGTCGACGATCAGCACGCCGTTGTCGGCGCCGAGATGCTCATGGACGTAGGCGCGCACGTCGTCACGGAAGGCGTCGGCGTCCCAGCGGGCGGTTCGCAGCAGCCGCTGCATCGGCCCGGGGCGGGCACGGCGGGCCTGCTCGGCCAGCCGCCAGCAATTCTTCCGCTCGACGCCGGACAGCAACCCGAGCCCGAACGCACGGGCCGTGGCGCGCGGCTCGACCCGCTTGAACCGGCCCGCGACTCGGGCCATGGCTTGGTCGAACATCGCCCGCCAACGCACGGCAACTATGCCGTGGCTCACGGCCACCGCACGATTCTCAAGGGTCCACACAACCCCCGATGATCACGCGGTGACCGTTTCGGTGCCCACTCCGGTCCACAGGTGGTGCCGGGCCTGCCTGCGCCCGCCGGGGTACAAGCGGAGCCGCCTGCCGGTGTCCGAGAGTGAGACGGTGGAGAACCGGCCCACCCTCGTCTCCCCGAGAATCAGGGAGTCGACGGAGCCGGACCCGGTCACAGACCCGCCAGGGGCCCCTCCAGGCCGAGCCCGGCCGAATCGGCGGCCGGCCGCACGCTGTACTCCACCGTGAACTTCACCCCGTCATCACCATCGCACGACCAGACAGCTCCGTACGCCTGGCGGTATGAATGGATCTCAGGGCTTGAGCCAGTGCAGATCTTGTCATCCTCGTTGGTGTCGTAGTCCATGAGCCAGGCATCGATAACGAAGCCCCACTCCCCCTGCTCCCCGGTGAAGTTCTGGGTCAGCTCGAACTGCCCGGCGCCTTGGTTGTACGGCAGGTCGTCGGCCTGCTTCCCTTCGTTGAGCGGACGGTTCTCCTCACAGACATCGACCGCCTTGTCGGAATCCGCCAGGAAGTACTGCCGCTTGTTCACCGCCGCCCCCTGCGCGTCGGGGACGTGGACGTCCAACCCCCCGTACACCTCGGCACATGTCTGCCCAGGCTCGATGGTGCCCTGGATATCCGTGATGCAGGCGTTCTTGATGACGAAGGTGTATTCACCGGGTTCATACGACCCCGGAGCGGCGCCGGACGGAGATGTGCTGACGGCTGCCAGCAGGGCGGCCCCATACCGGCGAGGGCGAGGCGGCGGGCTGACGGGCGACTTGGGCGAATGAGGCGCATGGCGGTACTTCCTGTTCAAGGCGTAAACGGAGGACGGGACGGCGAGCGGCGCCGATCCTCCGTACGGCTGTGTGGCCATGATCCATTCTTCGGGTTTCCCCAGCAGGCAGGTGATCCATAGAAGGCTTATTCCCTCGAACAGGTCGCCTCTTGTTGACGCCGTAGATGAAACCAGGTGAGAGATCCAGCCCTGTTGGCATCGGAAGTGCCCCTCTCGCTGATGTGCTGGGTGCGAGCGACGGGCGCAGCAGGTCGGGCGGCCCGGAGACGAAGTGGAGCAGCTCGCAGCGACCCGGGGCGGGCGTTCTGTCGGGCTGGACGTCCACGTAGCAGGTGACGGCGGGCCGCCAGCGACGATCGCTACCCCCGCGACCGGATGCATCACGAAGTGGCACTGGAGTACTAGCTCCAGCCCTGCGACCGGCCGAAACGGATCAGTCCTTGCGCCCTGTCGCAGCGACGGTGACTCCCAGGCCGATCATGGCAAGCCCGCCGATCCCGCCCACCAAAGAAAGCCGCTGCGGCGAGCGCGCGAACCAGTCCCGGGCAGTGGCCGCGATCATCCCCCACGCCATGTCGGACGCCACAGCGATGATGTTGAAGACCAGGCCCAACAGCAGCATCTGCACCGCGACATCCCCCTGACTGCGGTCAACGAACTGCGGCAACACAGCGGCGAAGAACACGATCGTCTTTGGATTGGTCACCCCGACGGCGAACCCCTCCCAAAACGTCCGCAGACCTCCCTGCGCGACTCCCATCCCAGTGGCCGTCGGCTGCAACGACCCGCGCTCGCGCCATGCCTTGACGCCGAGGAACACCAAGTAGGCGGCACCCACCAGCTTGAGCACCGTGAAGACAAGAACCGAGCGTTCCACCACCGCCCCGACCCCGAATGCCACAGCCACGATCAGGATGTAGGCGCCGACCGTGTTCCCCACAACCGTGGCCAGCGCGGCACGGCGCCCCTGCGCCAACGCTCGCCCGATCACGAACAGCACACTGGGACCGGGAATTACGATCAGCAAGAATGACATGGCCGCGAAGGCGAGTATACGGTCGATAGACACCATGAAAATCATGCAAGCACGGGGAGGCGCCGCCCATCCAACCCATTTCCCATCCCAAGCCGAGCAGCGGAGGCTGGAACGCGGTACGCGCCGGCTGACCTGGTGGCGAGAGCGCGGATCATCGCTCTGAGCCGGGACGGTCTGCGGGTAGCAGGGATCGCGACGGAGTTGGGCTGTCATGCAAAGACGGCGCGGTGGTGGCTGCGCCGTTTCAACATGCTGAGTGTGGAGGGGACGGAAGACCGGCCGGTAGCCGACAGTCCGCGCCGGATCACCAAGGCGGAACTGTCGAGGATCATCGGACTGGCCAAGCAGGCGCCGCAGGGGCACCTGACCAGGCGTGAGGAAGGTGAACTGGCCGCGGAGGACGAAGCGGGGGCACCGGGGCACTGACGAACTGCAACCGACGTGGTTCCGGCCGATCGCGGGCGGGGCACGGCGGCGAGAACGAGAGCCGGTCAGGAGCGGGCGGACTTTGACAGGCCGCTGCTACGCGGGCCTGGTCAGGAAAGGTTCCCCAACTCGGCCGCCGCTGCCGTCAGATCGGTGCGGACCAGTTCCTCGTGCGGGGCGAGGTCGTTCTGCCGCCCCAGGACGGCGACGGCGGCGAAAACCCGGCCCCGGGCGTCGCGCACGGGCGCGGCGTACTCGGTGATGCCGTGCTCGAACTCCCCGTGCGCGGTGACCAGACCTCCGGGCGCGTCGCGTGCGTTGGCCCGGGCGACCTCGGCGGCCGAGTGGGCGGCGTTGGGGCCGCCGACTCCGATGAGTTCGTAACCCGCCAGCAGCACGGCGATCTCCTCCTCGGTGTGGTCCCACAACAGTGCGCGGCCCGCGCCCGTACACCAGCAGGGGGTCACCAGCGTCGCCCTGGTCAGCCACTGGTCGGCCATGGCGGGCGAGGGCTCGGCACGCAGCAGACGTACGAGGACACCGTCCCGGACGGACAGCCGTGCGCTCGCTCCGTGCCGGATCGCGAGGCGGCGCAGAATTGCCCGGCTGCTGTGCAACAGACCGGGGTTGAGGGAGGCCGCCAGGGCGAAGAACTCGTGGGCGGCGCGCAGAGTGGAGTCCTCGCGGCGTTCGAGGAAGCCCTTGTCGCACAGCTCCTGTGTCATCCGTGAGGCCTTGCTGCGCTCCAGGCCCATCTCGTCGGCGAGCCTGCTGACATTGAACCCGGTGCGCCCGGACCGCTCGCGGTCGACCACGGCGTCGACGAGGCGCAGTCCGGTGCGCAGCGACGAGGCCGTGGAGTTCCCGGAGTCGCTCCTGCCCGGCCGGCTGCTCCCGGACGGCCCGGATCCTCCGGGACCGGGCCGGTCACCGCCCTGCTGGGACCGCTCGGATCGCTTGTCGGGGCCGAATGCTGTCACGTCGGCACTATAGCGATCCGCTCGTCGCAGGAGCAGATCGGCATGAGTCTCGGCCGCATCGGCACGGTCCGGATGACAGCCCCGGGCGCAACGCTGTTCAGCACGCACAGGGTCCACGTGAAGGAGAACCAGATGACCCGATACGATCTCGCCCTCATCGGATTCGGCGGTGTCAACCGCGCGCTCGCCGAATTGATCACCGAGCGGGGCGACGCGCTTGCCGCCGAACTGGGTTTCGGTCTGCGCGTGGTGGCCATCACCGATCTGCGTGCCGGTTCGCTGGTGCGCACCGACGGCATCGAACTGGCTCCGCTGCTCGCGGCCACGCCCAGCGAACTGGACTTCTCCCGCATGGCGGGCGGCAGCTCTGATCCCCGCAACGAGTGGGTGATCCGGGAGGTCCCGGCCGACATCGTCGCCGAGGCGACCTTCACCAATCCCGAGGACGGCCAGCCCGCGCTGTCGCACATGCGATGGGCGCTGGAGGCCGGGAAGCACGTCTGTACCACCAACAAGGGCCCGGTGGCACTGCACGGGCGCGAGCTGAAGGAACTGGCCAGGCGTCATGACGTCGCCTTCGAGTGCGAGGGATCAGTGCTCAGCGGCACGCCCGTGCTGCGCACGGCGCGGCGGATGTTCGGGGGGCTGCGGGTGTCGTCCGTCGAGGGCGTCATGAACGGCACGTCCAACTACATCCTCGGCCGACTGGAGAGCGGCCTGGACTTCGCCGACGCGGTGGCCGAGGCTCAAGCGTTGGGATACGCGGAGGCCGACCCCACCGCCGACGTGGAGGGGCATGACGTCCAGCTGAAGGTCATGATCCTGGCCGGTGAGGTGCTGGGCGCGGAACTGAAGCGCGCCGACGTGCCCTGCGAAGGCATCTCCGGCATCACCGCCGAGAACATAGAGGCAGCCGCGGCCGAAGGACTGCGCTGGAAACTGGTTGGATCGGCGACCCGGCGCCCCGACGGCGGGGTGGACGCGCGCGTCGCCCCCGTGGCGCTGCCGGACAGCCACCCGCTGGCCGGGGTCTCAGGACCGGTGAACGCGGTGGCCTTCCACACCGACCTGCTGGGAACCGTCACGGTCTCCGGGCCGGGCGCGGGGCGCACGGAGACCGCGTACGCGCTGCTGTCGGACATCATCAGCATCCATGAGAGCCACAACGACCGTGGCACCCGAACCCGGGGAGCCGCCGGCGTGGCATGCGTCGGCGCGCCGGTGGACGGTGCACGTGAGCTGGAGGAGACGAACCGTGTCTGAGACCGTGATCAACACCGCGCTGCACCTCGGCGACGACATGGCGCCTGTGCGCAACCCCTACACCGGCGAGACGATCGGTTCGGTCTGTGTCGTCGCTGCGGACGCCCTGGAAGCCGTAATGCTGCGGGCCCGTGACGGCCGCACCACTGCGCGGGCCATGTCGCGGGCCGCCCGGGCCGAGGTCCTCGACGGCGCGGCCCGGCTGGTGGAGGAACGCGCCGAGTCCTTCGCCCGGCTGATCGTGAGTGAGGCGGGGAAGACCCTCGTCCAGGCCCGCAAGGAGACCGCCCGCGCGGTCAATACCCTGCGTCTGTCGGCCGCCGAGGCCCGGCGCAACGCCGGTGAGGTGGTGCCCTTCGACGCGTACGAGGGCTCCGAGGACCGCCAGGGGTGGTTCACCCGGGAGCCGCTGGGGATCATCGCCGCCATCACCCCGTACAACGACCCGCTGAACCTGGTCGCCCACAAGCTGGGGCCCGCCGTCGCGGGCGGCAACGCGGTGGTACTCAAACCGTCCGCGCTGACCCCGCTGTCGGCGCTGCGCCTGGTGGACACCCTGGTCGAGGCCGGTCTGCCCGAGGAGGTCGTGACCGTCGTCAACGGCGGGCCCGAGCTGGGTGCGGCCCTCGTCGCTTCGCGCGACGTGCGGATGGTGTCCTTCACCGGAGGTTTCCGCACCGGTGAGGCGATCGCCCGCTCGGCGGGACTGAAGAAACTCGCGATGGATCTCGGCGGCAACGCGCCCGTGATCGTCATGGAGGACGCGGACCTGGACGCCGCCGTGGAGGGCTGTGTGTCCGGTGCCTTCTGGGCGGCCGGCCAGAACTGTATCGGCGTCCAGCGGGTCCTTGTCGCCCGCCAGGTGTACGCGGCCTTCCGTGACGCCTTCGTCGCGCGAACACTGCGGCTGAGGGCGGGCGACCCGACGGACGAGCGTACGGACGTAGGGCCGATGATCACAGCCGGCTCGGCGGCCGCTGCCAAGGCCCTTGTCGACGAGGCGCTCGAGCAGGGGGCGACTCTGCTGTGCGGCAATCGGATCGAGGGCAGTGTCTATGCCCCGACGGTCCTGGAGGAGGTCCCGGGCACGGCTGCGGTGTGGCAGGACGAGGCGTTCGCACCGGTCGTCGTCCTCCAGCCCTTCGACTCGTTCGAGGAGGCCGTCGAGCGGGCCAACGAGATCGAGTTCAGCCTGCACGCCGGTATCTTCACCACCCGGCTGGACCGTGCCCTGGGGGCTGCCCGGCGGCTGGACGCCGGAGGCGTCATGGTCAACGACTCCTCCGACTACCGCTTCGACGCGATGCCGTTCGGCGGCTTCAAGTACGGCAGCATGGGCCGTGAAGGGGTGCGGTTCGCCTACGAGGAGATGACCCAGCCCAAGGTCGTCTGCTTCAACGGGACGGGCGACGGCCGGTGAGCGGCTTCCGCATCGAGTCCGACTCTCTGGGCGAGGTGGAGATCCCCCGGGCGGCGTACTGGGGCGTGCACACCGCCCGCGCTCTGGAGAACTTCCGGATCAGCGGTGTCTCCGCGGCCTCCCACCCGCACCTGGTGCGGGCCATGGCCGCCGTGAAACACGCGGCGGCCATGGCCAATGAGGAGGTCGGTGCTCTGGAGCCGCGCAAGGCACGGGCCATCGCCGAGGCGTGCACCGAAATCGAACGGGGTCGATACCACGAGGAGTTCGTCGTGGACGTCGTCCAGGGCGGTGCCGGCACCAGCACCAACATGAACGCCAACGAGGTCATCGCCAACCTCGCCCTGGAACGCCTGGGTTGTGCCCGTGGACGGTACGACGTCCTCCACCCGCTCGACGATGTCAACCGATGCCAGTCGACCAACGATGTCTACCCGACGGCCCTGAAGATCGCCGTGAGTGCGGCTCTCGCCGACCTCTCCGTTGAACTCGGCCTCCTGTCCGAGGCGTTCACGGCCAAGGGCGGGGAGTTCCGGCATGTCGTGAAGGTGGGCCGCACCCAGTTGCAGGACGCGGTCCCGATGACACTCGGCCAGGAGTTCGCCGCGTTCGGCGTCACCCTGGCCGAGGACACGGCTCGCATCTCCGAAACGCTTCCGCTGCTCGCCGAGACCAACCTCGGCGCCACCGCGGTCGGCACCGGCGTCACCGCGGCACCGGGTTATGCCCAGGCCGCTGTCCGGCATCTGCGGGCACTGACCGGGCTGGATCTGAAGGCGGCGTCCGACCTCGTCGAAGCAACCTCCGACACCGGTGTGTTCCTCCAGGTGTCCGGGGTCCTCAAGCGCACGGCAGTGAAGCTGTCGAAGATCTGCAGCGATCTGCGGTTGCTGTCCAGCGGCCCGCAGTCGGGCCTCGGGGAGATCAACCTGCCGCCGCGCCAGGCCGGCTCCTCGATCATGCCGGGCAAGGTCAACCCGGTGATCCCGGAACTGGTCAACCAGATCGCCTTCGCCACGGCCGGGGCCGACGTGGCGATCACCATGGCCGCCGACAACGGGCAGTTGCAGCTCAACGCCTTCGAGCCGCTCATCGGTCACCTGCTGCTCCAGCACATTGCGTGGCTGACTCGCGGCTGCGCCACCCTGCGTACCCTGTGCGTGGTCGGGATCACGGCCAACGAGGAGCGACTGGCGCGGCAGGCCGCGGGGTCCGTCGGGGTGGTGACGGCGCTGACACCTCGCATCGGGTACGCGGCAGCGGCCGAGGCCGCCCGGCAGGCACTGGCCACCGGTGCCGACGTGCTGGACGTCGTCGTCGACAGCGGACTGCTCGACCGTGACAGCGCCGAGCAATTGCTCCGGGCGGGCGTCTGACGGGACGCCCGCAGCCCTTGAGGCAAGGTACGCGGCCGGCCTCGCGGGGCAGCCCGCGTACCGCTGCTGCCCGCCGGTCCGCCGGGGGGCAGCAGCTCCCTCGCCCCTGCGATTCAGGACCGGCCGCGGTCGACGACGCGGGACAGTGCGAGAGTGGTGACCGTGTCACGTACACCGGGCATCTGGGCCATGTGCTCCCAGATGCCCCTTACGCGTTCCAAGGACCGGGCCTCCAGACTGACCAGCAGGTCGAACTCGCCGCTGAGCACATCGCAGGTGACAACTTCGGGGATGCGCCTGATCGCGGCGAGGACGTCCCCGCCGCGCATCCGGTCCTTCCGGTATACGAGCACATGGGCGCGGACCAGATCCGCGGCCGCCGTGCCGGACGGGCGGACCAGGGTGTAGCCGCCGATGTGCCCCTGCCGCTCGAGACGTTCCACCCGTTGGCGCACGGCGTTCCTGGACAACTGCACACGCTGGCCGAGTTCGGCGTGGGTGATGCGGGCGTTGCTGGTCAGTTCAGCGATGATCTTCTCATCGACGGCGTCCATGGTCTCCTGGTCCTGGTCGTGAAAGAACCCCGGCGGCCTGCTGGCCGCCGGGGCGGGGGCATCGGTTACTGCTCCGGCTGTCTCATCGGACGGTGCACTCCGTCCCGTGGAGGGCGAACACCCGGGCCGGGAAGCCGGAACCGCCCTGCGGCTTCGGCCAGGTCGCGACGATCAGGGCGCCCGCCTCGGGGACCCGGTCGAGGTTGGCCATCAGTTCGATCTGCCACCGGTCGCGCTCCAGGACATACCGCTCCAGGCTGAAGTCGCCTGCCGAGGTGGCCAGACCGGGGTCGGTGTCGGTCTGCTCGTGACCGATGGCGGTGACGCCCACCTCCTCGAAAAGATGGCGCAGTACCGGGCCCGACCAGCCCGGCGCGTGGCTGAGACCCGCCTCGTCCCGGTTGGCCATGGCGGACGGGTCCGGCCAGCGGCGGCTCCAGCCCGTGCGCAGGGCCACGAAGGACCCGGCCGGTATGCGGCCGTTGCGGTCTTCCCAGGCGGTCACGTCGTCCAGCGTGGGCACGGAGTCGGGATCGGCCTCGACACGGTCGGAGATGTCGAGGACGACCAGCGGCAGGAGCATCTCCTCGACGGGGATGTTGTCCAGCGTGCGTGCGCCGTCCACGAAGTGCACGGGCGGGTCGACGTGGGTCCCCCACTGGCCGACGAGCGTGTAGAGGTGCACATTGAAGCCGTCGCCGCGCTTCATGTCGAAGGGCATCTCGCGGCGCTCGTCCGGGAACGCCGGAAAGTGCGGCTGGCCCGGATGGAAGGCGTGGGTGAGGTCCGTGTGGACGGACGTCTCGGTCAGCTCGCGCAGGGCGGCCCACAGGCGGGGCTCGGGGAAGCGGTCCATGTGCTGTTCGACCTTGTCTCTGTGTCGTGGGCGGGGGTGCCGACCCGTGCGACGCGCACGGCCGGCCGGTAGGACAGGGGTGTTTCGGGGCTGCGGGCCGACGCTCGGCCCGTCAGGCCGGATCGTTCGTCAGCAGGTCGGCCAGTTCTGAGGGCCCGGCGACGGACGCGACGGCGCCTGCGGCCTCTTCGGGGCCGCCGTAGCCCCACCGCACATGGACGGCGGGGATCCCCTCGGCCGCCGCGCTCTGCACGTCGTACGCCCGGTCGCCGACCATGAGCGGCCTGGAGACATCGACCCCCCGTGCCCGCAGCCGGGCGAGGCAGACCCGGATGACCTGGCGCTTGGTGGTCCGTCCCGCCGACTCGTCGATGCCGCAGACCGCAGCCAGACGGGCGTCCAGACGGTGGTGCCGGGTCATGCGTTCGGCCTGGTCCTGAACCTTGGACGTCGCGACGCCCATCGTCATCCCCAGCCCGGCAAGGGCGTCGAGCATCTCCGGAACGCCCGTGAACAGGGAGCTGTCGAGGGCACCGTGCTCCGCGTAGTCGGCCCGGTAGGTGTGCAGGGCCCGCCGCGCCGTCTCCTCGTCGAGGCCGACGACGTACCTGAAGGACTCGTACATCGGCGGTCCGACGAAGGAGCGCAGGGTGGGCTCGTCCAGCACCCCTGCACCCACGCTGCGCAGCGCGGCCGCGGCACTGGCGGTGACGCCCGGCGCCGAGTCGACCAGGGTGCCGTCGAGGTCCAGCAGGAGACAGGTCGGATTCATGAACATCCCGTCTCCGTCCTTGTCGCCTCGGCCGACTGCCCGGCCCCGTGGCGCAGGTGGTAATAGAGGAAGCAGGCTCCGACGAATGGGATGCCGAAGTACAGGGCTGTGACCTGTGCCGGGTCGAAGGCGATGCCGACAAGCGATGCCAGGCAGAGAGTGAAGGCGAGTACCGGCACGACGGGGTAGAACGGGGTCCGGTAGGCCAGGGTCCTGATGTCTCCGCCGGACTTGACGAACTGCCGACGATGGAGGAACTGGGAGGCGACGATGGACATCCAGACGCCGACGGCGGCGAAGCCTGCCACGGAGACGAGTACCAGGTAGACCGTCTCCGCCGCGACCACGCTGCTGAGCAGGGAGGCGAGGCCGCCCAGCATGCTCAGGAGCAGCGCGGTCATGGGGATTCCGCGGGAGTTGAGGCGGCGCAGTGCCGGTGGTGCCTGTCCTTCCTCCGACAGGGAGAACAGCATGCGGGCGCAGGAATACAGTCCGCTGTTCCCGGCCGACAGCAGCGCCGTGATGATCACGAAGTTCATCAGGTCCGCCGCGTACGGGATGCCGACGGTCGAGAAGACGGTGACGAAAGGGCTCTCGTCGAGACCGACCTTCTCGTACGGGATGATCGCGGCGATCACCGTGATGGCACCGACGAAGAAGATCAGCAACCGGACGACGGTCACTCGCAGCGCCTTGGGGACAGCGGTGGCAGGGTCCGCGGTCTCACCTGCGGCGACGCCGATGAGTTCGGACCCGGAGAAGGCGTAGAAGGCTGCGAGGACGGTGACCAGGACGCCCGAGAGGCCGTGGGGGAAGAGGCCGCCGTCGGTAGTGAAGTTCTCGAAGAGGGACGGGAATGCTTGGCCGCTGTCGGCGAGCGGGTGGAAGCCGGCCAGGGCGGCACCGCCCAGGACGATGAGAGCGACCACGGCGACGACCTTGATCAGTGAGAACCAGTACTCGGTCTCGCCGAAGACCCGTGCCGAGAAGGCGTTGACGGCGAAGACGACCGCGGCGAAGACCACGCACCAGACCCACACGCCGATCGAGGGGAACCAGCGCTGCATCAGCAGACCGCAGGCGGTGAACTCGGAGCCGAGGGCGACGGCCCAGGTGAGCCAGTACAGCCATGCCGTGGCGAATCCGGTCGCCGGGCTGATGGAACGGGCAGCGTAGATGTGGAAGGAGCCCGAGACGGGGTAGGTGACGGCGAGTTCACCAAGGCAGGTCATGACCAGGTAAACGACGAACGCGCCGACGAGGTAGGCGAGCACGGCACCGAGAGGGCCGGCCTGGGAGATGGTGAAACCGGAACTGATGAACAGTCCGGAGCCGATGACGCCGCCCATCGCAATCATGACAAGGTGGCGCGCGGTCATGGAGCGGCGCAGTGCCTCGCCGGGCGCGTCGGACGGGGGTCCGGGCGGTGCGGGGGACTGATGAGGGGACGAAGGCGCTGTGTGCGGCTGCGCCGGGGGGCTTCCCGGCGTGAAGGGCAGGGACATAGGAGGTGTCCTTGAGTGGCAGCGGCTGGGGACGGCAACGCATGGCGAGGGGGTGGGGCCACTGATAGGGCCTGCGGCGCGCGGGATGGGTGGCCCCGCGCGCCGCGGCGGGGAGGAGCGCCTGAGGTCGGCGACGTCGAATCAGGCGCGGTGGACGAGGTCGAACGGAGCGGACAGTTCGACGACCGGGACTTCCCATGGATGGGCGTCCAGGATGCGGCCGAGGACGTGCGACACCTCGTCGTCCGGCGTACGAGCGTCGATGTGGACGGTGACAGTGAGCGTGGGCGAGAGGGAACTGTCGCCGACGGAGCCGAAGGCCGGCCGGGCGCCCGGCTCCGTGGTGAAGCCCTCCACGCCGACGCACACCTCGAAGACGTCGCTGTAGACACCGAAGTCGCCCGCGCACGGTGAAGAACGCAGGACCTGCAGCAGCGAGCCGAATGCCGCGTCGTCGCGCAGCGTCTCGGTGTGGCCCGCTCCCAGGGCGGCGAGTGTCTCACCGGTGACCGGCCAGTACACCCGGACCGACCGGACTGAGCGGAGCTTGACGTCCCCGAGGGGGGACCGTTCGGACACACCATTGAGTGCCGATGCCGTCGTGGCGATGGTCATGTGGGTGAGTTCCCTTCTCCGATTGACCGTGATGCTATGCGTGCGTTAACTGCACGACAAGATGCGAATACTGCACAGTTTGGAAAAGTTCTCCGGATGATCACCGAGGCCGTCGCTGAGGGTTCCGCGCCGGGTAGAGTGCCGCGCATGGAATCGAGTGTGGGCCGGGGCTTCGACATGCTGTCCGCGCTCACCGGTCGTACGGTTGCCGGCCCCCGCGGCGTCTCGATCAGCGACCTGGCCCGCGACATGGGACGCGACCGCAGTCAGGTGTCCCGGGCCCTGAACGCCATGGCCGAGGAGGAATTCCTCCTGCGCGACGCCGCGTCACGCACCCTCGCACCGCACTGGCGGCTGTACGCGGACGCACAGGAGCTCACAGCCCACCGGCTGCGCACGGATGGGCAGACGGCGCTGGAAGGGCTGGTCGCCGACACGGGCGAGAGCTGCTACCTCGGCATACTCGTCGGCGACGCCACCGTCACCATTGCGGAACGGGTGCCGCCGGGCAGCAACCAGATCGGCTCCTGGATCGGGCGGCCCTACCCGGCGTACTGCAGCGACTGCGGCCAGGCCCTGCTGTGCGACGCCGAGGACGATGAGGTCGCCTCCGTCCTCGCCCGCACCGATTTCGTACGCCACGGACCCAAAACCCCCACCGGCATCGACGACTTTCTCCACCGCCTCGCGGGGACCCGCGAGCGCGGCTACTCCGTCATCGACGAGGAGGCGGAGCCCGGCCTGTACTCGATCGCCGCACCGGTACGCGACTTCCGCGGTGAGGTGATCGCCGCGATCCAGATCGTGGGACCGCGTGTCCGCCTGGCCCCCCGAACCGATGACCACGCGGCGGCGGCCCTCTCCTGGAGCCGTTGGCTCCAGGACGCACTGCGCGGCCACAACCCCCGCTGACCAGGGCGTGTCCGTTAAATCGGTCGTCCGGTCAGCGGCCTGTCCAGTCCGGCGCCCACACGTCGTCCGGGGTTCGCGGCCCTGAGGTGCGCAGATGGTCGCGTAGCGCGGTCAGCACCGGATGCTGGTCTCCGGTGCGGGACAGCAGTACGTGCGGGTAGACCGGGGTCGGGTCGTGCAACGGGATGCGCCGCAGGTCGTGGATCTGGGGCCACAGGTACCGGTCCCCGTCGGCGACGAGGGTGGCCAGCGAGGCCGAGTCGGCCAGCGCGTCCATCAGGGCCTCGTCACCGAAGTGGGGGCCGAGCGCGTCGATGCTCAGACCGAAGGCCTCGGACAGCGCCCGGTAAAACGCCGCCCACTCCGTGCCGGTCCTGATCCCGGGGATCCAGATGCGGTGGCCGGCCAGGTCCACAGGCCTGACCCAGGGCGCGTCCGCCAACGGGTGGCCGGGTCCGACCAGGACCTCCAGGGGCGTGTCCAGGAGTCGTTCGGCGCTGATCCCGGCCGGAACTTGCCCTCCGGGCAGAGCACGGAAGGACGCGTCGACAATCCCTTCGAGTACCGCCTGGATGGCCTGGGCGGCGTTCTCCCTGCTCAGCGTGACGGCGTCGAGGTTCATCCCGGGGTGGGAGCGGTAGAACCGGTAGACGGCCTGGGCGGGCGCGATGCGCCGGTTGAGGACGTCGACGCGCAAGGGCCGACTGCCGGGACGCACGGCCTGCTCGGCCTGCTCGACGGCGGTCAGGACCTTTTTGGCGTGCGGCAACAAGACCTGCCCGTCCAGGCTCAGCCGGGAGCCGCGGGAGGTCCGCACCAGGAGCGTGACCTCGAGGTGCTTCTCCAGGGTCGCGATCCGCTTCGAGACCGCCTGCTGGCTGATCTCGAGCTCGTCCGCCGCCGCCTGGAACTGGCCGGTCTCGGCGACGGCCACGAACGTCCGCATCGCTTCAACATCCACACTCCCACCCTAATTTCACAACGGTTGGTTGTTGCTGGGTGGTCGCGAAGTTGTTTGATCTTGCGCTCCTCAGGGTGGTGGGATTGACGCATGTCCACTCGCACAGATCAGATCATGTATGTCCAAAAGCCCGAGTTCGCGCGTCATATGGAGCGAGTCGTGGAGGTGACCGATGCGACGTCTCGACTGAACGTGCTGCCGTTCGGCGACGTCAAAGGTCGTGCTGAACTATTTTCTGTTGTGTTCGGTGGTCCGCTCGCGGAGTCGGTGACGATCTACCCGCCGTTCTTCACCGAGTGCGGGCTGAACACGACGTTCGGGGAGAACGTCTTCGTCAACCAGGGATGCACGTTCATGGACAAAGGCGGGATTCGGATCGGCAACGGTGTCATGATCGCCCCGAAGGTCAATCTCATCACCGGGGGGCACCCTCTGCCCCTCGCCGAGCGCCGCGAGTACCTCTCCCTCGCCCCGATCGTCATCGAAGATGATGTCTGGATCGGCGCGGGAGCAACCGTCACGCAGGGAGTGACCATCGGTGCCGGCGCGGTGGTCGCTGCCGGGGCGGTGGTCACTCGTGATGTTCCTGCCCGAACCCTGGTCGCGGGGGTCCCCGCCCGGGCGGTCAAGACGATCGACTGAGCCCGGCCGGGCCACCGGCCCGGGGTGAGCAGCACGTCAGCGCTCTGATCCTGATGCCCCGTCATGCCCGACTGACCGACCGGCAGTGGGGCCGCATTCGTCCGCTGCTGCCGACCAGCAACGGGAGGCGGGGCCCTCCCTGGGCTGATCACCGCCGTGTGGTGGAGGCGATCGTCCACCGGTACCGCACCGGCGTCCCCTGGCGAGACCTCCCGAGCAGGTTCGGGTCGTGGAAGACCGTGTGGGCCCGCCCCCGCCGGTGGGCCGGGGACGGGCCCTGGGACCGAATCCTGGGCGTGCTGCTCGCTGGTGCGGACGCTGCCGGGCAGGTCGACTGGAGGGTCACGGTCGACTCCACGATCAACCGGGCCCACCAGCACGCCACGAACACCCGCCGTCCTGAATCGTGCCGGGCTGCGGCCCATGCCTGCGGTCCCGGTGCCCACTGCGAGCCAGTCGGGCACGTGATCGGACGCTCTCGTGGCGGGTTGACCACGAATCCACCACGCCCTCGATGGCCGCGGCCGCCCCCTGGCTGTGGTTGTGACACCCGGGCAGGCGCACGACGGGCAAGCCCTGCCGTTACTACTGGGCGACCTGCGCATCCCGAGGACTGGGGCAGGCCGCCCGCGCACATCCCCGTCCATGCTGCCCGGGGACAGGGCGCGTACTCCTCCCGGGCGATCCGCAAGACGTTGAAAGGGCGTTGTCACGTTGGTGCGGTGTTGATCGATTGAGGGCGCGTCAGGGTGTGTAGGGGCCTGGCTTACGCTGCGGTGGGCAGGGCGGTGGCGCCGGCCAGCCCGCCAAAGCCTGAGCACCAGCCCGAAACCCGGCCCCACCACGCCCGACGCGCCGTCAGAGGCACACGCAGCCGACAACGTGACAATGCCCGGCAACGTCCTCGACGTCCTGGTGCAGTCCAGGCGGGACACCAAAGCCGCGAAGCGGTTCATGGCCAAGCCGATGAAGAACCAGCACCGGGTACCGAGGGTGCTGGTCACCGGCAGACTTCGCTCCTGCGGCGCCGCTCACCGGAAGCTGATGCCCCCAGTGGAACACCGCGCTCACAAAGGACTGAACAACCGGGCCGAGAAATCCCACCAACCCACGAGACAGCGGGAACGGGCCATGAAGGGCTTCCGCAGCGCCGGCGCCGCCCCACGGTTCCTGTCCGCGTTCGGCAGCATCTCACCCCACTTCCCTCCCCGGCGGCATCTCCGCACCGCCGCCGAACATCGCCTCGAGACGCCCATCCGTTTCACCGTCTGAGCTTGACGTTTAACGTCGCAGGTCACCCGACCTGCTGACCTGCGGTTCTTTCCGGGACAGCGGAGGCGGCCGTTCTCCACGCTTCGAGATGTCGAGTCACGAAGTACAAGAGAACGGCCGCTGTGTATGAGTCTGTCTGCCGATGCGCCCACAGGCCAGGCGTTGGACGTGTTGTCCCGCTTTCGGGTCGAGTTCTACGAATGCCTCTACGCCCGTGCCGATGTGCTCTTCGAGCTTACCGACGCGGTGCTGTGTGCGGACGGGCCGGTGAAGACGCTGGTCGAGTTGTCGCTGGCGGCCGAGCACCGGCGTGGGCACGGAGCCCTGTACGCCACTTTGGATCGGGGCTGGCTGGAGCCGACGCGGTTGCGCCGGACCCTGGCCGGCCTGCCGCTGCCAAGGGCGGCCGACGGGCGGATCGTGCTGGCCGTGGACGTGTCCAACTGGCTCCGCCCCGATGCCCCGACCAGCGACGAGAGGCTGTTCTGCCACGTCTACGGACGCGGTGACCGCAAGACGGACCAGTTCGTGCCAGGCTGGCCGTACTCCTTCGTTGCCGCTCTGGAAGCGGGCCGCACCTCCTGGGTGGCGATGCTGGACGCCGTGCGCCTGGGCCCCGCGGACGACGCGACCGCTGTCACCGCCACCCAACTACGCGATGTTGTCGGGCGGTTGATGCAGGCCGGGCACTGGAATCCGGGCGATCCCGAGATCCTGATCGTGATGGACTCCGGCTACGACGTCACCTACCTCTCCCACGCCCTGGGGGATCTGCCGGTGGTGCTGGTCGGGCGTCTGCGCTCGGACCGCGTCATGCTCCGTGACCCGGGCCCCGCGTGTTCCGGGCCCAAGGGCGGCCGCCCGCGCCGACACGGCGGCGTACTCACCTTCAGCAAGCCCGAGAGCTGGCACCAGCCCGAGGTCACCACAACTACGGACACCACCCGCTACGGCAAGGCCGAGGCGATGACCTGGGACCGGATGCACCCCCGACTCACCCATCGCGGCCCCTGGCTGAAGCACACCAAGGAGGAACTTCCCATCCTCCACGGCACGTTGATCCGGCTGAAGGTCGAGTGCCTGCCTGGCGACCGCGACCCGAAACCGGTCTGGCTGTGGTGTTCGGCGACCGGCGCCACCGGCACGGATGTCGACCGCTGGTGGCATTCGTTCCTCTGCCGCTTCGACCTGGAGCACACGTTCCGGCTGATGAAGCAGACGCTCGGCTGGACCGCCCCGAAGGTCCGCCACGCGGACACCGCCGACCTGTGGACCTGGCTCGTCATCGCCGCCCACACCCAGCTCCGCCTCGCCCGACCTCTCGCCGAAGACCTCCGCCGCCCCTGGGAACGCCGCACCGAACCACGACGCCTCACCCCCGCCCGCGTCCGCCGCGGGTTTCGCAACCTCCGACCGACCACGGCCCGTCCGGCAGCCGCACCGAAACCGTCCCGCCCCGGCCCCGGGCGGCCGCCCGGCTCGAAGAACAAACACCGCGCCAAGCGCCACGACGTCGGCAAGACCGTCAAACGCGCCGAGACCATCAAGGAACACGAAGCCCGCCGAGGATAAACGCCAAGCTGAGACCACATCACCGAGAACACCTGCCGACCAGCCGCGGCCTGAACGGGCACCGGAACCACACCCCGGCACGCCCCGAAGCCCTACCGACCAGCCACCCACCGTCAACGTGACAACGCCCTCCGCTCCCCGTCCGGCCCACAACCAGCGGCGTACCAGAAGAATAGCCGCCTGGCCACAGGCAGAGTACTCCCAGCCAGCCGACCGCCAGGAGAGCCGTGGTCCAACCAAGCCAGCGCTCGTTCAATACCTTGAATTCCTCCCTGGATATTCCTGGAGTTGCACAAGCCGATCATCGGAGCAAACTGGAAAACAGGTAGCTAGTGCAGAGCCTGCAGGGACCACAAGCCCTGGAGTAGCACTCTCAAACTAGGGTGCTTGCCCTGAAGAAGAGGCTGTTATCATCTCGGAATTTGACACTCAAGAGGACGCCGAGAAAGCAGCACGCGAGCGTAACGCTGAGAGCAAGCCACTACGCCATGCTCACGCATCGGTGCACCACGACGACTCTGAATGACCCGCTTCGCTAGAGGCGGTCGAGGCCAGAGCAGAAAGGGCGTACCAACAATGCTTGACGAAACTGACGCGCAGAGAAAAGCTCGCGCCGAGATCGTCGCCGAGCTGAATGACATTGAGGCCCGACTGCAAGAGGTGCACGAGAAGGCCCGGCAACTATGGGGACACCACGAAGAGGGCATTCGCTGCTTGAAATGCTATGACCCCCCTTGCCCTGACTTCGAAGAACCACACAACCACGGGCCCATTTGCGCTCGCAACACCTGCCATCACCATATGGCTTCCCATGACTTCTACTAAGACCGTGTCCTATGTGGTGAGTCGGAGAAGTCGTTTGTAGCAGCAGAGGGTGGCGGCGAGTCCGAGGAAGGCCAGGTAGTTGCGGGGGTGGCGTTCGTAGCGGTGGTTGAGTCTGCGGTAGCCGGTCAGCCACGACATCGTGCGCTCGATGACCCGCCTCCGTCGCCCGAGCCGTTCGCGGGATTCGGTTCCCTTGCGGGCGATACGGACGCCGATACGTTTTCCGCGCAGTCATTTCCGCAGGTCGGGTATGTCGTAGGCCTTGTCGGCGTGGAGCTTGCCGGGTTTGTAGTGCCGGCCGCGGTGGGGGATCGTGTCTCGATTGGAGACCGGCCACCATGGGCTTCAGGCCCTGGCTGTCGTGGGTGTTGGCGGCGGAGACGCCGACAACCAGGGGCAGTCCGGCCGCGTCCGACAGGACGTGCATCTTGGAACCCGGTCTACCCCGGTCCACGGGGCTGGGGCCTGTGAGTCCGCCCCTTTTTTGGCCCGTACGTGCGCGGAGTCGAGGACCACACGGGTCACATCGAGCAGGCCGCACTCGTCGATGCGTTCGAGCACCGCCTCGTGCAGCCGGCCCCAGACACCGGCCCTGGACCAGATGACGAAGCGCCGGTGGGCGGTCGACTTCGAGATCCCGAAGCACGGCGGCAGGGCCCGCCAGGCACACCCGCTCACCAGCACGTAGACGATCGCCGCGAACAGGGTCTCATCAGGCGTGTCCTGTGTCCCGCCGCCCTGCGGACGCACCCTCGACGGCGGGATCAGCGGCTTCGCGATCTCCCACAGCCCGTCCGGAACAATCCAACTCCACGTATCCCGCCCCATGAACAGCCCAACGAGCAATCACCACATAGGACACGGTCTTAACGGACCCGCTCCAGTCTGCAAGCAGGCACAAAGTCCTTCGGGCCCCCGACAGGTGTCGCCCTTGTGTGAACCGCACCGCCTCGGAGGTCTGGCCCCCTGTCCCATCTGCACCGATCCTGACTACCCGCACCCTGGCTGGCACGCTCGCTGCCCGGAGGAGTTGTCGTGGTTCGCGGGGCTGCCTGGGACCGCTCCCGCATGGCCCCGGCGACATCCTCGGCCTTTCCAGGACCGGCATGCTCGGCCACTCCCTGGGCAATGCGACCGCAACCTCGGCGATGGCGGCAGGGGGCGCCGATCACGGCAGGCGCGAACCTTGACGGCAGTCTCATCGTCCTGCCAACGGGCTGCGCAAGCCGTTCCTCCTGATGAGCGAGGATGCGGACAACAAACCGAGCTGGCCGCCGCTGCGGAGGCGGGGGCGGCGAGGCTCTCTTGAAGGGAAGTCGCAGACAGCGGTCCAGGGCGCCGTCGGGAGAGAAGTGGAAGCCCCTCGTGAGGACGAGGTTGCGCGTGGCCGCCAGGTAGGCCAACCGGCGGGAGTCGGCGTCGAGGAGGTCAAGCCACAGGAACAGACCGCCCTGCAGGCCCGGGAAGCAACACCACGGAAGACCAGCCAGTCGCACGATCAAGTCGCCTCGTTGTGAACTGAGTTGAGCACGTCGGTTACCGATGACCGTCTCCTGGCGCTTCAGGGGCCGGCCGGCGAGGGGCAAGCACGGCCGCGAGCGCCGCTAAGGGCTGTCCCGTAATCCCCGGCGGGCGCACGACGACAGCTACGGCACCTCGCTGCGTTGTCGGAACATCCGAATACATCCAGTATGCGTACGCCCCTCCACCTTGCGATGCACCGCATCTGACGCCGCGCGCTGATCCACCGGGGATTACGGGACAGCCCTTAGCCACCGGGTGGCGTCGGAATGGACCCGGATCCAGCCTGCGCGCAGGCCCGGCCACAACGACTTGCTCAAGGGACCCACGCACATGACGTGCCGGTCACCGGCGCGTGACGTGATACGCGCCGGCGGCGCGGCTCCCTCGCGCAGGACCAACGACTCGGTACGCAATAGCCAGGGATCTCCGAGGGATGCGCTGGGCCCTGACGATCCTGCGAGACTACCGACATGACTGGCATGATCGTGGTCAGTGACTACGACCCTCGATGGCCCGAGCGGTTCGAGGCCCTGCGGCAGCGCCTGGCACCTCACGTCGCGGATCTGGCTGTGTCCATCGAGCATGTCGGCAGTACGGCCGTGCCCGGGTGCGCCGCCAAACCGATCATCGACCTCGACATCGTGGTGTCCGAGGAGGCCGTCATGCCCGAGTTGATTTCCCGGCTCGCCGGACAGGACTACCGACACGAAGGCGATCTGGGGATTCCGGGACGGGAGGCCTTCCAGGCCCCTCCTGCGGCTCCTGTACATCATCTGTACGGCGTAGTCGCGGGCTCAAAGCCCCACCTTGATCACGTCCTATTCCGTGATTACCTGCGCCAGCGGCCCGATGAAGTCCAGCGCTACAGCGCGTTGAAGGTGGCCCTGGCCCAGCAGTTCCCTGCCGACAGCGACGGCAGGGCGGCCTACTCGGCGGCGAAGAGCGCTCTGGTGGAGGAACTGGTTGCGAAGTCCTACACCGCTCAGGCCGCCAGCGAATCGTGACGTGAGGCGGACCGCACGGGTTGGTGATGCTGTGACGCATTACCGAGCCCGTGCGGCCTTGTCTCATCCTGCCTTCTGCGGCCTTGATCGTGCACATCTCGGCGGTCTGATCGAGGAGTTGGCCGATCCGTGGACGGCACGGTGCGAGTCCGCACTGCGCGAGCGCAGAGGCGGCGACCGTCGACGGGCGGCCGGCGCAGGGCCGGACCACCAACTGGTCTTCACCGACCGGGTCCTGGTCACCGTGGTCTACCTGCGGCTGCAACTGCCGCACGCGGCGCTCGCCGAGCTGTACGGCGTGACCCGCCCCACCGTCACCCGCGCCATCCACGAGATCCGGCCGCTGCTCGCCGCCCGCGGCTTCGCCGTCCCCGACCAGCCCGGCCTTCGCCTGCGCACCCTGGCCGATGTCTTCGCCTATGCCGAAGCCGAAGCCGTCGAGCTGCGGATCGACGGCACCGAGACCCAGGTCCGGCGCCCCAAGGCCGGACGCCCCGGCCGCAAGGCGTTCGTCTCCGGCAAGAAGAAGCAGAACACCGCCAAGACCACGACCATCGGCGATGGCTCGGGGCGTTTGCTGTGGTCCGGAGCCGACCGGCCCGGCCGGATGCACGACCAGACCGCCATGCGCACCGAGGGCATCGCCGAGCAGCTGCGGCTGCATCCACAGGTGACGGCGAAGGTCGACGAGGGCTACCGGGGCCTCGCCAATGACTTCCCCGAGCAGGTGCAAGCACCGCCCCGCAAGCCGAACAACGAGGCACCACTGGGCGAGCGGTACGCCTGGCGTGAAGCACGCCGACGACAGTCCTCGGCACGGATCTGCGTAGAGCACACCATCGGCGAGGAGAAGAAATGGCGGCCGCTCCAGCGGTACCTCTGCCGCCGTGAGTCCTACGCCGAAACACACGCCGCCATTGCCGGACTGGTCTCCGACCGCACCGCCCGCAGGGCCTCCCGGCGGTACACAAGCACCGAACTCGTGCTCGCCCGCCGGACCGCCTGCTGATCACCCACCAGCCAATCAGCCAAGCCAGCACGCCCCGACCTCAATCGCGTACCGAGTCGCAAGTCCCGTACGGTCTCCTCGAAGAGGACCAAGGTGTCGTGGGCGTGCAGCCGCCGGCCCAGTTCGGCACGCTCCTCCTCGCCCATCAACAGACCCGTCGGGTTGTGGAAATCTGCGATCAGGTACGTCAGGGACGGCCGGGCAGCCGCGAGGGCACGATCCATGGCGGGGACGTCCCAGCCGCTGGGGTGAGGGGCTGGGAGACCAGCCGGGCACGCGCGCCCCGGAACAGGGCGAGCGCGCCCGGATAAGTGGGAAAGCCCAGGACGACTCTGCTGTTCGGCCGCAGGTATGCCGCGCTGAGCAGGCTCAGCGCGGCATCGGCGCCGCTGGTCGGCAGGAGGTGCCCACTGTCGGTCGCGAGCCCCTGAGCCTCGTAGGTGTCGGCGATGGCTGTGCGCAGCGCCAACGGGCCGGCGTCTTCGGAGGGGGGTACAACAATGGGGCGGACAGCATGTCGGTAGCTTCCCTCACGGCCTGGAGCAGTTCGCCGAAGGGTGCCGCGGGTTCCACGACGGTGAGGTCCAGCGGTGCCCCGTCCTTGCCCGCTTCGCCCCGGTCGCTGGCCAGGGCGGGAGGCGCTCGTGCAGCCGGGGCGGCAGGGGGACGGCGCTGCCGGAGCCGGTCCGGGCAACGATCAGCTGTTCGGCGCGCAGGGTCTGGTAGCCCGTCGTCACGGTGCCCCGCGCGAGACCGAGCTCGCCGACGAGCAGGCGTTCGGCGGGAAGCCGTGCCCCGAGAGGAACCGACCGTCGCGGATGGCCTTCGCCACGGCATCGGCCAAGCGTCGCGCGAGCGGTCCGTCGCCGGCGTGCCAGTTGCCGAGCAGCTGGGGGAACCGTGACGCCGGGACGTCCCGTGCCGTGCCATTCACGGAGGCCACTTTCCCGGGATTGGACCATGACCGGATGGGCGGTCTTGCCCTAGCGTCGATCCGTGACCAGCCACTACCGCATCAGTCCTGAAGTCCACCCGCCCCTGCACTACCGCCATGTCGATGTGTTTGCCGGCAAGGCGTTCACCGGCAACTCCCTTGCGGTCTTTCCCGACGACCCCGGCCTCTCCGCCGCACAGATGCTCAGGATCACCCAGGAACTCCGGCACTTCGAGACGATCTTCCTGCGTGGCAATGATGAGAGTCAGGACGTCACCGCCCGGGTATTCGACCTCTTCGAGGAACTCGACTTCGCCGGCCACCCGGTCCTGGGCGCGGCCGCCGTCCTTCACGAGCGTGATGGCGGTCGGGGCCCGCAGCGCCGGACGTTGCACCTGGTCGGCAGGACCGTCGAGGTGACGACCTGGCGCACCGCCACCGGGTACCACGCGGAACTCGACCAGGGAGCGCCGGAATTCCTGGCAACTGTACCGGCGGAGGACAGGGCGGAGATCGCCGCGGCGCTGAATCTGCCCACCCGGGCACTCGCCGATCTTCCCCTGTGTGTCGTCTCCACCGGCCTGCCCTATCTCATCGTGCCGGTGGTGGCGGGTCTGGCCGAGGCGAGGATCGTCCGCAGCGACTTCGCGGAGCTCGTCGGGCGGTACGGCGCGCAGTTCGCGTACGTGCTCGACATCGAGGCGCTGGAAGGTCGTCACTGGAACAACGACGGCGTTCTGGAGGACGTCGCGACCGGCAGTGCGGCAGGCTGCGTCGGCGCGTACCTCGCCCTGCACCGCGTTGTGCCTGTCGAGGAGGAGCTCACCCTGGGGCAGGGGCGTTTCACCGGCCGTCCGAGCCTGCTCACCGTCCTGCCTCAGGGGCGCCCCGACGCGCTCCACAACATCCGGGTCGGCGGCGACGTGAGCATGGTGGCCCGGGGAACCCTGGACACCCTGCCCGAGTGAGGACCATTGCCATGCCCAGCTTTCCCCTTCACCCGGCCGACCGTATTCGCGCGGTCGTGGACCTTGCCGGCCTCGTGGAGGTGGAAAAGCCCCTCATCCCGGTCGAAGCCCCGAGCCCCGGCGCCGGCCTCTTCGTGCCACGCTTCCAGAGGCGACACCGGGGACGGCGTCATGGCGGCATGATGGCGGTCTTCCGCGGCCTGACAGGTGCGCCGACAAGACCGAGCGACCGTACATCCACGCTCGTGTCATCAAACCGACCCACGCAATGGTGACCGCCACCATGACCGGACCCGACCTCGTCGACTACCGGTCCTCACGCCAGGGCGGATGGCCACACACCACTACGGTCGTGATCAGGTCCGGGCGTACCTGCCAAACCTGGGAGCCATCTGGGAGCTGAGCCCCGGCGGCAGGCGACCTCGACGACTGGAGGAGCGCGGAGCCAGTGGCTGAGTTGTTCCGTGTCGCGTCCTCCCAGAGCGTGAGCGGGAGCCGGGTGGTGGCGTCGACCAGGAGAGTTCCGTAGGCGCCGCCGTAGAGCGCGAAATCGTCCACCCCCAGCACCAGGAGTGCCTCCAGAGGGGGAAACGTGTGGGTGCCACGGCCGAGGTCAGACGGAGGGTGCGGTCTCGCGCTGACGGAGTACGTCGTAACCCACGAACTCGAACAGCCGGGTGCCGGTGGGCAGGGGTTGAGGCGTGCCGGTGAACCGGTGCACACCGACCCCATAGCCGGCGCCCGGTTCCGACAGCCACTGCAGTTCGAAACCCTGTCCGCCGAACCAATCGCAGATCATGGGCACCCGGTCGGGGGCGGCGCGGTTGCGGGTCCAGATGACGGTGCCGCCGGTCTTGCACAGTTGGTTGCAGGCGCCGATGGTGTGCTCGATGTCGCTGTCGGTGATGTTTCCGAAGACACCGCAGACCAGTACGAGGTCCGCGGGGGCCATGCCCCGGTACTGATCGATGAGGGAGGCATCGCCGGTCACCACCTCGACCTGGTCCAGGTCTGCCCGGCGGGCCGTCGCCGAAGCCGCGGCGGTGTTGCGGGCGTCCAACTCGACAAGCCTCGCCCGCACCTCGTGGCGGCGCGGGTGATCGGAGAGGACGTGCAGGAGGTCGCGACCGTCGCCGGCGCACATGCTGATCACCTTCAGCGGCCCGGCCGGGGAATCGTCCAGGGCAGCTCGGGTCTGCGATTGAACGGTCCGCAGCCTCCGTGCCATCCAGGAGTCGGCTACGTCGTACTTGTCGTGCCAGGTGTTCCAGTCCATCGCCGCACCCTACGGCCGGCCATGAGCCGCAGACGATCCAATTTCGATCAGCGCAGGCGCCCGCTGAAGCGTGCAGGCCCAGGTGAGAACGCGGCACTCGCCCGAGCCTTCACGTGCTGGGGGTACTGCTGGACACCTTCGAGGACACCGGTGACCGCACCCACCGTGATCTGAACGGCTCCTGCAGCGGCTGGTGTGGCTCATGCCGACATGTTCTTCGTCATTACCGGACGCTCTCGGCTGCAGCAGGCCGAGGAGGGGCTGCAGGGGCAGCTCGGCTGGACCGGCCCTTCGGCATGGCCCGGCCTGGCTGCCCACGGCATCCCCCTGCCACGCCCCGCGGCCGCCGGAACGGAGCGGGGGGCGGCAGATCCTGATCGGCGACTTCAGCTCCGAGCACTGCGAGGGCCACCCGGCCCTCAACAGCCGGCCCCTGATCGACGAACCCCCGCGCACCGTGATCGCCGAACGCTCCCACGGCCTGCCCCTGTACCTCGATCTGTCCGTGATGCGGTTCCCGGAGATCCGCCGGACCGGCCGCACCCCGCAGCCGGCCGACTTCGACCATGACTTCCCCGCCCTGATCGCCCGTACCCTGACGGACCTCACCCCGGACGAGCGGCATGTCCCGCGCCCCGTCTCCCCGCTCGATTCCTTCGCCCTGAACCTGGCGGCCCGGGCTGCGGGCATGACCCACGAGGCACCCGCGATGCGGCTGGCAGAGCGGCTCTTCGTCCGGGAGAACCCGTTTGGCCTGTGGCCCTTCTACCTGCATGGGCTGATCCGCACCGCCGACGACCGGTGGTCACCACGTGACTGGCAACAGGCCGCCCACCGTGCCTTCGCCGCTCCGGGCGAGCAGTGGAACAACGGGACCGGCCGGGACCGCGTGCTGCTGACCGGGTGGCTGCGCCAGGGCCTGGCCGTCGCCCGCGACTTCCGCCTCGACCCCGGCCGGCTCGCCGATCCCGCCTGGACCTACGGCAGCGACTCGCTATTGGGAACCGCTCACCCCCGCCACCCGCCCACGCCCTGGAGACGGCCGCCGATGCCCTGGTGGAGCTGATCAGTGCGCTCGCCCGCCCGCAGCACGAGCACCGCGAACGCACCGCCGACCGACTCGCCGCGATCACCGCTACCGGGCTGCTGCCCGCCGACCTGCACGAGATGGGCGTCTACTACGGCCTGTCCGGAGGTGTGATCAACGGTGCCGAGTTGGGGCCGGTAAGGGGCTGTGGGCCGGGAGGGCACCCCGTGAAGGTGCGACGCGCTGTCATGCTGCCCGCAGGTGCCGCCCAGCCCGGCGGATGGCCGTCGGAAGGAACCCTGCACCAACGCTGACCGCGGCCGCCGCGACGGCCAGCAGGGTCGACCGCCAGGGCCAGGCCGCCCCGGTGAGCGTCAGGTGGGAAGAGGGGTACTCCGAGAACTTCGCCGTGACCCGGGCCGTGGAGCGGTCGCTGTGGCGGGCGAGGTCGCGCAGGACAGGATCGAAGCCGAACTCACCGTCATGCCGTCCCCCGCCGGGCAGTTCGACAGCCAGATTGTTGCGGAGCGCCCAGGTGCGCAGGGACGTGTCGACGGCCGACACGTCCGCGACGCCCGGCACCACGAAGCGGTCCACTCCGTGGGAGCTGGAACCTGTCGGCCGGGCGACCAGGACGAGGCCGTGACGAGTGGTGACTGTGCCACGGCTGCCGAGGACCACCGTACGTGCGCTGAAGGACACCCCGCCGTATGCTTCGAAGGCGGCTGCGGCGGCGATCTCATCGACGCCGTCGACCAGGCCGATCCCCACCGTGGAGCGCAGCCAGGGGAACGCGGCGTTCAGCGCGTACGGCAGGTCGCCGGGGGTGAGGTGGTTTACCGGGATCGTGGTTGGTCCGTCCGGAGTCCAGCCCGGATACGACAGGCCCTTCCCGATTCGGGTGGCTTCGTCCTTGCCTGCGAGTTCCTCCACGACCCGCAGGGCTCCGACCGTGCCGGAGGTGACGCCGGCGGTGGTGGTGACCCGGTCGTCCTCCACATATCTCTGGCCGCGCTTCCAGTGCACCTGGGGGTATTGGCGCTTCAGGGAACTGATGTTGGACCAGAAGGAGGTCGCGTTCCGGCCGTCCAGCAGGCCGGAGGCCGCCAACAGCTCCGAGCCCGCGCATACTCCCAGAACACGGGCACCCTTGCGGTGCCGCTCCACGATCCAGTCACGCAGCCGCGCCTCCTTGGCGTCGGCCGGGTCGGTCACCGCGGGCACGACGACCACATCGGGCTCGGGGACCACTCTCCTGTCCACCTCGGCCAACGTGTGATCGGGCAGGAGCTGGGCGCCGCCGGAGAGCGGGGAGACGCGGCGTTCGGCTGCCACGGTGTAGACGAACAACTTCTCCGACTCGGCGAACACCTGGTACGGCGCCATCACGTCGGTGGCCACGGACCCCTCGTTGCTGACGACCACCGCCACCGTGATCCGGCCGCTCGGAACGGCCCGCGCGGTCGGCCACGCACCCGCGTCCGACGCGGCAGGTGCGGGCACGAAACTTTCCGCCATCGACGTGCTCACCCCCGCGAAGGCGATCCCGGCGAACGACGCCACCGACAGCGCCGTGCCCATGAGCACCCGGCCCGCGCGGCGGACCGCCCGGCGGCTCCTGTTCAACCTTGGCATGACATACCTCCATAAAACGGTCAATCGATGGCAGTGCGACACACGCAACCGCCCTCATGGGGAGAAGCAAGAAAGGAATTGGCCGGGGGAAGGCGTCAGGAGCCGTTCCCGGCGGGCGTTTCAGCCGGCGGGGCGCATCTGCGTGCGGAGCCGGGACGGCGGAATGCCGAAGCTCTCGGTGACCAGACGGCGCAGCTGCCGTGCGTCACGGAAGCCGCAACGGGCAGCGACCGTCTCCACGGTCAGGTCGGTGTCCGTCAGCAGGGCGCGGGCACGTTCCAGGCGCAGCCGGCGCTGGTAGGCCAGCGGAGTGATCCCGGTGGCCGTGGTGAAGGCCCGCGTAAGACCACGCGGCGACAGATGGGCAACGGCTGCGAGCTCGTCGAGGGAGTGCGGGGCATCCAGATTCTGAGCCAGGTGGTCCTGCACCCGGTGCACGGCGGGCTGCACATGGTCGCGGTAGCGCAGGAAAGGGCTGATCTGGGCAGCATCGCCGTCCCGCCGTAGATAGAGCACCAGTTCACGGGCGACGGCGGCGGCCAGTTCCGGGCCGTGGTCGCGTTCGACGAGGGACAGCGCAAGGTCGATCCCGGAGGAGATGCCCGCGCTGGTACTGATGCGCCCGTCGTGGACGTACAGGGCCGCCTCGCGGACCCGGGCTGCCGGATACCGCTCGCGCATCGCTCCGGTCAGCGACCAGTGCGTCGTGCACGACCGGCCATCCAGCAGTCCCGCCTCTCCCAGGGCCGCGGCGCCGCTGCACACCGACGCCACCCGCGCCCCCGCGTCATAGGCATCCCGCAGCCATCGCACTGCGGCGCTCGACACCAGCCGGTCGGATCCAGTCAGTCGTGGCCCCGGGACAAGCACCAGGTCACCCGGTCCCGCCTGCGTCGCCGCAAGCGCCTGGAGCCCGGCGAGCTCCAGCCCCTGCGCCGAGCGCACCCCACTGGTCTCGGCGACGTACTCCAGCCGGTAGCAGCCGCCCAAGTGGGCTGCCGCATGGAAGACCTGGACCGGGCCACCGAGATCCAACAGGTTCACCTCGGGCAGCACCAGCACGACCACCCGTTCCGTACACCCGCTCATTACGTCACTCACACGGACACAGTAGGCAAGCTCCACCGGCACCCACGAGGGCAACCAGCGCCGAAGACCGGACGGATCAGGCACTGCGAGGTACGGACCCTTGATCAATTCTCGGTGACGCAGGAGCCGACCGAGTGGGGTGCCTACCGAGTCCCGGTCAATCTGTGGGATTCGCCCTCGGTGCGGGACCTGGGACGGTAGACCTTCTTGCGTGACGCGAGCGCAACTGACTGACGAGGAATGGGAGTTCGTCGGGCCGTACCTGCCGATCGGCGAGTACGGCGTATCCCGAGCGGTTACGGCAACAGTTCGAGGGTGTGATCTGGCGCTCAAGGCCGGCGGACTGTGGCGGGAGCTGCCGCAAGAGTTCGGCGCCTGGTCGACCGTCCACAACCGCTTCTGGCGGTGGTGTGACGCGGGCGTCTTCGAGGCCCTGCTGAAGGGCTGATCGCGGAAGCGGCGAAACGGGTGTGGCCCTGTCCCTGGTCAACATCGACTCCACCACCACGTGCGCTCACCACGACGCAGCTGGGATGCACCTGGGCGAGGACGTCCTCACTGCCCTTGAGAAGGGCTGTCGCCGAGGCGGAGAAGGCCGAGCCAAAAGGGGCAACCTCGAAGAACAAGAGGGACAGGACACCGATACCGATCCCGAGCGGCGGCGTATCCGCCATCGGCGAAAACTCCGGCTGAAGACCGCCCTGCCGTGCGGTGGTTCTTCGAGTCGAGCGGCCGGCCTGGGGCGGGACGGTTTCGGTGCACCGGCTGGAGAGCCGGTCTTCGCGTGCAGGTTTCTGAACCCCCTGCGGACTCGGGCGGGCGTGAGTTTGTTCGGCGGGGTCGGCTTCTCCCAGGGCCGCCGGAGGTCGACGGCCAGCGGGCGGGCCGGCCGGGGCCGGGCACAGGCCGCGATCACCAGCCACGTCCACCGGTCGGCCGCATCCGAGCTGCGAAGCCGAGGAAACCCACGACACCTCCCACCGCACGGTCCGAGCCGGAGTCGAGCAGGTCTCGGCCCGCATGAAGACCTGGAAGATCCTCCGCGACTGCCGCCCGAAGGGCGACGGCGTCCACCGCGCAGTCCGCGACAGCATCCGCCTCCATGGCCTCGCCCCGACCGGGGAGGGGAGCCATGCCCACAACTGATGAGGAGCGCGGATGAGATCAATTGCGGGACCCACATGAAGAGTTGACGGATTCATGCGTGGCCCAAGCGGTGGACATGTCACTCAGGGTGTTTTCACTGCAGCATGAAAACGAGGCATCGATGAGCACCACTCGATTCTCCGCGTTCGTCGGGGTCGTCTGCGCGGCCGTTCTCTGTGTCGGCTGCAGCTCGCAGGCGGAGGAGCGGCCGAAGGCCGCCGCGCCGACCGCCGACAGCCCGTCGCCGTCGGCAACCGCGGCGCCGACCCGCATGTGGTGCCGGGTTCGGCCCTGAAGACCTATCTGCCGGCCAACCGCACCCTGCCCGAGGAGTGGAAGGTTTCCACCGTGTTCGAGGAGCACGACAGCGGCCCGAAGCTGGTGCCGCCGTCCGCCAATCTCAGCCCGACGGTGAACTTCGGTTGCGACCAGCTGGTCCGGAGCGGTACGGAGGCACCCCTGGGCGGCTGGAGCGCGTACGCCAGCCCGGGGAGGGCCACCGACCCGTCCGCACATGAGGTCGGGATCATGGTGCGCGTCTACTCCACCGGCCAGGCGTCGGAGGCCAGGCCGGAAAGCCCGCCCTCCACCAGCCGAAGAAGAGGCTTCTCCCTCACGCTCCACCGCCATCACGTCGATGATCCTCGGTCAAGGCAGCACCTGAATCCTGCGCGTGCCACCGAAGACATCAACGAGACACCTGAAGAAAGCAACCCCCGGCTTACGGACAACCCCGCGCCCCACACCCATCTTCGGGAACGTCGGGGCGGTTCCGGGCCGGCCCTCTCAGAGGATCTCTTCCATCAACTTGCCTTGTCCTTCTGGTAGTTGATCTTCTTTCTGTTTGCTGCGGGTCTTGCACAGCCACGGGCCGATCATGACGCGCTCACCGCAAGGCCCCGGCCCCGCCGCCGCGGGCGAGCCGACTCGGGTCACTTGCATTTCTTGCAGGGCTCACCACGGGTGTTGCTGATGGTGGTGGTGAGGTCGGGGTTCTGTCCGGTCAGTTCGAACGGGCCGCTGACGCGGTTTTCGGGCAGTCGGTAGCCCTCGGGGACGGCGGTCTCTTCCAGGTAGTAGGTGCCCAGCTCCAGGGCGTCGAAAGTGCACAGGCCCTGCTCGTCGGTGGCGCAGGCACTGCCGACCTTGGTGTCGGGGTTGGTGCCAGTGGTCTGGAGTCCGTCGATGTTGTTGGTCTCCTGCCATACCTGGAAAACGGCACCCGGCAGTGGCTTCCCGTTCGTCCTGTCGGTCTTCTCGACAGTCAGCCGGCCGGTGGCACAGGGCTTCCACTCGAAGGTAGCCAGGCCGTCGCCCTGGCGGGCGCCGGTGAGGAAGACGGCTCCCGCGGGGCCTGTGCTGGATCCTCCGCCTCCGCCGGCCCCACTGTTGTGGTCGGTGGGAGACGCGGCGCCCCCGCCTCCGCCGGTGGCGCCTCCACCGCCTCCACCGCCTGCGCCGCCGTGCGGGTCGCGGATACTGTCGCCGCCGCGACCACCGACCGGCCCGGTTGCCGGAGAACCGTTCTCACCGTTCGGGTCTGTGGTCGGGGTGTTGATTCCGCCCTGGCCTCCTTCCCCGCCCGGGCGTCCCGGCTTGCCCTCGTCGTCCCCGGCCAGCCCGATGCCAGGCTCACCGGTTTGTCCGCCGTCCCCGCCACCGATGTCCGAGGAGAAGAAGGACGCGCCTCCGCCGCCGCCTCCACCCGCCACGATCAGCGGGGTCGGCCCTGCGCTGATGACGGTCCGCCCACCCCCGCCGCCTGCGGTGATACCACGGATCTGACCCCCGACCCGATAGGCGCCGCCGGTTCCGCCGCCGCCATATCCGCCTTCGGCGGCCGCGTCGGGGTCATCCCCGTCATGGCCCGCGCCCCCGACATCGACGGTGAGAACCTGACCGGCCATGACATCCAGCGATGCGGACACCTCTGCTCCGCTGCCGCCCGGCACCCCGTACTGACCGGTTCCTCCGGCTGCGCCGTACGCCGCGACGGACAGCGAGCAGACTCCCGCGGGGACGGTGAACTGCTGGGGAGCCCCGGTGAAGGCGAAGGTCTGCGAACCTGTTTGCTCTGCTCCTGGCATGCCGGCAGCGGACACCGGGGCCACAGTAGCGAACAACACTGCGGCGGAGGCTGTGAGCGCCACGCTCACGATGTGTCTCTGTGCAAGTCTCATGCTGGCAACGTATGCATACGTTCCAGGTACTTGTGCGATGCAGAAGCCGCGAGGCCAGCCATACAACCTGAATGGTCGCACCACTTCACCGGGCCCGAAGGGCGGCCCGGCCGGGCTCGGCCGATCGGGCTCTTTCATCCGAGAGGTTCGGGAAGGAGTACTCGGCAGCGGCCGCGCGCCGTTTCCGCGGTCCGTAATTGTGGGCGTCAAAGGCGGTGAGGTTGTGCATCCTGCCCTGCCGGTCGGCCATCCAGTGGGCGCGGGCCGCCGGGGAGCGGGTCGTACAGCGCCCGGCCCCTGTCCCCCGCCCCAGTTCGGCGGACAGGGCGGCACCGTCGTCCATCTCTTCCGGTCGCTAGCCGGTGATGTCGAGCAGTAGCCCGTCCAGCGGCCCGCCGACCAGGGCGGCGTACGTCTGGTGCGGCAGCGGGCCGGGATGGGGGCCGTCGTGGTCGTGGTTGTACACCCGGCCGCGCAGCAGCTGCTCGTCATCGGCATCGCCCGGCCTCCCAGCCACCACCGACACCCATCCCGGCCTCCGAACCCGTCCGCTACCGGCGGCGCCCGATGCCGAACCGGCTGCGGGGCTTCACCGCCGGCGCTTCCGCGGCCGCGCGCTCGCCTTCCTCCGCCCGGCGGCGCACGACGCGCTCCGTCTCCGCGCGGTCGGCGGCCTCCTTCGCGTACGGCCCGCACAACCGGTCCCGCTCGCCGGGCCACGAGGATCGCGTGGTCTCCTGCCAGCGTTCGTCGGTGAACTTGGCGCCGCACCGCGTGCACACCGGCCGCTGCGCCTCCCGGTGAGCGGCCTCGCGCTCCGCCTGGCGTCGGCGGGCCTTGGAACTGCATCCCGTACAGCCGGTCCCCCGTCGGGGTTGTCCAGTGCCTCGGACAGCGTCTGCCGCTCATAGCGCCCGAGCCTGCGCCACACCGCGCCCGCGGCCCCGGCGGATCGGCGGTGATCCGCTCCAGCTCGGTGACGACCACGGGCACCGCCTGGTGGTAGTCGACCGCCGTGTATCTCTCTCCCCGGGGCGGGGTGTCCGCGAAGTAGGCGCGGGCGGCCTGCTCCAGACGCTGCATCCGGCTCTCGGGCTGCTCGGCGGTCTTCCCGGTGAACACGAACACCACCGGCACGTACCTCTCACGGCCCGTCGCCGGGTAGATCCGCGACCACAGCCGGACATCATGCACCGCCGCACCTTGCCGACGCGCTGCCTTCTCCTTCCGTTCGCCGGCGCGCAGTCCGCGCGGTGAGGCACTCGTCCTGCGCACCGACGGCAGTATCCATGCCATCACCCCCACCACGGGCAAGGTGACCAAGAAGATCT
Organism: Streptomyces sp. NPDC002669; assembly: GCF_042889165.1. NCBI lineage: Bacteria > Bacillati > Actinomycetota > Actinomycetes > Kitasatosporales > Streptomycetaceae > Streptomyces > Streptomyces sp. NPDC002669. The sequence continues at coordinate 409,198 of NZ_JBIAQQ010000002.1, read as the reverse complement.
CCGTCCTCGATCCGCGGCAAGAGCCGCTGGACTGGCAGCAGTCCCGCCCGGCGCTGTTCGTGCGCGGCCACACGACGTGCGTCTGCGACCCGTCGAGCGGGAAGCTGCTGGCCATCGACGTCGAGTCGGGCAAGCAGCCGGCCTCGACGGAGCCGCCAAAGACCCCCAACGGGCTGAGTGCCGTCAAGCAGCACCGCCCCTCCCCCAAGACATGAGGGGCGCGTTCCTGCCGGGCCGGAGCGCGCTCCTCCTGTTGCCCTGCGAGGTCCTCGCACCGCGACAGCGCCCTATCGGCCGGAGCGGCCATCGGGTCAGCAAAGGGCGACGGGTGGTGTCACGGCTCGCCGGTCGCACCACCACCCGTCATCGATACCGAGGTGTCACCAGGAAGACTTGGTCACTCCGGGAAGGAATCCGGCATGCGCCTGTTCGCGCATCCTGACCCGGGACAGCCCGAACTTCCGCAGGTGACCGCGGGGACGGCCATCCACGCTGTCCCGGTTGCGCACCCGGGTCGCGCTGGCGTTGCGCGGCTGGCAGCGCAGTTCCTCGACCGCTGCGGCCCGCTCGGCCTCCGTGGCGCCGGGCCGACGGATGATCTTCTTCAGCTCCGCACGCCGTGCGGCGTACCGCTCGACGGTCGCCTTGCGCTTCTCGTTCTGCGCGATCTTGCTCTTCTTGGCCATCAGACCTTCTCTCCCCGCGCACGGACGCGAGCGACCGCCGCCTCGATGCCGATGATGTCGATCGTCCTGATCGCCTTGGCACTCAGCACCAGGCGCACATGCCGTCCTTCACTGGGCAGCCAGTAGCGCTTGCGCTGGATGTTCGGGTCGTACCGGCGCGACGTGCGCCGGTGGGAGTGGGAGATGTTGTTGCCGAAGCCCGGCTGTGCGCCAGTCAGTTGGCAGTGGGCGGACACGAAGTTACCTGCCTCTCATTGAGCCGATCTCGTATTGAAAATGGAAACCATTGCCATATGATAGTCGCATGGCTCGCAACGAACTACGCCCGATCATCAAGCTCCGCTCCACCGCGGGAACGGGTTACACCTACGTCACCCGCAAGAACCGAAGGAACAACCCCGACCGGCTGGTGCTGCGGAAGTTCGATCCGTTCGTCCGCCGCCACGTCGACTTCCGCGAAGAGCGTTGACACCCACAGCTCCCCGCTCGGCACTCCCCGACCCCGAGGACACCGCTATGAAGCCCGGACTCCACCCCGCCTACCGCCCCGTCGTCTTCCGCGACAAGGCCGCCAACTTCGCCTTCCTGACCCGCTCCACCTTGACCGGCAATCGGACCGTCGAGTGGGAGGACGGCAACACCTATCCGGTCGTCGACGTGGAGATCTCCTCCGCGAGCCATCCCTTCTGCACGGGGACCGCCCGCGTCCTGGACACTGCGGGACGCGTCGAACGCTTCGAGCGCCGCTACGGCCGCCGTGAGGGCCGGTGATGAAGGACAAGCACACGCTCCCGGTCGTCATCGTCAACGGGCTGCACTCGGACGCCCGCCACGTAGTCGTGGAGGGGCTGTTGAGGGAGGTGCCTCACAGCGTCGCGCTGCACCACGACCTGGCGACAGCAGAGAAGGGCACGGTGCACCGAACCGTACGTGACACCTCCGGGATCCTCTCCAGCGGCGAGGCCCCCCTGGTGAACGACTGCGCCTGCTGCGCCCTGCGCGCGGACCTGATGCCGGAGCTGGGGCGCCTGGCGGCCGACGGAGTGACCAGGATGGCCGTCGTCGAGCTCTGGGACTCCGTCGAGCCCAAGGCCATGTCCGAGATCATCGCCGCACACGGTGAGGGCCTGGTGGAGGTGACCGGCGTGATCACCGCCGTGGATCCCGCCCTCGTGCTGCCCTACCTCGCCAACGGTGACGATCTCGCCGAGGCGGGTCTGGCAGCAGCCGCCACCGATCAGCGGACCGTCGGAGACACCTGGGCCCGGCAATTGGAGTACGCGTCGGCTGTCGCCCTCGTGGACAACGATCGGGCGGACCAGGAAGACCGGGCACTGGTCAGTCAGCTGCACCCGACGGCACCGCAGGCAGCGGCCGGTTCCAAGGAGTTGGTGAAGCTGGCTCTCGCGGGATTCGACGTGGAAGCGGCCGGTGCCGGCCAGCATCCGGCCTGCGCCCTGCTGCCCCAAGAGGCCGAGGAGGCCGGCGTCAGCACTCTCGTGTGGCGCAAGCATCGCCCGTTCCATCCCGAACGCCTGTACGACGCACTGGAGGACCTGAGCTGCGCGGCCGCGCGCAGCCGAGGCCGGTTCTGGCTCGCCGACCGCCCCGACACCCTCCTGTCCTGGGACGCGGCGGGTGGAGCGCTCTGCGTCGAGAACAACGGCCCCTGGCTCGCCTCCCTGCCGGACGCCGCCTGGGACATGGTTCCGCCGGTCCGGCGAGCGGCCGCCGCACTGGACTGGCACCCCGAGCACGGCGACTGCTGCCAGCACCTGGTCTTCACCTCTCCCGGACTCGACCGGGACGGACTGACCGCTCTGCTCGATTCCTGCCTGCTGACCGACGACGAGTACGAAGCAGGCCGCGCGGCATGGAAGAACCTGCCGGCCGCATTCGACGCGCTTCTCGACCCCGCCCGCTGACCACCTCACACACCCGAACACCCGCCCCCGTAAGGAAGACCCATGGTGCGACGCCAGGAACCCCGCAAGCCCGCCAAGAACCGACCGAACCCGCTCGACGCGGCGAAGATCACCTACATCGACTACAAAGACACCGACCTGCTGCGGAAGTTCATCTCCGACCGGGGCAAGATCCGCAGCCGCAGGGTCACCCGTATCAGCTCCCAGCAGCAGCGACAGGTCGCCGCAGCTATCAAGAACGCACGGGAGATGGCACTGCTGCCGCACTCCGGCTCCAGCAAGTGATCCGCGGCCAGGGGCAGCCGTCGCGACACGGCACGGGGTGACGTCCGAAAGACCTCAGCAGCACGCCGCAGCGCCGACAGCGCGCCCGGAGGCGTCCACGCCGGGAAAGGTGTCCGGTTCCTCCCACTGGATGTTCTCGGCGCGCAGCGCCCGGCTGAGCCGGGCGAAGGCGCGGCGGTGACGGTCGTGACCTTCGGGGTCGTTGCGAGCCTGGTCATGCAGCAGCGCGGGGCAGGGCCGCGGCCAGGCCGTCAACCACGACACAGCACGGCGGCAGAGCCCGGCGAGGCACTGCCGGGCCTCCGGCGCGACAGACCCCAGGGCGGCGGCGGGGTGCGGCGGCACGGGGTCGCGGCGAGACGGAGCAGTTCGGTCGGTCGACGCCTCTGCCCGAAACCCCGACCCCGGTCCTGCGACTGCCCCGGCCCCGCCCTGGAGGGACGGGCGAAGAAGGTGGTCGACGACGCGGCGGTGACGAGGCCGCGGGCGGGCGGTGACCAGACCTCCGGAAGCACGACCCACACGACCGGCCCCTCCGCCGCGGCCTCGCGGCAAGAGCGAACTGTGTCCCCGGACACAGGCGTTACGCCCCGGCACAGACAGAACGACCAGGCGCTGTGACGGGCCGGGCCGCGGAGCGGTGAGACCGGGCCGACGACACCGGCACACCCTCGGCACCGGCCCGGAAGGGCGGAGGGAAGGAGGCCGACGACACAGTGAGGCGGCGGCGGGCGGGCGGTGGCATGCGGGTTCACGAGACACGCGCTGCCGACGCCGAGACCAGTGTCCGCCTCCACGCTGTCAACGGGCTGGGTAGGTGGTCAGCTGCGGTAGGGCTGCATCTGCCAGATGTTGGCACTGTCCAGGCGGGCAGTGCCGCCTTCGGCGAAGAGCTGGATGCCGTCGCTGTCCGGGCTGGGGAAGATCTGGTCGGTGATCACGGCCTCGCCTTGGCCACCGAATACCTCGACGGAGGACCAGTCGACCAGGATCCGGAGCTCGATCTTGCCGTTCCTGGGTGTCAGCGGTGCGCGCTGGATGCCGGGGAAATCGCTGTGGAAGTCCACCGCGCCCGAACGTGTCCGGTCGACGTATAGCTCCTGGGTCTTCCTGTCGTAACCGATGACGGTTTCCTGGCCTGGGCCCGTGCGCACCTTGAATCCGAAGCGCTTGGCGTCGGCGAGGGTGAACGTGGCCCGGATGTCGAGTGCCTTGCCGTCGGCCCGGCCCGCTGCCAGCGATATGGAGCCTTCCGCAATTCTGGTGCCGCGCACGCTGGTCAGGGGTCCGTGGAGCGACGCCACAGTGGACACGGGCTGCTGCGTCAGCCGGATCCGGCCGTTCACTGTGCGCAGGGCCATCTCTCGCGGGATGCTCTGTGCTCCGCGCCAGGGGGAGGTCGGAGTGCTGTTTCCGTACTGCCAGTTGTTCATCCAGCCGATCATGCGGCGCTTGCCGTCCGGGCTGTCCTCCCAGGAGACGGCAGCGTAGTAGTCCTTGCCGTAGTCGACCCAGTCGGCTCGCTGGAGGTTGGAGCGGGCCGGCTGATCGGCGGTGACGAAGTGGTCGGCCATGATGTGGCCCCAGCCCGCCGTGTTCATGTCGACGATCTGGACGGCAGCCTGCTTGCCCTGGTGGGCACGGAGGTCGAAGGAGGCCCAGTCCAGGGCTCCGCTGTCGGCTCCGGTCGTGCTCTGGACGACCTGGCCGTCGATGAGGAGATTGACCGTGGTCTCCGTGGAGCGAGGGCGTGCGGGGGTGTCGGACAGCATGGCCTGGTCGAGCAGGATGTGTCCCCAACTGCCGGTGTTCTCGTCGACGACCTCGATGCGCGCGGTTCGGCCGACGAGGTCGCCCAGGTCCCAGGAGACCCAGTTGAGGGATTCCGAGTCGGTGCCGGTGGCACTGCGTACCGTCTTGCCGTCGACGACGAGCCGGACGGCGGTGGGCGCGTCGGACCCGGAGGGGTGGTTGCCTCCGCCGACGAGGAGGTTGAGGTGCTTGGCGGTGATGGTGAACTCCGGCGAGACGAGGGTGCCCGTGCTCGCGTCGCCCCCCAGGAACGTGTTCACCAGGCCGGTGCCCGTGTGTCCGGACACCGGATTCTGGCCTGGGAGGGTGCCGTGTGCGGGGCCGTTGCCGAAGGCGGTGCCGGTGGTGGTCCATGAACCGTAGGTGTCCTGCTCGAAGTCGGCGAGGGTCTCGCCCGCGGGTGCGGGTGAGTCGCCCATCACGGAGCCGGGGACGTATGGGTGACGGCCACCGCCCACCTTGAAGTTGAGGTACGGGCTGTCGACGGTGAAGGGCGCGGAGGTGAGGGTGCCGGTCTCGGCGTCGCCACCGTGGAAGCTGTCGACGAGCCCCCTGCCCTCGAAGCCGACCGTGCCCGAGGAGCCGGGCGCCGGCGCCGGGACCGGTCCGTCGCCGAAGGCGGTGCCGGTCGTCCGCCAGGTGCCGTAGTCGGCCCCCTCGAAGTCCTGTACCACCACTCCGGGCGGAGGTGTGTAGGAGCCCTCGTCGTCGGGCGTGAACTTCGTGCCGTCGAAGTCTCCCACGAAGTACTGGGCGGCCGAACCGCCGGCGATACCACCGGGGTTGATGTTGACGACGAGTGCCCATTTGGTGCGCGTGGGGTCGCCGTCGACGGGCAACGGGAAGAGGTCCGGGCACTCCCAGACGCCGCCCACCGCGTTCTGCGGGCCGAAGTCGCTCAGGTGCGTCCAGGTCTTGAGGTCCTTGGAGGAGTAGAACCGGACCTTGTGCTCGGTGGACAGCGACACCGTCATCAGCCAGCTCCTGGTGGGCGCGTACCACTGGACCTTGGGGTCGCGGAACTCCTTCGACCCGATATCGAGCACGGGGTTACCGGCGTACTTGGTCCAGGTTCGGCCGCGGTCGATGCTGTATGCCAGGGACTGGGCCTGTTTGCCGCTGTCCTTGTAGTGGCTGGTGTAGACGGCGACCATCGCCGGGTTCGTACGGGTTCCGAACCCCGTGGTGTTGCCGTGGTCGACGACGGCGCTGCCGGAGAAGACCATCTCCCGGTCGTCGTGGGGTATGGCGAGGGGGAGTTCCTGCCAGCGCACCAGGTCCTTGCTGACGGCGTGGCCCCAGGACATGTTGCCCCAAGTGCTGCCGCTCGGGTTGTACTGGTAGAAGAGGTGGTACTCACCCTGATACCAGACCAGTCCGTTGGGATCGTTCAGCCAGTTCTTCGCAGGACTGAAGTGGAACTGCGGGCGGTACGTCTCCGTGTACGGTCGGCTGCCCTCCGCCGCGGCCTGCGGGGCGACGGAGGCGACGGCGAGTGCGCATGTCGCTGCCGTGGCGGCGGCGAGGCGCAGCGGGACACGGCGGAGTGCGGGGGCTCGGCTCATGGTTTCTCCTGCACTGTGGGCGTCGTCGTGTCCGCGTCCGCTGCGGTGGGACGACGCTGAGGGATTCGCGGTGCCGGGCGATGGGGCAGCCCGGAAAACGGGTGTCATCGATGACACACGACAACGATGACACCCGGTGCGGAGTGATGATGTGTGGGCTCCGGACCTCACGTCAATGGCCTGGTCCGAGTTGGTTCAGGCCGCCGGTTCAGTCGGCGAGGTGCCCGGCCGCGGCTGACGGCAGCTGCAACTGGCCGGCCCACGGCGGGTTCGGCCCGACGACGCCGCAGGTCAGCGCCGCGACCCGAGCGGCGAAAAGGCAGGCGTCGAAGACGTCGTCGACCCGCAGATCCGTCAGTCGTCCGCCGAGGAGCCCCTTGGCGCCGAGATGATGCAGGAGGCCTGCCGTGAAGGAGTCGCCCGCGCCGACGGTGTCGACCACATCGGTCGAAGGCGCCGGCACGGTGGCCCGCTCGCCGTTCAGCGAGGCGACCGCGCCGCGCTCCCCTCGCGTGATCACGACGAGCGGCACACCTGCCGTGTGCCAGGTGTCGCAGGCGCGCTCGACCGTGTACTCGGGCAGCAGGAGTTCCAGGTCGTCCTCGCTCAGGCGGAGGATGTCCGCGGTCGCGCACCAGCGCGGCAGGCGTTCGCGGTAGACCTCGGGCGCCACGAGCAGCGGCCGGACGTTCGGGTCGATGGAGATCGTGGCGGAGGCGGAGGCGCGGGCGAGGAAGTCCTCCACCACCCTGCCGCCGGGCTCGCGCACCAGGGCCAGGGAGCCCGCGTGCAGGCAGGTCGTGGAGGCCAGGTCCGCGGCGGCGAGTTCGTCCGCTGTCCACTGCCAGTCCGCGGTGCCCTGGGCGTGAAAGGAGTACGCGGCCCGGCCCTGGGCGTCGAGCTCGGCGACGGCCAGCGTGCTGGGCTCGGGTGCGTGTATCGCGGCCGTGAGGTCGACACCCGAGGCTTCCAGGTGCCCGCGGAACAGACGCCCGAAAACATCGTCGGACAGCCGCGCCAGGAAGCGCGCGGGTGTTCCCAGACGGGCGAGCGCCACGGCTGTGTTCGCCGGACCGCCGCCCGGCAGGACCCGCAGGGAAAGCTCGCCCGGCACGGCTGCGGGGACGGTGAAGGCGTCCGCGACGCATTCTCCAAGGACGGTGACCAGAGGCAGGCGCATGGCTCGTTCTCTCCAGGTGGGCAGCGCGGGAAGGCTGCGTTTTCAAGGGGCCTTGAGGGACGCTCACGGAGAGGGGTGCTCTCGATGTGAGGCGGTGCAGGCGGGCGGCGTTGCCGATTTGTGACGGCAGGAAGGCATTGACGTTTCCGGGTGATGGAGTTCATCATCCTCCGCAAGTGGTGTCAACGATGACATCGGTCAACGATGACATCACTCCAGTGCGTTCGACAGCAGCAGTCGCTTTGCTCTGCGGCACCTCGACCCGCGGCCATTCCGCCCTCGTCCAGCAGGAGATCAGCCATGCTTCGCAGAAACCGCACCACCTTCGCCTCCATCGGACTCACCGCTCTCGCCGCCGTCTCGGCGCTGACCCTGACGGCCTGCGGCTCCGGTGCTCAGGGTGGGTCCGGCGGCGACGGGACCAAGGTCGGTCTGATCACCAAGACGGACACGAACCCGTTCTTCGTGAAGATGAAGGAGGGCGCCGCGCAGGCCGCGAAGGCCAACGGCGTCGAGCTCGTCAGCGCGGCCGGAAAGTTCGACGGCGACAACGCGGGACAGGTCACCGCAATCGAGAACATGGTCAACTCCGGGGTCAAGGGCATCCTCATCACGCCCAACGACTCCAAGGCGATCGTCCCCGCCCTCGAGAAGGCACGTGCCAAGGGCGTCCTGGTCATCGCGCTCGACAGCCCGACCGACCCGCAGGACGCCACCGACGCCCTCTTCGCCACCGACAACGTCAAGGCGGGAGAGCTCATCGGCCAGTACGCCAAGGCGGCCATGGCCGGCAGGGGGGCGAAGATCGCCACGCTGGACCTCGCACCCGGCGTCGCGGTGGGCGTGCAGCGCCACCAGGGCTTCCTCAAGGGCTTCGGCGTCGCAGAGGGCGACCCGTCGATCGTGTGCATGCAGGACACCGGCGGCGACCAGGCCAAGGGCCAGACCGCGATGGAGAACTGCCTCCAGAAGTCCCCGGACATCAACGTCGTCTACACGATCAACGAGCCGGCCGCGCTGGGCGCCTACACCGCGCTCAAGGCCAAGGGCCTGGAGAAGAAGGTGCTCGTCGTCTCCGTCGACGGCGGCTGCACCGGCACGAAGGCCGTCAAGGAGGGCAAGATCGCGGCGACCTCGCAGCAGTACCCGCTCCAGATGGCGTCCCAGGGCGTCAAGGCGGTCGCCGACTTCGCCAAGAACGGCAAGAAGGCATCCGGTTACACCGACACCGGCGTCACGCTCATCACCGACGCGGCCAAGACGGGGGTCGACTCCAAGGACACCGCCTACGGCCTGGAGAAGTGCTGGGGCTGATCCCGATACCAGGGTGCGCTGCGGACGTGACAAGCCGCTCCTGAGGCCGAGCGGTCCGAATCCGGCCCCCGTCCAGGAGGCCGGCCGCCCCCAGGGCCTGTTCGGCGAGCAGCTCTCCGGCATCCCTCTGGCGAACCCCGCTCCACCGACCATCGATCACCGGCAAGGACCCTCATGACTGCCACACCTCTGCCCTACGATCAGCTGAAAGGACCGACCACGGTCCGCCGGCTGCTCACCACACCGACCACGGGCCCGCTCGTCGCCCTGCTGCTGGCCTGTGTCTTCTTCTCCCTGACGACCGAGCAGTTCCTCTCCGGCGGCAACTTCTCGCTGATCGTCCAGCAGGTCATGGTCGTGGGCACGCTGGCCATCGGCCAGACCCTGATCATCCTCACCGCCGGCATCGATCTGTCCTGCGGTGCCGTCATGGCGTTCGGCAGCATCGTCATCGCCAAGACGGCCGCCGAGGGCGGCCTGCCACCTCTCGTCGCGATCGCCCTCGGCCTGGCCGTATGTGCGGGCTTCGGACTGGTCAACGGCCTGTTGGTGCAGATGATCCCGCTCCCGCCGTTCATCGTCACCCTCGGCATGCTGAACGTGGCATTCGCCCTGACCCACATCTACTCCGCCGAGCAGACGATCACCAACCTTCCCGCACCGCTGACCGCCCTCGGTGAGACGTTCCCGCTCGGCAACACCGACATCACCTACGGCTCGCTCGTCACGATCGCCCTGTTCCTGCTCTTCGCCTACGCGCTGAGCGGCACCTCCTGGGGCCGGCACGTCTACGCGCTGGGCAACAGCCCCGAGGCCGCCCGCCTCAACGGCATCCGCACCTCCCGGCTGACGATCGGCCTCTACACCCTGGCCGGGGCCGTCTACGGGATCGCGGCGCTGCTCCTGATCTCCCGCACCGGCGTCGGCGACCCGCAGGCCGGACAGACCGACAACCTCGACAGCATCACCGCCGTCGTCCTCGGGGGCACCAGCCTCTTCGGTGGCCGGGGCGCCGTCCTCGGCACCTTCATCGGCGTCCTCATCGTCGGTGTGTTCCGCAACGGTCTGCAGCTGATGGGGGTCGCTTCCATCTACCAGACCCTGATCACCGGTGTGCTGGTGATCCTCGCTGTGACCGTCGACCAGATCTCCCGGAGGAAGGCACGATGAGCACTGCCGATGTCACGCCCGTGCTCCAGGCCCGCGGCCTGGTCAAGCGGTACGGCCATGTCACCGCCATCGACGGTGCCGACTTCGACCTGCTGCCCGGCGAGGTCCTCGCCGTCATCGGCGACAACGGCGCCGGCAAGACGAGCCTGATCAAAGCCCTCACCGGCGCGATCACCCCCGACGAGGGCGAGATCCGGCTGAACGGCGAACCCATCAGATTCACCGGGCCGCAGAGCGCCCGGCAGCACGGCATCGAGACCGTCTACCAGGACCTTGCCGTCGCCGCCTCCATGGACATCGCCTCCAACATGTTCCTCGGGCGCGAACTGCGCCGACCGGGCTTCCTCGGCAGCGCGCTGCGCATGCTCGACAAGAAGCGCATGCGCCAGGAAGCGGCCGCTCACATGGCCGACCTCAAGATCGGGCTGCGGTCGCTGACCCAGCCGGTGGAGACCCTGTCCGGAGGCCAGCGCCAGGCCGTGGCGGTCGCGCGGTCCGTCGCCTGGGCCAAGAGCGTCGTCGTGATGGACGAGCCCACCGCCGCGCTGGGCGTCAAGGAGTCGGGACAGGTCCTCGACCTGATCCGCCGAGTCCGCGACAGGGGAATGCCCGTGGTCCTGATCAGCCACAACATGCCGCATGTCTTCGAGATCGCCGACCGCATCCACATCCACCGGCTCGGCCGCCGCGAGGCACTGATCAAGCCCTCCGACCATTCCATGGCGGAAGTCGTCGCCATCATGACGGGGGCGCTCCGGGTGGACGACGATGGAGGTACGGTCGTTGCCGACGCGGATGCCGCCAAGGCGGCAGGCGTGTCCGCCCACTGAGTCGCCGCAGGGGCAACACCGCGCAGAACGCAGGATCGCCGCGCGGTCAGGACAGCGGGCCCGGCCCCGGGCAGGGGCCGGGCCCGACGAACGCATAGGAACGGTGGTACATGGCCGCGAACCGCCGCCCCACACTGGCCGATGTCGCCAGAGAAGTGGGCGTCAGCGCCAAGACGGTGTCCCGGGTCCTCAACGAGGACGGACCGAGCTCTCCGCAGACCCGCGAACGTGTACTCGCCGCGGTCGCGAAGCTCGGCTTCCAGCCGAACCTGATGGCCCGCAACATCCGCGTCGGAGGACCCGACACCACCGTCGGCCTGGTCGTGCCGGACCTGGGCAACCCCTTCTTCGGAACCGTCGCCGGGGGCATCGAGGACGTCGTACGCGGCCGGGGGCTCACCCTGCTCATGGGCTCATCGGCCGAAGACCCCGACCGTGAGCGGGCATTGATCCAGACCTTCCTCGCCCGGCGCGTCAGCATGCTGATGGTCGTTCCCGCGTTCGGAGCCGACCACAGTCACCTCAAGGCAGCGCGTGCCGCCGGGCTGCCGGTGGTGTTCCTCGACCGGCCGGGAGTCGGCCTATCCACCGACTGCGTGGTCAGCTCCAACCGGACCGGCGTCCACGAGGGCGTTGCCCATCTCATCGCCCGCGGTCACCGCCGGATCGGTTTCGTCGGAGACCTTCCCGCCAAGCTCTACACCCGGCGCGAGCGGCTCGCCGGCTACCGCTCGGCACTCGCCGAGGCCGGACTGCCCTACGACCGGACCCTGGTGACCGGCGCCCACAGCCAGGCCGGGGCCGCCGCCGAGACCACCGCACTGCTGAACCTGCCGAATCCACCCACCGCCATATTCGCCGGAAACAACATGATGGCCCTCGGAGTCATCGCCCAACTCACCCGCGCGGACCGCAAGGACATCGCACTGATCACCTTCGACGACCTCCCACTCGCCGAGACCCTCGAACCCGCACTGACCGTTGTCGCCCAGGACCCCGCGACCATCGGCGAGACAGCGGCCGAGACCGCGCTCGCCCGCCTGGACGGCGACCGCACCCGCGCCCGGACCATCATGATCCCCACCCGTCTGGTGGTCCGCGGCTCCAGCGAACTGCTCCCTCCCGCTGCCGGCTCGACAGCGGCCAGGAACTGAGCACCACGGTCCTGGGGCATCCCGGGCGTCCTCGTCACCCGCTCGAACTCTTTCAGAAGTCGGTGACGATGCGGTCCAGGTTGACGCCGCCGGTGTCGGTGGATTCGTGGCTGAGACGCACGGGGTTGGGTCCGGCGCTGAGAGGCACATACACGGTGGGGTCCGCCCAGGTGTTCCAGTCGACGTGGGTGGGGAGCGACAACTGCGTCGGGTGGCCGTTGACGGTCAGGGTGAGGGTTTGGTGTGTTCCTGTGGCGTTGGCATAGCGCAGGGTGAGTGGGCAGATCCCGGCGGTGGGGCTCTGGAGGACGAACGCCGCGGTTTCGCCCGGCCGATTGAGCCGGTCAGTGAAACCGGTGCCGGAGCAGCCGCCGTGGTCGGCGATGCTCTGGGCACCGCCGCTCAGTGTGGCGGACTCGACCTCGACGCGGAGGGCGCATCCGGGAGAGCCCGGTGCGATGCTCAGGTGGTCCAGGTTGATGTTTCCGGTGTCACGCCGGAACGGGTGCAGGAGATGGTGGTGACACCTGCCCGGAGGGGAACTTCGACAGAGCGGTGTCCCCAGGTGTCCCAGTGGGAGAGCGCCGGCAGGCTGATGCGGGAGGGTTCCCCGTTGACCGTCATCGTCACGGTCCTGGGCGAGCCTGTCGCGTTGGCATAGCGCAGGGTTGCCGTGCGGTTGCCGTCATGGTCGGCCGGGACCGTGAAGGTGGCGGAGGCGCCCTGGTTCCAGTAGCCGTCGGCGAACCCGTCTCCGGAGTAGTCGAGATGGTCGGCACTGGTCTTCGCTCCGCTTGACGGAATCGCGGTCTCCGCCTCGTACCGGGTCTCGCAGGACGGTGGCCCCTCCTGGATCGCGAGACGGTCGAGGTTGACGTTGCCGGTGTCGCCGCCTCCGTAGGAGTAGGTGATCGTGTTGCCACCAGCGTTGAGGGGAATGCGGATCTGCTTGTCGGCCCAGGTGTCCCGTGGGCACGGACGGCACCCGAACCTTCCCCCACCACGCCACCGCCGGACCGGTGGTTCGCGGATGCCCAATGGCTGATCGCGCGGCGCGTCGTCTCCGGCACCGAGGTCGGGTTCGCCGCCAAAGCCGGCGCGAACGAGGAGCCGCACAACCACAACGACGTCGGGTCCTTCATTCTCGCCGTAGCCGGCGAACCGCTCGTCTCGGAGCTGGGCGCGGGATTCTACGACCGGGACTACTTTTCGCCGATACCCGCTACGAGACACCCGCGGCGGGCTCCCACGGACACAACGTCCCGCTGATCGACGGCGCCCGCCAGCACGACGGCCCCGAGGCACGCGGCCGGCTCAAGGACGTACTGGCCGAGCCGGGACTCACCAGGCTATGCTGCGGCCTCTCCCCGGCGTACGACGTCGAAGGACTGGAGGTCGCCGAACGCGAACTCCTGCTGACAACCACGTCGTTGCGGTTGCGCGACCGGTTCGCGGCATCCAGACCACTGGCGATCGTGGACCGGCTGGTGTCGTTCTTCCCCATCGAACTCGACGGCGAAGGCGCCGTCATCCGGGGGAACCGGTCCGTGCTGCGCCTCGCCTTCGCCGGCACGGGGTGGAGCGCGGCCGTCCACCGGATCGACTGCCGGGGGCGAACCGGCGCACCGGTCCCGGTACACGCCCTCGACCTGTGCCGCACGGCCACCGAGGCCGAACTCACGGTGACCATGGACCTGCTCCCACCGCTCCGGGAGGCCCCGAACGATCAATAACAACCACCTTCCGCAGACCTCTGGGAACGCCGTCGAACACCCTCGTACTGTCGGCCGTCCCCCCTCAGCGAGGAGATGAAGCATGCATGGGCTTGTTCAAGAGCCGACCAGGTACCAGACCAGGGGCAACAGCGTTCGCAGTGGTGTTGGCGCTCGTCGCGGCGCTCGCCTCGGTGATCATGCCCGCAACACCGGCGCAGGCCGACGGTGTGCTCTCCGTCGAAGGGGAGAGCCCGACGACGACCAACTTCCCGGCCGCGTTCTCCGACGCCCGCGCGTCCGGCGGAAAGCACCTGAGGGTGTCACGGCCGACGAACCCGCCGGTGGCCCCTACACCGCCACGTACACGGTCCCCGTGCCGACCGCGGGGCTGTACACCTTCATTGCGGACATGACACCGCTGCGGAACGCCTCCTGGGCATCCGCCGTCTCGATCACTGTCAACGACAAGCCCTACGAGACGACGCCGACCTGCACGAACACCTCGATCGCGGAGATCCGCCGGGCCTCGCTCGGCGGGGTGTGGCTCAAGCAGGGCGACAACAAGGTCACCTTCTCGGTGGACGGTCACCGCTCCGACGATGCCCGCTACCTGGCCTGCATCGACAGAATCCGGTTCGAGGCCACGACCTTCCGGGTGAGCGCGATCGACAGCACGGCTCCGCTGGACATGTTCCAGAAGGGCGACGAGGTCGCCCTGGGTCTCCGGCTCAACGCCAGGCCCAACACATCGGCGTCGGTGGATTATCAGGTCCTCGACTACTGGGACGCCGAGGTGGCGTCCGCGGCCGTCCCCGTCCCCGACGGTTCCGACCGGGTTTCGGTGGCGCTCGGGAAACTGCCCATCGGCCACTACCGCATCAAGGCGTCGATCGCCGGCGGAACGCCTTTCGTCCACGAGTTCGCCGTGGTCATACCTCGCACCGACCGCCCCGAGATCACTGACTCGCCGTTCGGTATCGACGCCGTCGGCAGTTGGTCGATCCCCGCGGACAAGCAGGAGGAGGTCGCCGCGGCGCTGGGCCTCAGCGGAATCACCTGGGTCCGCGGAAGGACGAGCTGGAACGACGGCACCAACCCGTCACCCGGCGTCTTCGACTTCGCGAAGGAGTCCACGATGGGGGACTCCTACCGGCGCGTCGACGCGCAGGGGATCAACCTCCTGGCGGCCTACCACTCGGCCCCGGCCTGGACGAAGGCGCACCCGGGGGACGTGATGCCCGGAGACCTCATGGCGGCCTACAAGTACGCGCTGGCGACGGCGAACTACCCGCAGATAGATGCCTGGGAGATCTGGAGCGAAGGGGATGCTCCGGGCAGCAACCCCTTCAGTTCCGGCAACGAGAGCGCCGACCTACCGCCTCAAGGCCCAGCCCGACCCCACGTATCTGCGGGTTAACGGCGCCCAGGTGGTGACCGGGAAGTTCGATTTGCGCCCCGTGGCGTCGGCCCGGTCCTCACTCACCCTCACTCCCGCGCAGCGGGTCGTCGTGGCGCAGCGCTACGGGGACGCCGCGCGTGCGGACTCGAAGGCGCAGGGATACCGGCTGTCCGGGGACGAGGCCAACACCGTCGATGTGCAGTTGTACAACCTGAACGATGTGGCCGTGACCGGCACTCTGCACGCCGAGGCGGACAACGGGTGGCGGACGGCGAACACTCAGCCGCAGGTCACGATCCCCGCGATGTCGTCGGTGACCGTGCCCGTGAAGGTGAGTGCCGGCCCCGGCACGGTGATGGGCATCCGCGGCGAGCTCCGGGTGAGCGCGGACTTCGGTGGTCAGAAGACGTCGCCCTCGGTGGCCGAGATCACCGGTTCCTCCGTCGCGGGTACCGCAGGCCATGTGCTCTCCGCCGACGGGAAGCACGCGGTGCGGGTCGTCTACACCAACATCACTGACAAGCCGACGCGTCTCGCCGCCGTCAAAGTCCGGTTCGGCAAGGAGAAGGTGACCGCGCCCACCCGCGGCGCCATGGTGTGGCCGGGCAGGTCGCTGCCGGTGGACGTGCCGATACCGGGTACGGCGAAGGACGGCACCGACTACCGCGTGCAGTTCGTGACCTCCGGCGATGCGGCGCATCAGCTCGCGGGGACGGTGGGGGTTCCGGCCGCGGATGTGATCGCCGAGGCCGGACCGCGGCGCAGATCGACGGGGCACCACCGACCGCGAGCGTCGGAAAGGACTCCGGGTTGTCGGCCGACGTGACCCTGGCCTGGTCGCAGGAGGCCCTTGTCGTCGATGTCTCCGTCGCGGACGACGTCCAGCGGCAGCCCTTCACCGGGCAGAAGATCTGGCAGGGCGATTCCGTCCAGGTGGCTCTTGCACCGGGGTTCCCGGGAGAGACGATCTCCGCGGGCGCCGAGTACGGCGCGGCGCTCACCTCGTCCGGGGCGCAGAGCGTGGTACTCCGCAACATGGATGGCAGCCCGGGCACCGGGACTGCCGCCACCAGCACCGTGACGCGGGACGAATCTGCCAAGAAGACGCACTACCGAATGTCCCTGCCCTGGGCGGAGCTGACACCAGCCGCTGCGGACCAGCGCCTGCTGAGCGTCTCGGTCCTGGTGAACGACGACGACGACGGCCGCTCGTTCCTCGCGTGGGGCGGCGGCATCTCCAATGTCAAGGACTCGAACCAGTACAACGCTGTGACCCTGGTGGACTGACCGTCCTCCTTCGGCGTTCCGCCGCCGCGGCTCCGGCCGAGGCGACGGAACACCGTCTTTCTGAACTCCCTCGCAGGCTCATCCGTGACAACTTCAGATCACCGCCCCGGCAGCAGCGGACGGCCGATACCCGGGCCCTCGTTCACGAGCATCTCCATGAACTGACGCGGCCGCCCGCTGACCAGCCATGACGCCATCGTGAACAGCAACGCGGCGACCACCACCCGCACCGGGCCGACCGCCCCTGCCGAACCCGACCCGGCACCTACGAAATCGGCATCAAGGTCACCGACAGCGATATCGATGCCCTGCCCATGCGTCGGCACCGCTTCCACTGCGCTGGAACTGCACTCTCCATCCCCAACCTCGCGAGACCACCAGTACAGCCGAGGGTTTGCGGTCGGCCAACCGTCCTTCCCCGCCCGGCTCCGGGCATCTGCGAGACCCGGATCTGACCGGTATGTCCGAACAGGCCCTGACGAAACCGCCCGGCCAGGAAAGCCGGTACCTCACCCCTCCTCGGGGAACGTCCCGTCTCCTACCGTTCCGCGGAGGCTCGGCGGCCGTCATGATTTCAGCTCGGGGCAACCGCCCCGCGGCCGAGGAGATTCAGTGCTGTGAACCCGAGCAGCCTGCGTGCGGCCGAGGTGTCGACCGGCGCCGTGCGCCCGGGCAGCGGGCGCCGCAGCACGGTGGTGGGGTGGTAGCGGCGTAGCAGTTCCTCTGTCGGGTAGGGCACGATGATCTCGGGGGCACAGAGGTGTACCGCGTGCGCCTCACGGCCGGGTACGTCCAGGGCCAGCAGCGCGGCCCTCGCCGCGTCATGGACCTCGAGGTACGTCCACAGGTCCCTTGCCCCGGCGGCCGGGTCGGCCGTGAGCCGGGCGGCGTGCGCGTGCAGCCGTTCCTCGAACCCGCCCACGTACGGATAGCGCAGGCACACCACGCTCATTCCGTGCCGCCGAGCCATCATCTGCGCTGTCAGCTCGTCGACCTGTTTGGACAGGCCGTAGGGGTCGGCCACCTGGGAGGCCATCTCCTCATCAACCGGTGCGTACGGCGGATGCGGATCCTCGACGTCCGTCCAGGGCAGGCCCGTGACCCCCCAGGAGCTCGCCACTGCCGCATGCCGGATCCCGGCCCGGCCGGCCTCCTCCAGGACGGTGAAGGTGGAGAGACTGTTGCCCGCGAACACCTCGAATGCAGTGTTGCGTGCGGGAGTCGGGATCGCCGCCAGGTGGATGACCGCGTCGGCGCCCTCCAGAGCCGCTCGCACGGTCTTCGCATCGGCGGCGTCACCGGCGACGACCAGTCGCGCCGCGAGATCGCCGGGATCGTCGAGGACCAAGGCATTCGCTTCGATTCCGCGCTCGGCGAGCAGCGCGAGAACCGCTCGCCCGATCCGTCCGGCGGCCCCGGTGACCATCGCTCTTCCGGCCATCCAGTCACTCTCCTGCGTCGGTGTGTTTACTCGTAGGCGCGCACGGCGACGATGTGCGCCGACGCCGCCCCGTTGGTGGCTTCGACGATGACCCGGATCGCCGATGTGGTGACCTGTTCCGTCGGCGTGTGCATCTCGCGTCGCCGCCGATTCCGTGTCGTACGGGCGATGACACGCCAGCTGCCGTCAGTATTCAGTGCCTCGATACGGTAGTCGCGAAGGAGGGTGGGGAGGGTGTCGAAGGGCGTGCGGTGGTGGTGCAGGTTGATCAGGTCCTCGTTGACGTCGTCGTCGGCGAGGACCTCGATCCGGCCCAGGGTGACCGGTTCGGGCCAGGTCAACTCGAGCCAGGGGGAGGGTTCGTCCGCCAGTGGTGCGGAGACCCACATGTGCGGTCCCGCGTACGGGCGGGCGTAGCCGTCGGTGGCCTTGGCGGGAGAGTAGGCCGCGGTCTCTCCCGTACGCAAGCAGAACGTGTGGCGCAGGAGACCCGTGTCCGTCCACTCGCGCAGCGGCTGCGGCGATTCGTCCGACGGGCGCAGCGGGACGCGCGTGAAGCACAGGACGCCGGGGGTCGGACGGTCGGAGCGGTGCAGGGCGAGGGCGTCGTTGGCGCGGATGACCAGAAAGGCGTTGCGCGGGGTTTCGGGAGACCAGCAAAGGCCCGTCTTGAGCCATTGCCGGGCACCGGCGGCGACGGGCAGGGTGGTGGAGGTGACGAGGCGGCGCGGGACGTAGTTCTGGCCGAGTTCGGGGTCGTACAGATCGATCACGACCTCGGTGTCGCGGTCGGCGTCGACGAGCAGCTCCACCCCGGAGAGATCCGGGTCCGCGGGGAGGACGAGCCCGGCGTCCGCCGCGAGCGGCCACAGCTCGTCGGACTCCTCGACTGCCAGGCCGCTCAAGGTGGACGATGCCGTGGCCGTCGCCCGCAGGGCCAGGTCCTCCGGGTCCGTCGAGGCGAGACCGATGAGCGAGGCGTCCTGGCGCAGCAGCGTCCTCTGCAGCTCGGGTACGGAGAGTCCACGCGGGGTGACATTTGCGGCGGCGCAGAGTGCCGCCGCCGTGCCGGCCGCCTGACCGACTGTGGCGCAGGTCGCCATGACGCGGGTCGAGCCGAAGGCGACATGGCTGGCGGAGATGTTGCGTCCGGCGAAGAGCAGGTTCGTCGTGTTCACCGAGTACAGGCTGCGGTAGGGGATGTGGTAGATCCCGTCCGCGTAGCGCTGCTTGGCGCCGTCCCCGTCGGAGTACATGCCCTTCGGCGGATGCAGATCGATGGACCAGCCGCCGAACGCGACCCGGTCGTCGAACTCGGTCTGGCCGAGGATGTCACCCTGATGGAGCACGTAGTCGCCGAGGAAGCGCCGGTACTCGCGCTTTCCGGGCACCGAACCCACCCACTCCAGCGTCATGTTGGCGGCATCGAACTCTCCGGAGTTCTTGATGTGGTCCCAGATGCCGTGGATGACCGACCACAGCTCGTCACGGATGCGTTCGTTGTCGTGGACGGTGTCGAGCTCGCCGCCGAACTCGATCCACCAATATGCACAGCCGTTGTCACCGGACTTGATGATGCGGCGCTGCGGGATGGAGGTGCGGGAGATGTCCTTGGCGAAGTCCGGCGGCACGAACTTGACCGGGTGGCCGGCATCCTTCGTATAGAAGAGGAGCGTCGATCCCAGGGTGATGGTGTCGGCCGTCTCCGGGGCCCATGCCTCGTCGTACTGGGCTCGGGATTCCCGGCCGATGCGGTGGTGAGCGCCCGCCAGGTGGCCGATCAGGCCGTCTCCCGTGCAGTCGAGAAAGAAGGAGCTCTCGAAACGTATCCGCCGTTCCGAGCCCATCATCCAGCCGGTGACCGAGGTGATTCGCCGGGCCTGGTCCGGACCTTCGGCATCGACTTCGCGCACATCGGTGTTGAGATAGAGCGTGATACCGGGCTCGGTGCGCACGGCGTCCAGGACCACGGAGTCCCAGTAGTACGGGTTCCCGTCCGGGTTGCGGAACTGGTTCTCCACGAGCAATTCGCCCATGATGCCGCCCTCACGGGCATGGTGATTCTTGCCGTGGCCGGTTGCGCCGCACACCCAGACCCGAACCTCGCTGCTCGCGTTGCCACCGAGCACCGGCCTGTTGTTGATCAACGCGACGCTCCGGCCGAGCCGGGCCGCGGCGATCGCCGCGCAGACCCCGGCCAGACCGCCGCCGACGACGGTGATGTCATGCCGTGCGGTTTCGTTCCTCATGTCGTACGTCACTTACTTCCAGTCGGGGTTGGCGGCGAGGCCGTAGTAGATGCGCGGGGCACCATCGAGGGTGAGGGTGACCTTGCCGTCGGACGCTTTCAGACGGCGCTCCTGTCCGATGCAGTTCAGCTCCCGCACCGTGCCGTCGGCCGTCCCCGAGTGGGCCACGACAGGGGTCCTGGTCGTCCAGGTGTCGATCCAGGGCTCGGGTGACGGGTACCAAGGGTCCTCGCCATGATCGGAGTTGAGGATGTACCCGTCCTTGCGGCTCCAGATGATCGACACCGGTCCGTCGGGAGTGGTGAAGAGGAGCCCCTTGATGTCCTGGTCCGCGAAGGCGAGATGCCGAACGAAATCGGCCTCGTCCAGGACCCGGGCGGCGGTCGCGAAGGCGAGCATCGAGGGCTTGGCGCTGGTGTCGCGGTTCATCAGGCCGTAGTGGTACTCAGGGTTGGCCGGGTCGGCCTCCTGAGGGTGATGGATCACCGAGTCGTGCAGCTGGTACCAGTTGACGGCGCGCACCTTCTCGGACTTGGCGAGAGCGAGCGTGAGCAGTGTGTTCTCGGCGGCGTGCCGGTAGGTGTCGCTCCACCACGCGTTGGGCCGGGTCGGCGCGTACGCCTCGGTGAGCCACAGCTCCTTGTCGCCGCCGTACTCCTGAAGGACCTGGTTCGCCTTGCGCAGCGCGCCGAGGAAATTCCAGTACGTGCCGGACGACCCATGCGTCCACTCCTCGGGCGGCGGTGCGAAGTCGGGTGTGAAATTGCCGCGGCCGGGGTGGAAGGCGAAGGCGTCGATGAGGTCCCAGCCGCCCGCGTCATGGAAGTTCTCGGTCCATACGTAGTCCATGCCACCGAGGCCGGCGTTCATGACCTTCATCCGCGAGCCCGCCGCGTCGAGGCGCGTGGTGACCTGGCGCAGACCGTCCCGGACGTAGGCTTCGGCGCCGCGGCCCGACATCCAGGGCTGGTTGACCTCGTTACTCACCTCGAAGTACGCGGCCTCGGCGTCCAGGGCCTTGGCGACATTCGTGTCGGCCCAGGCCGCGATCTGCTCCGGACTGCCGCCCACGGGGATGCCGCTCAGCTCCACGTTGTGCCCGATGCCGTTCGCGTCCAGGGTCGCGGTGTCGATGCCCGGGGCGCCTGCGTAGGCGATGCGGATCCACTTGATGCCGAGTGTTCTGACCAACCCGAGTACGGCGTCCTTGCCGGGCTTGAGCAGCCAGGGGTAGTTGGCGAGGCCGAACATCGACTCCTTGCCCGCCTTGTACGCGAACTCCGGGAGAACGCTCAGATTCGTGCGGGCCAGCGCCTTGTCTTTGCCGCTGACCACCTCCACCCCGGTGAACACGAGGTTCTGCGAGGGGGAGGTGACAGGGAAGGAGGTGTTCCAGGCGGCGCCCGCCGCCAGGCTCCTGGAGAGCCTTCCACCGGCGATCTTCCTGCCGCCGAAGTCCCGCGCCCACCAGGTGAGCGTCACCCTCCTGGCCGCGGCGGAACCGTTGACGACCTGCGTCTTGAGCGTCATCGTCTGCCCGGTCGCCTTGTAGAGGTTGAACGGCTGGTCGGTCCACACCTCCACGCCGAGCGGCCTCCCGGCGGCGATCGCTCCCGCACCGCGCGGCCGCAGATCGCCGAGGACCAGATCGGCCTCGGCGACCGCGGTGCCCGCGCCGGTCGAGGTGCCGGGGGAATGGACCCAAGTGGCGTTCGTGTTCGCGGGGTTGGTGGACGAGAGGCAGAAGAAGCCCTTCGAACCCGCCCACGTCTCCACGTACGCGCCGCCCGCGTTCACCTCGTACGGAATGCCGCCCCGGGGGTCCTTCTCCCAGACAGTCAGTGCTTCGTACGACTCCGCCGCGCTCGCTTCGTACACCGTGCGGGAGAACATGAAGCCGGCCGGTGTCAGCGTGCTGGACCCGTCGACCTCCCACTTCATGTGTGCCTTGTGGGGGGTGACGTCGAAGGTGCCACGCACCGTGACCCCGGCCGTGCCGCTCGCCATCGTGTACGTGATCTGAATCGCGGGTCGCCCGTCCGGGAGTGTTGTCCGGGCGGGCGTGCCGCCGAAGGTGCGCTGCTGGCCGAGCACGGTGTCCTTGATCATGAAGTGGCTGAGCAGGACGCGGTCGGTGCCCGCACCGTCCTGCACGAGGACGCTGCCGTCGCCACGGCCGACCAGGGCGATGCCGTCGGCCTCGATGGTGACCGGGTCCGCGGCGTACGCGGGAATGGTCGGCAGCAGTGCGGCGCCGGTGGCGACGGCCGTGGCCTGGACGAATCTGCGTCGGGCGACTGACATGGAGGTGCCCTTCTCTTGGTCGGGGGGTTCCGGATGCTTCGGAGGTTTCGAAGCGGAAGGCGTGATGAGGGAGTCGAGGCTCGGACGTTGGTCCCGGTGGAACTCAGCCCTTGACTCCGGTGAAGCCGAGCCCGGCGACGATGTACTTCTGGCAGACCACGAAGACGAGCACCGGCGGTGCGACGGCGAGCACCATCGTGGCGATCAGCTGATCCTGCGGAGCCTGCGTGGCGAGTTGGGCCAGAGCGACGCTGATCGGCTGCCTCTCGGGGTCGGTGATGGCCACCAGCGGCCAGATGAAGTCCTTCCAGGAGTGCATCACCGCGAGCAGGCTGATCACCGCGAGCACCGGCTTGCTCATGGGCAGCACGATCTTGGTGAGCAGTTGCCGGGTGCTTGCCCCGTCGACCCGCGCCGCGTCGAACAGCTCCTTCGGCAGGGCGTCGAAGAACTGCTTGGCGAGCAGCACCGTGAAGGCGTTCGTGCCGGCCGGCAGCCAGATCGCCCAGTAGGTGTCGCCCAGGTTGAGGTGGAGGACCGGCACATCGATCACGGTCATGAAGAGGCTGACCATGTTCACGGTGTACGGCACGAACATCGTGGCGAGGACCGCCCCGTAGACGACCTTGCCGAACTTCGGTTTGAGCACCGAAAGGGCGAAGCCCGCCGTGGCCGAGACGAAGAGCTGGACGAACCACGAGCCGCCGACCACCAGGAAGGTGTTCATCAGATAGCGGCCGACACCCAGATCGGTGTACGCCGTCGAGAAGTTGCCCAGGGCCGGCCGGTCCGGCCAGAGGGCAAGGGGCTGAGTCGTGAGTTCGGTGGGCGGTGAGACCGCGCCCTTGACCATCCAGTACAGCGGACCGATACCGATGAGCAGCAGCAGGATCAGGGTGAATATTTGGATGGAGCGTACTGCCGCGCGTACGCCGGGGCGTTGGCGGTCGTTGGCGGAGACGAAGGTGGTGAGCGTGGTCATGACGTGCTCCAGCTGCGGGTGGCCCGCAGATAGACCGCGGAGAGCAGGGCGAGGGCGAGCACCATCAGGAAGGAGAGCGCGGCGGCCTGGCCGTACTCGCCGTCCTGGAAGGCGTACCGGAAGATCAACAGCAGGACCGTGAGCGTGGAGTTCTCGGGTCCGCCGCCGGTGAAGACATAGGGCTCGGTGAAGACCTGCACCGTGTTGATCAGCTGGACGAGCAGCAACAGTCCGATGACTGAACGGAGTTGCGGCAGCATCACATGCCAGATCCGCCGCCAGATCCCGGCTCCGTCCATCTCGGCGGCTTCATAGAGCTCGCCGGGGATGCCGACCATCGCCGCGAGGTAGATCAGGACGGCGCCGCCCATGCCCGCCCAGGTGGCCTCCAGGACCAGCGAGAGCATGGCGCTGCCGGAGGACTCCAGCCACGAGTACGGGCCGAGCCCGACCTTGCCGAGAGCGTTGTTGAAGAGCCCGCTCCCGGGATCGTAGAACCACTTCCAGAGCAGGATCGCCACGACCGGTGGGATGACCACCGGCAGATACACCAGGAAGCGGTAGACGCCGGCGCCGCGCCGCACCGTCGACATGACCGCGGCGAGGATCAGCGGTGCCGGGAAACCGATCAGCAGACCGAGGGCCACGAAGAACAGGGTGTTGCCGACGGCGGTGCCGAGCAGCGGATCGTCGAACAGGGCACGGAAGTTGTCCAGGCCGATCCAGACAGCGGGCTCGACGAGGTTGGTCTCCTGGAAGCTGAGCAGCAGGCTGCGCACGATCGGCCACCAGGCGAAGAGCCCGAATATCAGCAGTGTGGGGACGAGGAACAGCCAGGCTGTGAACTCTTTGCGGGCGCTGGTGCCACGCCGCGGCGGGGTTGGCGGCACGGACTCCTTGGACACAGCGGCCGGGCGCCGGGACGGAGTGAGCAGGGCCATGGGCCGGCTACTTCTGGTCCGCGATGAGCTTGGCATTGACGTCCTTCTCGGCCGAGGCCAACAGGGCGTCGATGTCGGCGTCGCGCTCGGTGAGCACCGCCTGGACCACCGGGTCGAGCGCGGTGTACAGCTTCTGCGCCTGGTACGGCGGCTCCGGCTTCAGCCTCAGCGTGGCGAGGCCGTCGGTGTACGGCTTGAAGTTCTGAAGTTTCACATTGACGTAGGGCTTGATCGCGGCGTCGATCTCGGTCTGCCGTTTCCTGTCGAAGACCGGCAGCGTCGGCACGCCCACCGCGGACTTCGGGTCGGCGGAGAGCGCCTTGGCCTGCTCGGCGGCGATGTCGGTGCTGTACTGCGGCTTGGCGTAGGCGAAGGTCAGCCACTCGACGGCGGCTGCCGCGTGCTTCTTGTCGACGGACTTCGGGACCATGTAGATGTCACCGCCGGTGAGCGTCGCGTCGCCGCCGGACTGCGGCATCGGGGCCGCGCCGAAGGCGTCGGTGTTCTCCATGCCGAACTGCATCTTCGCCAGCCGGTACGTTCCCGGGCTTCCCATGAACATGCCGACCTGCCCGGCCGCGAACTGCTTGATCACGTCGTTCTGATTGTTGAGGAGGGTTTTGCCGAGGGAATCGTCCTTCCAGCGCATGTCCTTGAGCAGCCGCAACGCCTTCTTCGTCGGCTCCCCGGTGAGCACCGCGGTGTACTTGCCACCCTGCTCCTTCTCCAGCTCGCCACCGAAGGCGTACGACAGCATCGTCAGCTGCCAGCCGCCCTGGTTGTCCTTGGACTCGTGGACGAAGCCCGCCTTGCCGGTCCTGTCACTGATGCTCTTGGCCGCGGTGCGGACTTCCGCCCAGGTGGTCGGCGGTCTGTCGGGGTCGAGACCGGCCTTCTCGAAGAGCTCGCGGTTGTAGACCAGGCCCTGGGCGTACGGATTCTGCGGTACGCCGTACACGTCGTCGGCGCTGTCGGTCAGTGGCTGGAGCACCTGGGGGTTGAACTCCTTGAAGTGCTTCCACTCCCTGAGCCGCCCGGTGATCGGCTGCACCTGCTTCTGCTGGATGAGCCGCTGCGGCTCGGTCAGCGGCACCTTGATGACGTCCTCGACATTGCCGCCGGACAGCTTCGCGGAGAACGTCAGCGGGTCGAAGACCGTGGTCGAACCCTTGACCTTGATGCCCGGGTTGGCCTTCTCGAAGTCGGCCACCTGTTTCTTGAACAGGGCGACCCCCGGCTTGTCGGTGGCCGGCGGCATGCCCTGAACCCGCAGCACGAGATCGCCGTTCCCGTCGGCGCTGCTCGGGACGAGGGAGGAACAGCCCACGAGAGTCGTGGTCAGCGCCATGCAGCCAAGTATGGCTGCACAGCGGGAGTTTCTGGGCATAACGGCTCCAAGGGGGCAGGAGTGGGCTCGGCGGGTTGCTTTGCTCGTTGTGATGGCGTGCGTCGCGGGTCAGCGGACGGGTGCGGGGCCCGTCGAGGCACGGGGGATCAGACGGGAGCCGATCTCCACGAAGGGGGAAGCGGCATCGGGTGCCCGTCCAGCACCGCCTGCGGTGCTCGCGATCGTCTCGATCAGGAGGTCCCCCGCACGCGTGGCGATCTCTTCGGGGTCGATCCTGATCGTGGTGAGACTGGGAGTGGAGACGGAGGCGAGCAGGGTGTCGTCGATGCCGATGACACTGACGTCGCGCGGCACGCTCACGCCGAGGTTGGCCATCTGGTGCAGCACACCCAGGGCGACCAGATCGTTGTGGGCGATCACGGCCGTCGCGTCGTGGGCGGCGACGAGGGTGGCGGCGTGCACGCCCGTCTCGAACCGCGGCTCGTACGGTCCAAGTTCGGACAGGGAGAGGTCGAGCGCTTCGAAGGACTCCTGGATGGACTTGCCGCGGCTCAGCTCGGCGCGGGACGCGTTGATGAAGACGCAGCGCCGATGGCCGTACGCCTTCAACTGCTCGGCGGCCTGCGCGATGCCGGCGGTCAGCGAGATCCGGACCTCGGGGATGCCCGGCACATGTCGGTTCACCACCACCAGCGGCATCCGGCCCGCGAGTTCGTGGAGCCGGTTCTCGGTGAGAGTGGAGGCCCAGAGGATCAGACCGTCGACCCGCTTCGATACGGCCGCGATGGCCGCCAGCTCGTCCGCCTCGCGCTCGTCGCTGTCGGCGACCAGGACCGTGTAGCCCAGGCGCCGGGCGCGGGCCTGCATCGCCTTGATGATCGGAGGGAAGAACGGGTTGGCGATGTCCGGGACGATCAGGCCGAGTGTTCCGGTACCGCCGCCGCGCAGCGAACGGGCCGCCGGGTTGGGGGAGTAGCCGAGTTCCGCCGCGGCGTCGAGGATGCGCTGCCGGGTCTTCGGCTGCACCTGGTCGGGTGCGGTGAACGCACGGGACACCGTCGACACCGAGACGCCGACGGCGCTCGCCACCTCCCGGATCGTGACTGCCACGGGGGCCTCCTCCTCGTCCTGAGCCGGGGGAGCCCCGGTCCTCTCACATCTGGATCCTGCGAATGCGGTTGATGCTTGCGAACGTTCCCAGCGCGTGTCAAGGAGTGTGTCGGGAGTATTTCACTGCGGAAAACCTTCTCGGTGCACGGGTCTTGTGCTGCGCCTCGGCTGCTGATGATGATGTCTTCCCAAGAATGGCACTGAAATTGCGGGAACGTTTTCACAAAGGAGTGGCATGAAGATCACAGGCCTGGAAGTGCTGACTCTCCCTGACCACGGCGACAGCATGATGCTGGTCGTGGTCGACACCGACGAGGGCATCCACGGTCTGGGTGAGGTCGGCATCAGGTCGCGTCAGCGGGCGGTCTCGGGCGGTCTTGAGCACCTCGCGGAGCTGATCACCGGTGAGGACCCGCGGCGGATCGAACACCTCTGGCAAGTGATGTTCCGGCGCGGGTTCTTCCCCGCCGACCGCATACTCGGGGCCGCCGTCGCAGCGGTGGACGTGGCCCTCTGGGACATCCGCGGCAAGGCGCTGGGCGTACCGGTGCATGAACTCCTCGGCGGCCGGGTGCGTGATCACGTACCCGCCTATGTGCATGTCGGCGACGGCTACCACGACCGCGCGTGGTTCCTGGACCGCTGCCGCGACCTGGTCGCCGAGGGCTGGCGCCATCTGCGATTCGCCTCGCCGCACGATGCCGACGGCACGCTCGACGCCCGTCGCTGCCTGCGCGACTCGGTCGGCCTCTTCCACGAGGTACGGGACGCGGTCGGCGTCGAGGTGGAGCTGATCCTCGACGTCCACACGCGTCTGGACCCGCCGGAGGCGCTGACCCTGTGTCGGGAGATCGAGGCGGCCCGCCCGTACTTCGTCGAGGACCCACTGCGTTGTGAGAACCCGGACAGCTATCGCATGCTGCGGGCCCGCACCGGCGTGCCACTGGCCGCAGGTGAGCAGTACGGATCCAAATGGGAATTCAGGACACTCATCGAGGACGACCTCATCGATTACGCGCGCGTGGATGTCGGGGTGGCTGCGGGCCTGTCCGAGGCGAAGAAGATTGCTGCGATGGCGGAGACCCACCACATCAAGCTCGCCACCCACAACCCGCTCGGTCCGGTCACCGCCGCCTCCTCGCTCCAACTCAACCTGGCCTGCTCCAATGTGGCGATCCAGGAGCACCAGACGGACCCCGATCCGGCCATCGCCGCCCTCTTCACCGTGCGGCCGACGATCCTGCCGGGTCGGGTGGAGCTGAGTGAACTCCCCGGCATCGGCGTCGACATCGACCGGGAGGCGGCGCGCCGGTATCAGGCCACAGCGGCCGAGCGCCCGCACTTGCGCACGGCGGACGGCGCGTTCACCAACTGGTAGCCGAGCCTCGGGACCTCCCCTGGGGAATCGAAGGCTGCGTACAGTCCTTGGGCCCCATCCGGTATCGAACAGGACGCCGGACAAGGAGCGGGATCCTTCCGGACAACACCCGCGCCTGCCGGTGGAGGGCATATCCCCAGGCGATGCCCAAGGCGGTCAGCACCTTGCCGTCGCACAGGACGGTCTCGGATCGTGGTCCGTGACGATCTCGAAGCAGTCGGAGGGTCGCTTCGTCCCGGAGCGGGGGGCTGATCCTCAGTTATTCCAACGGCACGCACGCTCTTACGGACCTCAGTCATCGAGCGGAGAGAAGCAATCCGGAGATCCGCCTCGTCGGCGGGGACCATCCGTACACCGAACCAGGGGTGCCCTGTTCATGCTGCTGACCGAGCAGCCGGGCACCACGACAACGGGACGTTCGCATCACTATCCCGGCGGGCTCACGGCCCGTGTCTGCGCACTGAGTACGAATTCCGAACCCAGGAAGTGAGGCGAGTTCCGTCGTGTCGTACAGAGGAGCCGCGAGCCCAGTCGAAATGGGCCTTGTCGGCATAGCGTTCATGGGCGTGCTGGTATGCGTGTCAGCGACGCCGGCCGGCAGCCAGGAGCGTGAGAAACTGCAGGTGACGGCCGTGTCATCGCGGCCCGGCACGGTGTCGGGAGACGACGCCCTGATACGTGTCGAGGCGCCCGCATCCATAGCGACCGACACAGTTCGGGTCGAGGTGGAAGGCCGGGACGTGACTTCGAGCTTCCAGCCCTCCGGTGACAACGCGCTGATGGGCGTGGTGAAGGAGTTGTCCAAGGGCGACAACAGACTCACGGCCAGGGCTCAGGGCGCGGACTCCGGACAACTGACCTTGAAGAACCACCCCATCACGGGGCCGGTGTTCGCCGGGCCGCACGAGCAGCCGTTCGTCTGTGACACCGCCGAGTTCAAGACGGTCACAGGCGGCACCCTCGGGCAGCCGATCGACAAGGACTGCTCGGTCAAGACCCGCGTCGATTACATGTATCGCACCACGGCCGGCAAGTTCGTTCCGTTGCCCGACGAGAACGTCCGTCCCGACGACCTGGCGACTGCTACGACGAGCGTGGGCAAGAAGGTGCCGTACATCGTCCGTGTGGAGACCGGCACCATCAACCGCGGCATCTACGAGACGGCCGTGCTGCACGACCCGAACGCCGGTACCCCCAACCCACTGCGGCGTGAGCCGGGCTGGAACGGGCGCCTCGTTTACGGCTTCGGCGGGGGCTGTAACGGCGGCTGGTACGTCCAGGGTCGCAAGACCGTCGGCATCATGAACGACACGTATCTGAGCAAGGGATACGGCGTCGCATCGTCCACGCTGAACGTCTTCGGCAACAACTGCAACGACCTGCTGGCAGCCGAGACCATGAGCATGGTCAAGGAACGCTTCGTGGAGACGTACGGCGCCCCGGCCTTCACCATCGGAAACGGCTGCTCCGGGGGCTCATACCAGACTCACCAGATCGCCGACAACTACCCGGGTCTGCTGGACGGCATCCTCTCCGGCTGCAGCTTCCCCGACGTCGGCTTCGGGACGATTCAGACGCTCGGCGACGCCCAGCTCCTGAACCACTACTTCAAGGAAGTGGCGCCGGACGCTTTCACCAAGGAGCAGCAGAAGGCGGTCTCCGGATTCGGCAAGTGGGAGAGCATCGGTAGCTTGGCCAGGGCCGCAGGCCGTATAGACCCCACCGTGTTCTGTCCGCCCCAGCTGCCCGAGGGACAGCGCTACGACCCCGACACCAACCCGGACGGTGCCCGCTGTGACGTCTACAGCCACACCGTGAACGTCTACGGCGAGGTACCGGAGACAGGGAAGGCGCGCAGGCCGCTCGACAACACCGGTATCCAGTACGGACTTGAGGCCCTGAACAAGGGGACCATCGACATGGGCCAGTTCATCGACCTGAACCGGCGCATCGGTGGCCTCGACGACGATGCCAAGCCCGCTGCGGAGCGCACCGTCGCGGACCTCAAGGCGGTACGGACGGCCTACCGCACGGGCCGCATGCTGAACGGCGGTGCTGGCCTCGCCGACGTTCCGATCATCGACTACCGCGACTACACGGACGACGCGGCGGCCGGCGACATGCACATGCGCTTCCACTCCTTCTCCACCCGAGCGCGCTTGGACAAGGCCAACGGAACCCACGCCAACCAGGTCATGCTCACCCGCTCCAACGGGCACGGATTCACTCTCGCCGGGATGCTGTCCGACATGGACCAGTGGCTCACCGGCATCAAGGGAGACTCCGGCAACGAGCCCCCTATCGAGAAGATCGTCCGCCACCGGCCCCAGGGCCTCACGGACGCCTGTTGGACCCGTGGCATCGGTGCGAAGAAGATCTCGGAGCCCCAGGTCGAGGGCATCGGCAACACCGAGTGCAACACCCTCTACCCGGTGTGGACATCGCCGCGGATGGTCGCCGGAGCCGATGTGGCCAACGACATCGTCAAGTGCCGCAAGCGTTCCGTGATCCGCTCCGACTACCGAGTGCCGATGACCGACGGTCAGTTCAGGGATCTGGAGGCGGTCTTCCGGGACGGTGTCTGTGACTGGTCCAGGCCTGGGGTGGGTCAGCAGGACCTCGCCGGTACATGGCTCTCCTTCGACCGGAAGTGACAGGCTCGCAGCAGGTGAGCCAAGACTGGGGCAGTGCGACCTCTCGCAGCAATCGCACCACCTCACCGGTTCCGGCCTGCAACCCGCGGGCGGGACCGCAAAAGCCCGTCGCGGCTGGCCGCGACGGGCTGGTCAGCGACTTCGGAAACGGGTGGCCGGCCCGGGGGCCGCCACGAGGCCGAGCCCTCGCCGCGCACAGCGGACGATGTGATCGCTCCCGGCTGGCATGACGCCACCTGTCCCATGCCCCGAAGGCTCCCCCGGGCCGAAGGCCAGGTCGAAGCGATTGCGCGGCTCAGCGAACAGCACCGCCGCCGAGGCGGAGGCCGCCGTGCTCGCTTCGGCCCTGCTGGTTTGCCGCTCGGAGCCGCGCATGTCGTCCCTGCACTTGACGATCGCGATCACCGGGGCGAGCGCGGCCAGGCAGTACTCGACGAGGCCGCCGGTGCAGCCGCCATCGGCTCGGATGAGGGACAGGCGATGGTGCGCGTCGGCCACCTGCGCGAGCAGGGCCTGGGCGGCGGCGCGGCCCTCGACGTCCGCGGCGGTGACCATCACGCCCAGCAGCAGGCCGAGCGTGTCGATCACGATGTGTCGCTTGCGCCCGTTGACCAGCTTGCCGCCGCCGACGAAGGAGTCTGCCTGATGGGCTGCGAGTCGATCACGCCGGCCAGCCGTCTCAAGGACGCCTCCGGCTTCGTCGTGTTGCTCCGCCGCTGGGGCGTCGAGAGGTCGCTTGCCCGGATGATGCACACCCGCCGCCACGCGAGGGACTACGAACGGTTCATCCAGCACTCCAATACCTTGATCACCTGGGTGGCCATCACCCTCGTGACCCGGCGGCTCGCTCGGAAAGGTGCCACCCCCAGCTGGCCGAGAAAACCGGCGCCAGCCGACGGCTGACCGGGCTGCAACGCAAGGGTGCGGTCAGCCGCGTCGTCCCAAAGGCGGGGTGTCGAAGAGAGCCAGTTCGTCATTGTCGAGCGCCTGGAAAAGCT
The DNA here is from genome assembly GCF_042889165.1 of Streptomyces sp. NPDC002669. NCBI lineage: Bacteria > Bacillati > Actinomycetota > Actinomycetes > Kitasatosporales > Streptomycetaceae > Streptomyces > Streptomyces sp. NPDC002669. The sequence goes on along the minus strand of NZ_JBIAQQ010000002.1, from coordinate 377,471 downwards.
TCACGTACTCCTCGAGCAACTCGCGGCTGACTGGGGCAGTCCCCGGCCCGCCCTCCCGGCTCCGGACTCCGAGCCGACGGCACAACTCATCAATCGGCACAGCAAGATAGTGCAGTTCAACGGGGAGCTCGATTGCGTGCGCTGCCAAACGCTTCTCATCCCGTTCAGAGCGTCCCCAGAAGCCGAACTTCAAGATCACAGACTGTCCGAGCCCCAGCAGGTCCTGGGCATGGGACGAAAACTGCCTCCCAGAGGTCGTTTTCACCTGATTTTCCATCCCGAAAGATGCTGCTTGGCCGGTTTTGGGTCGCGTCAGGAGATCGTGTTCTCGCCGGTGAGGCGGCGAGCCATGAGGTCGGTCATCGCGAGGTGGACGATGGCTTCGGAGCGGGTCGGCAGGGTTTCCCAGTCGTGGGGCAGTCGTCGGTGGAGCACGAGCCGGCCGTAGGTCCGCTCGGCCGTCCACCGTTTCGGGATCGGGATGAAGTGAAGCTTCTCCGTGATCTTGGACACTCGATGGTTATGCCGCGGGGGTGTGTCGGTGCCGTTGCCGGGTTTCGGTCGGGGTGAGGTAGCCGAAGACCTTGTGTCTGCGCAGGCGGCGGCGGTTGCAGAACGTCTCGATGAAGTCGAAGACGTCGGCACGGGCGGTGGCCCGGTCGGGCCAGATGCGGGTGCCGATCTCTTCTTTGAGCAGGGCCCAGAAGCTCTCCGCGGCGGCGTTGTCGAAGCAAGATCCGGTACGTCCGCAGCTCTGGCGAAGGCTCAACTCGGTTATTGGGTCCCGGAATCGGGCCGGGGTGTACTCGCTGCCGCGGTCGCTGTGGATCACACAGCCGGGTTGCAGCCCACCGCGGCCGTGGGCCATGTCGAGTGCATCGACGACGAGCTCGGCGCGGTGGTGGCCGGCCATCGAGTAGCCGACGACCTCGCGGGTGGCCAGGTCCAGCCGGCGGGCGAGGTAGCGCCGGCCCTCGCCGGTCGGCAGCGCGGTGATGTCGCCGACCAGCTTCGTGCCGGGCACCTCGGCGTGGAAGTCGCGGCCGATCAGGTCCGGGGCCGGCCTGGCCTTCCTGTCCGGCCTGGTCGGCGAACGGCGCTTGCGGCGGGTCACGCCCTGGATGCCGTGCTCGCGCATGAGGCGGGCGGCCCGTTTGCGGTTCACCCGCCGTCCCGGCCGCCGCAGTTCGGCATGGACGCGCGGGACGCCACAGGTCTGGCGCGAGCCGACGTGGATCTGCACCAGGGTCTGGTCGGCGGCCCGGCGTGCGGCCCGGTTCTTCGCCGTGGCGAGCCAGGCATGGAACGAGGAACGGGCCACCTTGAGCAGGCGGCAGAGGAAAGCGACACCGTGGGTGGTCTTCTCCGCCTCGGTGAACGCGTACGTCTCGTTCACCGATCGCTCTCCTTCACGAAGAAGACCGCGGCCTTTCGCAGGACCTCGATCGTCCTGGCCTGTTCGGCGTTCTGCCGTCGCAGCCGCTTGAGCTCCTCGCGCTCGGCGGTCGTGAGCTCTCCCGGGGCGCCCTCGCCACGGTCGGCCCCGGCCTGCCGGTACCAGCCGCGCAGGGACTGCGAGCTGATGCCGAGCTCCCGGGCGACGGCGGTGACCGTCTTGCCCGTGGAACCGACAAGCGCGATGGCCTCCCTCCTGAACTCCGCGGTGCACCGCTTCGCGTACTCGCTTCCCACCTGGTGCTACTTCCTCTGGAACCTCAGATCCCAGTCTCCAGATGTCCACGATCAAGGGGAAGGTTCAAAGAATCGTTGCTCCAGGGTCGAGGTCACCCGAACGTGCAGCACCGTGGACTGTTCGCCGGTCTGCTCAACTGTCGCCGTGTACAGGGCGGACTCTGCCGACGACGGAGTCCGTGTCCGGGAACTGGTGATCCGCCGTCCGCTCGCCAGGGCACGGGTGACGGCGTCGGGGTCGAAGTCCTCGTGAGGTCCAGCACAACAGCTGAGCGGGCCTCGGGCCGGATCATCGTTCTCGAGACGGACCGTGCGGAGGGCGAAGTAGCCCGGGTGCCGAGGCCGGGGGTGCAAGGGCCTCCCCATGGACTTCTTCGGCTCGGTGCCGCCATGACTCCCACGGGTGTGTCCGGGCCCGGGTGTAGTGAGAGGCCGTGCAGGGGACACGGCCCACCATTCCGGAGGAGACCGGCAGCTCACCATCGGAGGGAAAGTTCGTGGCGCAGATCGTCCGGCAGCAGCGTGTGGAAGTGTTTGTGGGGTATCACGCGTTCGGGTTGCAGGAATCCGACGACGCGGACCGTGAATCACCCCGGGTTCGGCAGAGATGGCTGTCGCATGACTTCGGTGGGTTTCTGGGTGATGTGGCTACCGCGGCCGTGCGCACGCACCTACGCTCGGTGCCGTGCTCTCTGTTGCCTTGGCACCGTGGCAGGGCCTTCCGCTGCTCCTGCGGAACGCCGAAGTCCCTCATGACGCGGCCAGCACCATGAAGGTCGCCGTGCTCGCCGCGCTGTACCGCAGCGGGGTGGACCTGGACCTGTCCGTGCAGGTGGTCAACCGCTTCCGGTCGGTCGTCGGCGGCACGTACGCCAACGACCCCGCGGCCGACAGCGATCCGCTGCCCTGGCAGCGGATCGGCGACCGGGTGCCGCTGCGCTGGCTGGCCGAGCGGATGGTGCGGCACTCGTCGAACCTCGCCACCAACTTGTGCCTGCGGGAGGTCGGCCACGCCGCCGTGGCCGAGGTGTGGCGGCGGGCCGGCGCCACCAGCAGCGCCAGCCCCCGCGGCATCGAGGACTACGCGGGCCGCGACGCCGGCGTCCACAACCGGGTGACCGCCCTCGACCTGCTGCGGCTGCTGACCTCTCTGGAGCCGCAAGTGCTCGCCCTGCTGGAGCACAACGCCCACCGGGTCGACCTGGCTGCGGGGCTGCCGGCAGGCACCAGGCTGACCAGCAAGAACGGCTGGTTCCCCGGCCTGCGGCACTGCGCCGCCGTGGTCCATCCCGACGACGCCGCCCCGTACACCCTTGCCGTCTGCTACACCGGCCCGCTCGGCTCCGGCGACGACGTCCACGATCCCGCCGCCCGGCTGCTCGCCCGCGTCTCCGCCGCCGTGTGGCAGCGGCGGCACGCCCTCGGTGCCGGCGAGAATTCCGCCGGTCGTGGCACTGTCATGCGTGACCTCGCGCCTCCGGAACTCCGGCGGTCAGGGCGTCCACACCGGGACCGTTGAGCAGGTTGATGCGGACGTACCCCTCGTAGCCGTCGAGCTCGAAGAAGGGCGCGTCGAGCGCCAGGAACCGCTCGCGGGGCGCCGATGGGCGGGCGAAGAGGAAGAACCCCGCCTCGACCGGCATCTGCTCGGCCAGTGCCCCGCGGTCGGTGAGCAGCCGGTGGCGGTCCCGTATATGCCGGATCAGCGCCGCGTTGCCCTCGCCGAGCATGACGTCGGCCGCGCGGTGGGCGAAGAGCCGTTCGGAGACCGCGACATCGCCGTGCAGATTGAGGTGCAGGTCGGCGAGGTCGTCGCGCAGTTCCTCGCCGACCAGCAGATGGGCGCAGCGGTAGCCGTGGATCGACAGGTGCTTGGTCGGGCACACCATTCGCAGCGTCCGTTCCACCGGCAGCCGCGCGCTCGCCTCCTCCCACCGCCCGTCCCACGGCATGTACTGGAAAGTGCCGTCGACGAAGACCCAGGAGTCCGTCTCCCGTTGCCACGCCGCGATCTCCTCCAGCACCCTGCCTGGTACCCGTCGGCCCGCGTACCAGACGGGGTCGGTGAGCAGCAGCACCGTGGGCTCGCGCGGAAGGTCCAGGTCGAAGCCGGGCTCGAAGGCGTGGCGGCGGGCGACGCGGACGGGCTCGATACCCATCTCGCGGAAGAGGTAGGCGGCTTTGTAGTAGATGGGCGGGATGTAGTGCACGCGTTTGTGGCCGGTGAGGGAGAGCCAGGTCGCGACGGTGCCGAGGATACTGCTCGAACCCCCGGCGGGGATCACGTTGTGCTCGGTGTACGCCGCCCCGTCGTGCCGCCGGTGCATCCCGGCGATCTTCGCCCGCAGCGACTCGTCCTCGTCCAGCCCGGCATAGCGGCTGATGTCGGCCAGGCGGTACGGGGCGGTGTGGGCGAGCTCCCCCAAGTATGTCTCGACCAGCGGATGCCCTCCGTTGTAGTCCGAGACGAAGACCCGCTTCCCCGGGCGCTGCCGCTCCTTCTCGATCCACTCGTGCCGCGCCAGCATGTCGAACAGAGATGCGGTCATGCGTCTCCTGTCGGTCGGTCGCGAGATGCTGCGGGCTCAGTATCGAAGTGGGGGGCGGAATGGGGCAATGCGACTGTTTCGGCCAGCGGCTGGTTACCTTCAGGCCACATGCTGCCGTTTCTGGTAGCGGCCTCGTCCAGGTTGGGTGAGGTGATCAGAACCGCTTCGGCCCTACCCACCGCTCAAGGCGGCCTCGGGGTCGGGAGTGTTCAATGGCCGGCGGATCCGGTGGTCAAGGAGACGCCGGATGAGCGGCACCACCATCGAGCAGGAGCCGGCCGGCGAGCCGGCGGCGGTGGCCGTGCCGACGAGTGATGAGCAGTTGGTCGCGATGCTTGTGGACCGGACCCGCAGCGAAGGTCTGCGGCCGGCTTTCGCCCCTGACGACTGCCGCCAGTGCCCGGTGAAGACCGCCTGCACCCACAGCGATGCCCGCAAGGTCACCTTCCTGCCACGCGGTCTCTACGACATCCAGTCCGAGTCACGGACCGGGCAACAGACCCAGGAACGGCTCTCGCGCCACCCGCTGCGGGCAGCCATCGAGAGCACGATCAGCGAGTTCGTCAACGGCCATGGCATGCGCCAGTGCCGCTACCGAAACCAGAGCAAAGCGCACGTCCAGCACGTTCTGACCGCCATCGCGGTCAACCTCGAACGCATCGACGTCCACCTACCGACACCGCCGGCCCACCAGCCCGAACCCTGACAGCTCTACAGAGCTTCCTCTGACTGGCAGCGCATCCCCGGCCCCGGTCCTGGCGCGTCGCCGCCCACCCCGCTGGGCGAGGGCGCCGGTCAGCCCCTCCACCCAGACCTGCCCAAGAACCGAACCTCGCTCTCGCACAGCGCCTCGCCGAGCACCCCCGTTCCAGTCACTGACCCATCTCGACGACCTTCATCCAAGATCCCCGACAGCGTCAGGCGCTGAACACCCGATGGATCGACGCTGCCGGGCGGCACGGCCTGCTCGACTCCCTCGACGGCTTGGCAATCCGGCTCGCCTCGCCCGCCGTCGCTGCGGCGTTCGACGGCCATCGCGCCGCCGCCGACAGTCCCACCTCGGCCAACCTCCTGGAGACCCGCGCCGCCCTGGGCGTGCTCGTCGATGCCACCCCACCGGCCGATCGGGCGCGCGGCGCGCTCAACGAGGTGCTCGCCCGCGGCAGGCTGCGCCGCACGTCGGCCCCGCCGCGGACCGTCACCGAGATCGACGACCCGTCCTGGGCCCCGGCGTGGGCGGCGGCAGTCGACCACCTGTCCCTCCTGGACGACCGGCCCGAGCGCCTGCGCCCCTGTGCCGACCCCGCCCGTGTCCTGCACTTCTACGACGCGTCCAAGAACGGCCCCCGCCGCTGGTGCTCCATGGCGGGCTGCGGCAACCGCGCAAAAGCCTCCCGCCCCTACGCGCGCCGGAGCGGCGCCGCCCGAGCACTGCCCGGGCGGCGGGTTTCGCCCGGTCGGCTGCTGATCGCTGGACCCGTGCCGCGCACCTGGGGTGCGCATCCGGCGTGCGTGGACGGTACGGCAGGCGCAAGGGCGCCCATGGTGCAGGAGGCCCACATGAGTGCACATCCGCTTTGCCACATAGTGTTAGCTGTTGACGTGAATGTGTGGCGCGAGATGCGAACCTCACGCCACGGCAGGGTCCGACACGAGGTGTGAGCAACACACAGCCGAAGGAGCCGACTCGAAGTGAAGGCTGCACGTTATTACGACCGCGGTGACATCCGTATCGAGGACGTCCCGGAGCCCACCGTACGACCGGGCACGGTGGGCATCGACGTCGCGTTCTGCGGGATCTGCGGCACCGACCTGCACGAGTACCTCGACGGACCGATCTTCGTTCCGCCGGCCGGTCACCCGCACCCGGTCTCGGGCGAGTCCGCGCCCGTGACACTCGGGCACGAGATGTCCGGCGTGGTGTACGCGGTGGGCGAGGGCGTCGAGGACCTGAAGCCGGGTGACCGTGTCGTCGTCGAGCCCTACATCCTGCGCCCCGACGTCGATACCAGCGAGGACAACCCGACCTACCACCTCTCGCCCGACATGAACTTCATCGGGCTGGGCGGTCGCGGGGGCGGGCTCGCGGAGAAGATCGTCGTCGAACGCCGTTGGGTCCACCCGGTCGGAGACGTCCCACTGGACCAGGCAGCACTCATCGAGCCGCTGTCGGTGGCGTACCACGCGTTCCAGCGCTCGGGCGCAAAGGCGGGCGACTTCGCCCTCGTCGGCGGCGCCGGTCCCATCGGGCTGCTCACCTGCGCGGTGCTCAAAGCGATGGGCGTCGAGGTCGCGGTCACCGAGCTCAGCTCGTTGCGTCGGCAGAAGGCACTGGACGCCGGGGTCGCCGACCATGTCATCGACCCCGCCACCACCGACGTCACCGAGGAGGTCCGCCGGCTCACCGACGGCAAGGGTGCGGACGTCGCATTCGAGGCCACGTCCGTCAACGTGGTCCTCGATACGCTATTGGACGCCATCAGGCCCGGCGGTGTCATCACCGTCATCTCGATCTGGGGCAAGCCGGCATCGATCGACATGCAAAAACTCGTCCTCAAGGAGGCCGACCTGCGCGGCACGATCGCGTACGTCAACTCCCACCCGCAGACCATCGAGCTGGTGCAGGAGGGACGCATCGACCTGGCGCCGTTCATCACCAAGACCATCGGCCTGGACGACCTCGTGACCGAAGGCTTCGAGACCCTGATCCACCACAACGAGACGGCCGTCAAGATCCTGGTGAACCCCCGCTCCTGACACGTCGGCAGAGCCGATGGCGGGAAGCGCATGGTGGGAGCCGCACCCAGGCCCGTGCTCCGATGCTCGGTGGGCTTCGCCGCGTACCCGCACGCGGCGCGCCGGCCGGTGCCCTGGTCGGTCTGCCGGTTTCCACCAGGACCGTCACCGGGAGGGCCCGCGTCGTCCTGAGCCTGGAGCGGGCCACCCGGCCGATCCGGGACGGGCAGCGGATTCGCGTGCACCGAACCGACGGGTACGTCGAGATCCTGCCCTGACCAAACCCTGCCCGCTGCGTACAGGGCGTCGTCCGTCGGCGGAGTCCGCGCCCAGGAATGACCAACCCCTGTCCTGCACCAGGGCACGACCTGTTGTAGCGGAGCCGCAGCTCTGTTACGGCAGCCGCGGCTCGCCCGGCGCCGATCGGCCCGCGCCGAAGTAGATCAAGCCAAGTTCGGGAAGCCGCATACGTACGCCCATCACCCGGTCGGACTACGCAGTGCAGTCAGTGGAACAGTCCCCGCATCGCGGCGGTCTGCCGCTCCACCGCTTTTGCGATGGCCGGGTCCGCCCTCGACGTGCGGGCGGCCTGGCTGTGCGCCTCGATCGCGCGCCGGTAGCCGTCCGACGAAGTGAGGTGCTCCACCGGCGCGGCGGCCGGGGGCGGGGCAGGGGCAAGGGGCCTCCGCGGTGGGGTTGGTCTTCATCGGTGCGGGCGCCAGGACGTGCAGGGCGCGGACATTCGCCTCCGGCACCTGCTGGTTGGCCGCCGCGATCGGTTTCGGCGCGCTCCAGCACAGCTTCGTGCCGACTGCCGGGACATCGGGGACGACGTCCGGGCGGCCGGTGTCCGCGTCGAGCGCCACGGCCAGGACCCGCCCGGCCAGCTCCGGGGCAGCGCGCGGTGAGGACGGCGTCGAACCGGGCGAGGACGCTGCCGTCGGCGGCCGGGGGGCCAGGCCGCGTTCGGTCCTCATCCAGCTGATGGCGCTGCCGAGTCCGAGCGGCTCGCGGCCGTCGCATCGCAGGGCGGGGCCGGTACGCCGTCTCGGTTTGTCCTTCCGGGCGTGCCCGGTCTGCTCCGCTGCTGCTTCGCGGGCGGCGAGCAGCGCCTGGCGGGCGAGGTCGGCACCGGAGGGCTGCGGGGTGCTGGTCATCAGGCCACCACCCCGGCGATCTGCTGGACCATGTGCCGTCGGCGCAGGCGGCGCAGCGGCAGGGGGGCTCGCGCGTGCACGGCGCGTCCTGCTCCTGGCCCTGGCAGGCCCGTGGACCGGGCTCCTCGACCGGCTCGGCCGTCGCGGGCGTTCCGGTACGGGGCCGGGCGGGCGCCGGAACGACCGTGACGGTCCGGGGCGTGGAGACGGTGTCCGGGCGGGTGCCGTGCTGGAGGCACAGGCCGACGGCGGCACGGCGGGCGCGCTCGCGGTCGGCGGCCTTGTCCTGGACGGGACAATCTCGGCGCACAGCACGCAGGTGGGGCGGGCGCGCCAGATGGTGCCGGACTCGTAGTCGGCGCAGCCGGGGCCACAACAGTGAGGGCTGGTCTCGTAGCCATCGGGCCGACCTTCAGGGGACGTCCTGACACCTGTTTGGGCCGACCCGTGTGGTGGCCCGGGCAACCGCTTGAGAAGTCATCTTCATGGCTGACATGACCACCGAGGGCCCGGCCCGCCGAGCCGACCGCAGGGGCCCGGATCAGGCGGGTTCATTGGACGCGTCGATGGCCTGCCGGCAAACGATGGCACCCTCAAGGGATCAACGCACTGTGGCGAAGCCGGTGGAGTGCCCACCCCTCAGGTCGTCGAAGTTGTTGGGGCCGGCGAGGGGGTTGGCCGGCAGCCGGGCGCTCTCCTCGGAGATCTCTTCCGCCCGGCGGTGGGGCAGCCGTGCGCGGCCGGTCACCGGGCAGATGCCCAGGGCCAGGGTGCGGGCGGGGGCTTTGCGGTCGGTGAGGAACAGCGGGCCGCGGGTGTGGCTGGCGATGAGCCGCAGCAGGAGCTGGGCCGCACCGGCGCGAGCGGCAGCACCGCTTTCTCCTCGGCCTCGGCTTCGGTCCCGGCGGTGAACTCGACAGCCGAGGCGGCCAGGGCCTCGACCAGCTCTTCCCACGCGATCCCCCGCCGGTCCAGCTCGACCTCGGCGGCCTCCAACACCTCAGCCGGCCGGGCGACCTCCTCCCGTAGCCCTTCCACCCGCACACGGGCCGCTGTCTCCCCTCCAGCATTCCCAGCACCGACGCCATCGCGCGCCCCTCGCTCACGGAGCGGAAACAAGATGCCGGATGTCTCTCCACATTCCGAGCCACACCAAGCCTGACCAGAAGAAATCAACGGATCACGTTCGGTTGGGAGACGACTTCTCACATCATCGACGCAGATGCTGTGGAAGCCGGATTCTGTGGTGGTGCGCTGGTTCAACCAGCGCACTCACTTTCTGACCGACGACCGCGGGGCTGGACGGTGGTTGCGGCCCGCGGGTCTCAGGAGTTGCGCGGAGCGACCAGGCCGGATTCGTAGGCGAGGATCACGAGTTGGGCGCGGTCACGGGCATGGAGCTTGGCCATGGCCCGGTTGATGTGGGTTTTCGCGGTCAGGGAGCTGATCACCATGCGGTCGGCGATCTGGTCGTTGGACAGGCCCCGCGCGACCAGGGCGACGGCCTCGCGTTCGCGGCTGGTCAGCTCTTCCAGCCCGGCTTCGGCACCGGTGTCGAGCGGCTGGGAGATGTACCTGTCGATCAGCTTGCGGGTGATCGAGGGGGCGAGCAGGGCGTCGCCGCGTGCGGCCACACGGACGGCGTGCAGGAGGTCGTCCGGGACGATGTCCTTGACGAGGAATCCGGCGGCGCCGGCGCGCAGCGCGTCGAAGACGTATTCGTCCATGCCGTAGTTGGTCAGGATGACGACGCGCACCCGGGCCAGGGCCGGGTCCGCGGCGATGCGCCGGGTGGTCTCGATGCCGTCGACCACCGGCATCTGGATGTCGATGAGCGCGATGTCGGGCAGGTGTTCCCTCACGAGCTCCAGACCCTCCTCGCCGTCGGCGGCCTCGGCCACCACCTCGATGTCGTCCTCGAGGTCGAGGAGTGCGCGGAATCCGCTGCGGATGAGTGGCTGGTCGTCGACCAGCAGGACGCGGATCATGACGTGTGCTCCACGGGGAGTTCGGCCCGGACGGTGAAGCCGCCCTCGCCGCGCGGTTCGGCGCGCAGCAGGCCGCCGAGGGCGGTGACGCGTTCGCGCATGCCGAGCAGCCCGACGCCGGGCACGGGGGCGGTGTCCGGCGTGGCCTTGCCGTCGTCGTCGATGCGGAGCGCGAGGGCGTCGGGCCGGTAGTCGATCCGGACCGATGCCGTGGTGGCGGCGGAGTGCCGGACGATGTTGGTCAGCGACTCCTGAACGATCCGATAGGCGGTCCGGCCCACCGCGGCCGGCACGTCGTGCCGCTGTCCCTCGATCGTCAGCGTCGCTTCCAGACCGGTCCTGCCGGCCCGCTCCACCAGTTCCGGTACGTCGGCCAGTCCGCGTGGCGGGGTCGTGTCGTCGTCGCGCAGCGCCTCCAGGGTCGCGCGCAGCTCCCGGCTGGCCTCACGTCCGGCCTCCTGGATCGCCAGCAGTGCCTCCGGCACCGTCTCGCCGCGTCTGCGGGCCACGTGGACGGCGACTTCGGACTGCACTTTGATGATGGAGATCTGGTGGGTGAGCGAATCGTGCAGCTCGCGCGCGATGTGCAGGCGCTCCTCGTCGGCGCGGCGCCGCGCAGCCTCCTCCCGGGTGCGCTCGGCCTCCTCCGCCCGCTGCTCCGCCTGCCGCAACGCTTCCCCCGCGGCAAAGGCAGCGATGAGCCAGGCGATCTCCAGGGTGCCGCGGGCCCGCACCAACGCCTCGCCCACGGGCCCGTCGCGGGCGACCAGGGCCGTGAGCTGGAGAGCCACCAGCAGGGTCACGGAAGCCGTCACCACGAGGGCGCGGTGCCCCTCCCGCACCGCGCCGTACACCGCGACCAGGTACGCGACGGCGAGCACGTCGAACCCGGCGGCCTGGTACCCCACCGCGCACAGCCCGGTGACGGCCAGAACGACGACCGGAGCCCGGCGGCGCGCGGCCAGTGCCAGGCCGCCGAGCGCCAGCAGGGCGTAGCCGAGCAGGCCGGGCCCCGTGCCCGTGTGCTCCCCGGACCATCCGGTGCCCAGCATCAGCGCCGCCACGCCCGCAGCGATCACCCAGTCCCCGGTCCCGGCCGGGACGGCGAACCGTCGTTTGTCCATGCGCGCACCCTAGCCAGATGCCCGCGCGGGCGAGTCCCGCTCGCGGACGAGCGGACCTCTACCGCGTCCGCAGTACTTGCGCGGCTCCTGCAGCACCCGAAGTAGCCGCGTGCGCCATCGGCGGCAGCGCAAAGTGCCTCCGTCTGCGGGACGACCGGCGGCGGGCCCGGCGGGCAGGATCCGACGACATCCAGCAGCAGGAGCTGTACGAGGAGAAGGAGCACCCCATGTCCGTCCGTTACGTACTTGCCACCAGCACAGGCGCCCTGTTCGGTGGGGCCGGGCTTGCCGCACCGGCGGCCGCGCACGCCTCCGTCCAGCCGATCGCCGTCGATGCCTACGACCTGACCGCCGGGCGGCTCGTGGGCACCGTGGCCGCACTGGTGGCGTTGGCCGGCGTGGTCATCGGCGCCCTGGCCCTGGCCCGCTCCGCCGGCCGAATCGGCAACGGCAACGGGAAGAAGGGGGCCCAGGCGGCTCTGGTGGCGGGGCTGATCGGCATCGTCGTCGGCGCGGTGAATCTGGCCGTCGCCGACGGCGGTCCCGGCACCGGCAACGGAGTGATCGGTGGCGCCCTGGCCCTGCTGCTGGGGCCGATCGCAGCGGTCCTCGGCCGGCTGGCCCGGGCCCGCTCCCGCCGCACCGAGCAGCCGACCGGCTGACCGCCCCGACTACGAGGGCGCGTTCGCGTGGGGGAGGGACAGGGGCAGGGGCATGAGGAGGCAATGATGGCAACCGGAACTCCCCCTGCGGGCAGGACTCCGGCGGAACCGGGTCGCTTCTGTTTCCGGCGCCGCCGCCTGGTTCTCCTGATCTTGATTGCCGGAGTGGTCGTGGTGTCGTTCGTCGGCTTCGGCTACGGCGCCGCCCCTGGCAAGGACTTTTCCGGAGGAGACTCGCAGTCGGCCGAGGCGCAGCAGCTGATGGAGAAGCGCTTTCCCAGGAGCAAGGGGACCGACTGCCCCTCGTGATCGAGGCCGTTCAGGGGGGCCGGCGATCCTGCCGCCGGGCAGAGGACCGGTAAGGACGTCGTTGACCTCACCGACTCACCTGTGACCGGGCCGGTGGCTTCGCCGTACCAGGGCAAGAGCCTGGGGCCCAGGACCGTCGCATCTCGCCCGTACGACCATCCCGCCGAGCGACGAGGAGGTGGACAAGAGCGAGTTCAAGGCTTTGGTGGACACGGTCAAGAAGGTCTCCGACGACAGTGTCACGCCTGCCCTGGGCGGGGACCTGGCGGAAAAGGCCGAGGCACCCCCAGCAGGGTCCGGCCGAGGCGTAGGCATCCCGGCAGCAGCGGTGACACCTTGTTCATCGCCTTCGGATCACTGGTGGCCATGGCCTGCCGATCGTGACCGCCCTCCTGGCAATCGGCTCGGGTCGGCATGCAGCCACTGCGCATTCGTGGCGCAAGGGCCTTGGAAACGTGGCGGAATGGTGACATCGAGGCTCCAGGATTGAGCCCGTGAACACGACGAACCGGTTCCGGACCGTGCGCCTGGGCTTCCTGTGGCGTTTCTCGGGAGTAGGGCCCGGCTGCCTGCTGGGGCTTCTGGTGGCTGTCGTCCTCGGCACGAGCGGCGCGGTGGACCGGCTGGGCACCGTCCCCAGCCTGCTGATCGTTGCCGCAATGGTCCCCGTCGTGGCCCTGCCCGCACCCATCAGCTTCTGGGTGCGCGCCGACAGCGAGGGGCTCACCCTCTCCAGAGCACTTCTGCGCCGCCGCTACCACTGGCACGACATCACCGGCCTGGACATGACTTTCGACGAGGACCCCGATTCGGACGCAGCTCGCCTCACGATGCGTCTGCGCCTGTCCACGACCCCCGTTACCGGCCGCGGACCCCTCGTCGGCGTCCTCGGCCTCGCCCCGGGCCATCAACTGCGGGGCACCGGACCACGTGGACTCGCAGACCTGTTCACCCTCCTCGCCGCCCATGGTCTCCCCCTCGGGGACCCGGACTTCGCCAACCGCCTCCTCACCGCCCACGGCCTTCCCCCGCTCGGTCCCGGTCCGAACCCGGCCGGCTGATCCACACTCCGCCTCTTCCCGGGGCTGTTCGCCATGCCCGAACCGAACGACCGGGCCGGTCCACGGGCCCGGTTCGCCAGGGCTGACCCGGGAGCAGCACTGGGCGGCTTCGTACGTACAGGGCGGACAAGACCGATCGGCGCATTGCACGCCCGGCAATGATGATCGGAGACAAGACACATCTGGCCGGACCTTCCGGATCCACCATGCCGGAGCCGTCGTGGTCCGCGTCCCTGTTCGCCGCAGCCGCTGCCCCGCTGCGGGCGCGAGCGGTGTGCGAGACGTTGGATGTGGAGATCGCGCCCAACAACATCCGCTTGAAGCTCAAGCGGCTGGTCGAATGCGGAATCCTGGCCGAGACCGAGCAGGGCTTGTTCACCCGGCCGCGGCCATGGCCGACCGGCGAACCCGCGGCCAGGCCGCCCGCCCCGAGCGAAAGGGCGACACGGGCGCCGACTTCACGGAGAGCTCTCCGAGTTGCCGATCAGTCGATGCGGTCGCTCAGGCCCAGCACCTTCGGGTTGTCGCTGGGGAAGTTCCTGGGCATGCCCGGCACGTCGATGGTGCGCCCGTACACGCCGGCCAGGAACTCAACGGCACCGACTGGGAATTCGATCCAGTCGGCGTTGTCCGTGCGGACGACCACCGGCCATGCGTCCGGATCCACAGGGCTCGTCCTCCAGTAGAAAGTGTCCCCCGAATTGGACGACGCCCAGGAGATCAGGCCTCCCGGCTGCGGGTAGGGAACGTAATCCTCGGTGTCGCCCATCTCGTACAGGTCCTGAAGGATCTCGTCGTCCCTGGACGCGGACGCCCACGGCGCCTCGGCGCCGGGCGTGGGAAGGGACACCATGAGGAAATCATCGATGACGAATACCGGGTACGCCTCCGCCAGAGAGCGGAAGTCCGAGGGCAGCGCCGTCCCGAGGCTTGCCTCGAGGGCGGTCCAGTCCACGCTGTGTCCGCCCGGCACACGCCACCGTGTCATGGAAGGCAGCACGGCCTCCAGCTCTTCGACCCTCACCATGTCATCTGCCAATTCGGGGAGTTCTCGACCACGACGGTCCCGAACAATACTCTGTCCTCGATGGAGGGGGACGCGGCCACATAATTGCCCAGAGAGTCACGAACCGCCCTCTCAGGGTTCGCCCCGCCCGGCCGTCGCAAGAAGAAGTCCGCGCCCGTGGAGGATCCTGCGCACCGCCGTTCCTTCCTCGCGCCACCGCCGACCTCGGCCGCGAAACCTGGCGCGGACACCTCTCCCCCACCCCCGCCCCGGGCACCACCTTCGCCCTGTCCGAACTCATGGTCCGCCCGAAATGGCGCGGCACCGGCCTCACCCGACGGCTCCACGACACCCTCCGCAACCCCCGCCCCGAGCAGCAGGCCACCCTCCTCGTCGACACCACCCACCCCCGCGTCCAGGCCCTCTACGAAACCTGGGGCTACCGCAAGATCGGCGAACGCCGGCCCTTCCCCGACTCCCCCTCTACGCCGTCATGCTCCGCGGCATCCCCAGCGCACAACCCGATCCACGACGACCGTTCACCGGATCCGCTCCCGCACCAGGCCGGTACAGGTACTGCCCCGTGCGGCCGCCGGCCCCGGAATCACGGCGGCCTCTTCTCTCGGCTATCGCGGGGAAGGACACCTCATGCAGTCAAGCCGTCAAGCCGCCGCCCCATCGCCCCCGCAGAACCTCGGCCCAGTCTCCAGCTCCCGGGCCCGGATCCTCCCACTGTGGCACCCGGCCGGGAGCCGTCTCGATCAGGTGCACGAGCGTCCAGGCGACGCCGTAGCAGTCGTCGGGGCCGAAGCAGGTGGCCAGGGCAGCCGCCTCTTCGGACGTGACGGGGCGGGAGATCGTCCTCAGCCGGCGTTCACGCCTGTCGATCTCTTCCTCGCTCGCGTCCCAGTCGGGAAGCGGTCCGTCGGCAACGAACGTCTGCACTTCGGGTCTCATGACCGAATGATCGTCTCTCCCGCCGCCCCTGGACAAGCTGCCTCGTCCTGCTTCACGCGGTGGCTGTTCCTGCTGGCTGGAGCTCTGCGGGGAAGGCGATCGCCTCATCGGACGGGACCCGCGCCAAGAGGCAGTGATGGAGTTGGCCGAGCATCCGGTTGGACAGGTACCGCAGAGCCTGCATGTGCCGGTCCCCTTCTGCTCGGCGGCGCCGGTAGTGGGCGTACGCACTACTTGAACCGCTGAGGGGGCGAAGGCCCACAGGTGGCCGACGTGGCTGAGGCGGTTGTTCTTCACGAACCGACGTCCGACGTAGCGGCGTTTGCCGGAGGCCCGGTTCGCGCAGTGCGCATCAGTGCCGTTCGAACGCCGAATCTCGCGGCCGCAGGTGCTCGCGTGGCCCCGCCGCCCGCAGAACCACGTCCAGCACCCGTGCCGGGTCGGCCGCGTAGGCATGCGAGAACCACGCCATGTTGGCCTCCACCACGGCCCAGCGATGGCCTGGGCGGTAGGGGTCCAGCAGTTGTCCGACGTCCACGACGACGGCGCTCGGCAGCGTGTGCCCGGCTGCGACGGTCAGCCGGTCGGCGAACTCAGTGATCTGCGCGGTGGTGGCCCGGTCCGCGCGGTCCGTACCGAGCGGGCGGGGGTCGAGGCGGCCGAACACCGCGTACCGGCTCGCCGTGGCGATCCGGCCGTCCAGCAGGAACAGCCGGTACTCGGCCGCGAAGGTCACCACATCGGACAGCAGCACCGGTTCTGCCGGATCCAGGGAGGAGGACAGCCGGGAGCCGTCGGTGTAGACATCGGCCGGGAAGGACTTGTCACGGGGTGGCTTGACGAACGTCGGCTGGTCGATCGCCCATGCGTCCGCGACGGTCCCCGCCCGTACCCGGCGGCCGGTGAACTCCTCCGGCAACTCGGCGAGCCAGCCGTCTGTCGGCTCCAGCAACGCGAACCCGAGCCGGCCGGCCAGCCGCGCACCCGCGACCGGTCCGCCGTACCAGTACGCAGGGCCTGCCAGGCCGGGCTCCTCCGCCGCCCTGACCGACATCCCTCGGCCCGCCGCCTCGACGGCCAACAGTTCCATCGTCGACGTCCGCCGCCCAGGCATGACCAGCACTGCAAACCCCTCCCGCACTCCGCAAAACCGCCACGCTAGCCCCACCGTTACCAGCGACGCAGCCGAGAATTCCCCACAGTCGAGCGCGGCCGCGGTACCCGGGGCGGTGTCTCGTGTGCGGGACGTCTCGGTGCCGACGGTGCCCGCGTCGTGGAGCGCGGCCAGGGCGCGGGCGACGTCCAGGAGCCGGTACGCCTGCGCGCCGGGGATGCCGAGCTCCGCCTGGCAGTACGCCTCCCAGCTGCCGTGCCCGAGTGGCCCCGGACGCGGGCGGCGTGGGTGCCGCGGCCCCGCGCGACGAGGGCCGCCACGGAGCGCCGGAGGTCGTCCATCGCCTCGCGCAGCCCGACCGTGATCTCCCCGGCGCGGGCTGCGGTGAGCGGCGGCCGCGCTGGTTCGGCGCCGTGCTCCTGGTTCTTGGGGTGCTTGCCCACCACTCCCTCGTCCTCCGCGCCGCCGGGCATCACCAGGGCGTGCGGGAGTACGGCCGCGGGCACGGGCCGGCGCCCTGCCGGTACGCGGGCCGGGCCGGGATCGTCGGGCCGGATATGGAGCTGCCGGGGCGGGCCGAGGTGCTGTCGGATGTGGCGTGTGAGGTGTGGGAGGCCGTGGTCGAGGACAGGTGATCGCCATCGGCGGCGTCGGACACGCCGGCCGCCGTGGACACCCCGGTCGACGCGCTCGTCCGGATCGGGCCGGAGTTCGCGGGGTGCCGACACCCGCGCTCGCCGCGACCGCGGCGATCCGTGCGCTCTGGCGAGGTCCGAGGACGGCCGCGAGGCCGCCGGGCCTGCGGGGCGCGCCCCGCACGGTTGCGGGGCCGGCGGCGGAGCGGCACACCGTTCCAGAAGTCTGGATCGCTCGGAACATGGTGGTGGCCGAGCAGCTGTGGTGGGGCGAAATTCCCGTTTCAATCTCACCTGCCACTCAATCCAGCGACATACGGTAATGATGCATGAACATGGAGTTACACCGGCGGTGCCAGTGCGACGCGCAAGAGGTGTCGTGGTGTCAGGCAGAGCCGATCATCTGGTCGTCAATCGTCATGACTCGCCCCCAAGGAGTGTTTGTGAAGCTCTCCCCCCGTCCTTTTCGAGCCGTTTTGGCGGCAGCGTCAGGTGCCACGCTGGCCATGATGGCGTTCCCGGGTCCGGCTCACGCCGAGCTTGAGCGCGGTCCGGAAGCGCGTCAGGCGAGTGCGAGCTCTCTCGCCCCGTGCGGCTTCTTCCGGTACAGCGTCCGCGAGTCCCAGTTCGCCGCATACAACCACTGTGGCTCGACGACGGTGCGGGTGCACGTCGACGTCGCAGGGGGCGGTAGCACGAATGACTACCACCTCTGCGTCAGCCCCGGCCGCACGCAGCTGCCGGGCGCAGGTCCGAACTATCTCAACGCGTACTACATCGGCGGCGCCGGCTGCCGGAGCGGAGATCGCACCGGGCACACGCCCCACTGAGCCTTGATCCGACTTCGATGGCAAACGGTCCAGGGTTCGTTGTCGGGGGACAGCGAGGCCCATGGCGGGTTCGGCCGGCGCACGAACGGCGGAGGCCGGCATGGCTCCGGCGGACCCTGGTCGTTGAGTGTCCGGCCGCACGGCCGTGCCCTGCGGCGGGGCGCTGACCGCCGAGCGACGCGAACGAGGACCGATGCCGAAGATGCCCGCCCCGACCCTACGTACGGCTACGCCCCGGAGACGAACACGGTCCGGGCCGATCAGCACGACCTGGCGCGGCTGCTGTTGATGTTCCGCTTGCTGAGGCGCGAGCAGAAGCCGGGCCGGTGGAGGCACATGGACGACTACGACCTGTCCTTCGAGCGCCCCGCGGACGCGGTCGATGCCGGCTCGCAGTTCCGGTACGGCAAACGCTGGACGGGTCCTGATCTGCGGATGCGCTGCACCACGACCGAGGCGGCCCACACGTGGCCGAACGGTGCCCGTACGACAGGGAGGCGACGTTCACCTGGATGGTGCCGGCTACGGCTCGCACGCCACCAAGAAGGATCTGTCGACGGGGCCGGCGATGGCGTCGGTGCCGGTGCCGGTGCGGGGGTTTGCCTGGCGGACCGGTCAGCGTCACCGACCCGGGCTGGAGTCTCTGGTGACGGCCGGCCGGCAGCATGGCTTCGAGAGGCTGGCCGAGCGCTGGTTGCTGCTGGTCATGGACTTCGCCGCCGGGTTCGACGAGGTACTGTCCCAGCCGTTCCGTCCCACCCATGAATCCACACCAACCTGGCGAGGAGCATGGACCCATCAAGTCGCGGGACGGGATGAAACAATGGGCCCAAATGGGCCGCCTCAACGCGGCGTGAAGTTCCGTACGTAGCGCCGCTGCCAGGGTGTCTCCACCGCCCGCGGATGGTAACCCCGGCGGACGAACGCCACGGCGTCCGCCGCGGGGACCCCGTCCAGCACGGCCAGGCAGGCCAGCGCCGTCCCGGTCCGGCCCAGCCCGCCGCCACAGGCGACCTCGACCCGCTCGTCGGCGGCCCGGTTCCACACTTCTTCGAGGAGGACCCGGGCTGCCTCCCGGTCCGCCGGAAGCCGGAAGTCCGGCCACTGCAGCCACCGCGACTCCCACCCGGCCGGGGGCGGGGTGCGGCCCAGCAGGTACACGCCGAACTCCGGCTCGGGACCCGCGGGCAACGGCTTGCGCAGCCCCCGGCCGCGGACCAGCCGTCCGGAGGGAAGGGCCAGGACGGCCGGATCATCGGCGTTCCACTGCTCGCTCACCTCGGCCATTAAAGCACCCGGCCCCCAGCTCCGGCCCCTGGTTCACCAGAAGCACGAACGCCCGGTTCTCCGCCGGAGAACCGGGCATCGCAGCACACCGCCGAGCCGCTCTCCAACCGCCCCGGTGGAGGCGTCTCGTATGCTGGAAGCTGATCGCGGACCGTTACGAGCTGATCGGCCGTCTGGGTCGGGTGGCATGGGCGAGGTGTGGGGCGGGCGGGATCGCGTGCTCCACCGTGAGGTCGCGCTCAAGCTGCTGGATCTCGACGGGATTGCCCAGTCTGACCTGCCCCGATGGTTCGAGCGCGAGGCGGTGGCCGCTGCCCAGATCGTCCACCCCGACGTCGCCGCCCTGTACGACCGGGCACAACAGCATCGCGGTCGTGCGGCGCAAGCTCGACGAGGAGGCGCCGCCTCTCGACGCGCTCCGCCTGAGCCGGCTCTCACGCCTGTGGCCGGTCGGGCATTCTCACGCCGCCGCCGGGCAGTGAACCGATGGAGGAGCTGCCCCGCAGACCGATGACCCAGCCGAAGGCATCGGAAGAGACCGGCACATCCAGACGCCAGCCGCTGGCGAAGCGCACTCGCAGGCTGCCCGAATCAGCCGCGTGAACCTCTGCGACCACCTGATCGAGCAGTTGCGGAAGCCGATCGAGGTTGGTCCGTGTGGATGCGTGGACGGGAACGGCTTCGTGGTCCGTCGTCAGTTCGGCGGGGCTGTGAACCTCGATCCGGCTCGAACCGGTGTGAAGTCGCAGGACGTTGCCGATGATCACCTCTCCGATGCCGATCCCACGCATCGAGTGGATGTCCCAGCCGTCGCCCACACGGTTGATCCCGTTGGCCATGCCATAAGCCTACGGACCCCGGCTGGCGCGCAGCCACACAAGATCACGTTGCCGGCTCCGAGGGGCTCTGAAACGGGTTGCTTTTCTCCTGGATCGCCAATTCGCGAGGGAGGCTGCCGGCTTTCTCCAGCACCGGGCCCGTGCTCCTGGTCGTGCTCGTCGGTGGCCCTCGCCTTCGCCACCGGTTCCGACGTATCCGGCCACAGCGACGGCTTCCGGGTGGGTTTCCTGGCCACCGCGATCTTCGCCTTGGCCGGCCTCGCCCCCGCCCTGCTCCTGTTGCTCCCCCACCCCGCCGAGCGCAGCGCCGTCGTGGAGGCGGGATCGGAGGACGAAGAGGTGAAGCCGGTGACAGACGGCCACTGACCGCCACCCTCCCCCCGCACCGATGTGCGGACCGGTCTGATTGGCTGTCACCGGCACCCGGCCTCTGCCTCGCGCCACCCACCAGGGCGCGCGGGGGCAGGGCAGTTGTCGACCAAGCACATCACTGTCACCACGGCCTGGTCCGGCCTGGCCGTACGGATGCCCTCGGACGGATGCGGAGCGGGGGCGGCCAGATGCCGGGGGCGGCACCCTGCCGAGCGTCGGCACTGCCCCGGAGCGGGTCGGCACTGCGTACAGGCTCAGCTCCGGGCCAACCGTACCGCCCCGCGTGCCCGCCAGTCGTACGAGCCCGCCGGCGCCCGCCCACCGGCGAAGAGGGGCGGAAATGCTCGACGGCGACCACTCATGCGCCGGAGTGCTTGAGACTCTCGATGATGCGGGCGAATCCCTCTGTCCCGTGGCCGGCGTCCACCTGCTGCTGTATGAGGCGCTGGACCATGGCAATCGGTTCGGCGCTCACTCCCTGGTCAGTGATCGCCTCGATGAACAGGCCGAGGTTGGAGAACGTCAGGCTCTGCTGCCCCGGGACGGTGTAGTCACCGCCGTCGATGACCTCGGCGTACCCGGTGAGTTCGCCGGTCATCGCGGTCAGCCACGGGGCGGCCATCGCCGCGAACCGGCTCGCCGGCACGCCTGCCGGTGCCAGCATGGCCGCACCCTGCATGAACCCTGCGAACATCACATACATCGCCGAGAGCAATGCGAAGTCGTAGAGCGAGGCCAGTCCCGGGTCCTCGCCGAAGTAGGTGCTGGTCGCCCACCGGTCGAACAGTGCCGCGTGCTCACGGAACACCTCCTGCGAACCGCTGTACAGGATCGAGGCCCCCGGCTGCCCGATCATGGAAGGCACCGCCATGATGCCGCCGTCCAGGTAGGCGATCTGCGCCTGGGCTGCCCAGAGGGCCGACCGTCTCGCCTGCTCGGGCTTGGTCGTGGTCAGGTTGACCAGCTTCCGTCCCGCCAGGTCGCCCACGAGCGGGTCGAGTACCTCGTGCACCGAGTCGTGGTCGAAGAGGCAGACGACTACCAGCGGACTCGCCCGGACCGCCTCGGCGGCAGAGGCGGCCTCGGTCGCCCCCTGTGCGACGAGTGCCTCTGCCTTGCCCGTCGAGCGGTTCCAGACCGTGGTCCGCACTCCGGCCTTCACCAAAACCTCGGCGAGCGCGCTGCCCATCGCGCCGAGTCCGAGGATGCTCACGTCGGTTTCGTGGATCTCGTGCATGTCACTGCTCTCCCATGTCGTGCGGAAGGTTCCGTTGATGCCTCAATCCTCGTCAGGGCCAGTAGAGTTGAACAGTACGGACTAATTAGTGCGGTACCCACCGGAAGGTAAGTACCACCCGGGCGGCATGGAGGAACTCTTGGCAACAGCAGCACGACGAGGCCCCTACTTCTGCGGAGTCGACGCGGCCATGGACGTCGTCACCGGGAAGTGGAAGTCCCTGATCATCTGGGAACTGCACGAGCACGGCACGCGCCGTTTCGCGGAACTGCGGCGCGGGCTCCCGGGTGTCAGCGAGAAGATGCTCGTCCAACACCTGCGGGAGATGGAGGAGGACGGTCTCGTGCACCGGGAGGTGTACCCCGTGGTGCCGCCGAGGGTCGAGTACTCCCTCACGGAGCACGGCGTCACCCTCAACACCGCCCTGGAGTCCCTGGCCGAGTGGGGGCAGGAACGGATCCAGCGAATCGGCGCGGAGAAGGTCCCCGCGGACGCTGCGTGAGAGCAGGCATTGTCACGTCGGCTGACCGGGTGGGGTGATCTTGGAGTTGGTCATGCCGGGGAGGGGGCGCTCGTGTCGTCAGCGCCGCCGTCGTGCAGGGGGACACCGGTACCCGGTCGAGGTGATCTCCCCTTGCGTGTGGTTGTACTTCCGCTTCCCGCTGCCGTTCCGTGAGGTGGAGGAGCTGATGCTCCAGCGCGGTGTGATCGTCTCCCACGAGACGGTCCGCCGTTGGTGCATGAAGTTCGGGCATGCCTGTGCGAACGGGCTGCGCAGCCGCCGGCCGTGGCCGGGGGACAAACGGCATCTGGACGAGGTGTCCGTGAGGATCAACGGGGAGCGGAAGTACCTGTGGCGGGCCGTCGACGCCGACGCCGACGGCACCGTGCTCGACATCCTGGTCCAGGGCCGAAGGGGCAGGGCCGCGACCAGGCGCTTCTTCCGCAGCGTCGGCGGAATCCAGCGGTTCCCGGCCGCGTTCAGCGGTATCTCACCCCACTTCCGGCCCTGCCGACACCTGATGACCGCAACCCACTACCGCATCCGCTTCACCGTCTGGGACCAGGCCACCGGCATCACCGCCCTGCCCACCACGGCCTGAGCACAGCACCGGAACCCGGCCTTACCACACCCGACACACCATCAGGCACTCACACCCCCAACAACGTGACAGCCCCCTGTTGCGGGGTAGGGGCGGTTGCAGGGGGCACAGGGGCCGGTCCAGCCCTTCAGCAGGTTCTGGAGAACGTCCAGGACCTGGTGGAGGGTCAGGCCGGTGTGCGGACTTTTGGGTCGAGCCGCCTGAGGGGAGGAATGCCTGGGCGGCGGTGACGAGGGTGACGTGGTGGTGCCGGGTGCGGCCCTCGAAGCGGTCCAGGCCGGGGCCGTGTTTGAGCTCGCGGGAGTTGTGTGCGATTGCAGGAGTTCCACGAACCGCGAGTGAGCATCGAGGAGACAGCAATCCGTTACCCATGCACATGGGGAGGGTGGTCTTCTTCCCGGTGCGGGTTCCTCAGCTGAGGAAGAGGCGATTCCGCCTCTTCCCGCGCGCCCTCCCGTCCGGTCGCCTGTCCCCCGCTCTCCTGCGAGCCGCTCGGGTGCTCGGGTGCTCGGGTGCTCGGGTGCTCGGGGCGAGCCTGTCAGGCTGTCCGACGGGGCCGTCGATGGCGCGTGCGAAACGGGCCCTGGAGGGCGTGGCTCACCCTCGCGGAGATTCGGGTCCGCCCGGGTGGGAATTCCGCACGGGCTGAGGCGAGGTGCCGGATGGTGTGCCCTAGAGTGGCCGTACCACTGAATGGGCGTGGGGGCGATGATGAGGCGGGCGAGCGCGTACGGGCCGGTGCACACCGGTTTTCGCGCTGTTCTGTCCCTGCTTGTGGCCGTCGTAGCCCTGCTGTGCGTGTTCGGTCACGTGCAGCGTGACGGTTCGCTCCCCCGGACATCTGCCGCGGAGTTCGCCCACCCCGCCTCCTCTCTCGAAGCGCCGTCCGGAACGTCTGCGCCGTGCGGCAAGAAGGCCGTCGCCGATCAGACCCCTCAGCGGGCCGAGAACACTTCGCAGGTGTCCGACTGCTCCGGTTGCCCGACGTCCCGGGCCGGAGCGGTGGCGTTTCATGAGCCGTGCTCCGGCACGTACTCGGCAGGCCCCGCCCCGCCGCCTCTCCCATCGCTCCACTCCGTTCTGCGGATTTAGGCCGGCCCGTTGGTCGCGTCCCTGAATCCTCCAGAACGGAGTCATCTCACATGTCCTCTTCCCCGCGCTCATGGAGCCGGGCCGGTGCGGCACTGCGTGGTTGGCGGACCCGGCAGTGGACGGTGGCGGGCCTCGGCGCCCTGGCCACCGCAGTCCTGGTCGGCGCGCCCACCGACGTGGTGCCCAACCCCCTGTTCGGCCGGTCCGTCCCCGTGCAGTGGTGGAACTACCCCGCCCTCGTCGTCACGGCGGCACTGGCGGGCATCGTTCTGAGCACCTACGTGCGGCAGCCTTCCCCGCCCGGGACGACACCGGCCCGCGATGGCAGTCGTCTGGGAGCGGCCGGCGGTGTGCTGTCCTTCTTCGCCGTCGGCTGTCCGGTGTGCAACAAGCTCGTTCTCGTGCTCCTCGGCGCCTCCGGTGCCATGAGCTATTGGGCTCCCCTGCAGCCCCTGCTGGCAGTCCTTTCCGTGGGCCTGTTGGCGGAGGCCGCACTGCGCCGCCTGTCCCTCCAGGCCGTGTGCCCGGTCACGGCTTCCGCCTGATCCGCGGCCCGATTCTGCTCATTTCCTTCTTCCTCACATCTGAGGTGTGCCATGGCTTCATCCACCCCTTCTTCCACTCGCCTTCCCCGCAGGCGGACCGCTGTGACGGCCGCGGCCCTCGTCGCGGCCGCGGCGCTCGCCGGACTCGCCTTCGCGCTGGACGGCTCGGCCCCCGGCGACAAGCCGGAGACCAGGTCCCCGGTCGCCACCGGACCGGCCGACCCGGTACCCGCCGACGAGAGCCTGCTCGCCCTTGCGCGCCGTGCCCCCGGTGACGCCCTGGCCGTGGGACCGGTCGACGCCCCGGTCGTGATGATCGAGTACTCCGACTTCCAATGCCCCTTCTGCGGTCGCTTCGCCCGCGAGACCGAGCCCGAACTGCTGCGCTCCTACGTGGACAAGGGGGTGCTGCGTATCGAGTGGCGCAACTTCCCCGTCTTCGGCGAGGAGTCCGAGCGGGCCGCGCTGGCCGGATGGGCCGCCGGACGCCAGAAGAAGTTCTGGGAGTTCCACGAGGTCGCCTACAGCAGGCCACGTGAACGCAACAAAGGCGAGTTCTCCGCGGAGAAACTCGTCGCGATGGCTCGGCGGGCAGGCATCCCCGACATCGAGCGGTTCCGCTCGGACATGGCCTCCGACGCGGCCCGCGCCGCCGTGCGCAAGGATCAGGAAGAGGGCTACGGCCTCGGTGTGAGCAGCACCCCGGCGTTCCTGATCAACGGAAAGCCGGTCCTCGGGGCCCAGCCCACGGCCACGTTCGAGGAAGCCGTCGAAGCGGCGGCCGAGGCGGCGGGACGGTGAGCGAGGTCGGTCTGGCGGTGGCCTTCCTCGGTGGGCTGCTCGCGCTCCTCAGCCCGTGCAGCGCGCTGTTGTTGCCGGCCTTCTTCGCGTACTCCTTCACCAGCCGGACGAGGCTGCTGGCCCGTACCGGCCTGTTCTACGTCGGTCTGTGCGCGACACTCGTGCCGCTCGGCGTAGCCGGTTCCTTCGCCAGTCGGCTGTTCTACGGCCACCGGGACACCCTGGTGACGGTCGGGGGGTGGGCCGTCATCGTTCTGGGCGTGGCCCAGATCGCCGGGTTGGGGTTCGGCTCCCGGCGCATGGCGCAGGCGGCCGGTGCACGCCGTTCCGGATCGGCGTTGTCCGTGTTCGCCCTGGGCGCCGTCTACGGCCTGGCCGGCTTCTGCGCGGGGCCGATTCTCGGCGGCATTCTCACTGTGGCGGCGGTGGGTGGCGATCCGATCCACGGTGGAATGCTGCTCGCCGTGTACGCGCTGGGAATGGCACTGCCGATGTTCGTTCTGGCCTTGCTGTGGGACCGGTTCGATCTGGGCCGCAAGCGTTGGCTGCGCGGCCGGTCCCTCCGGATGGGGCGGGTCTCCCTGCACAGCACCTCGGTCATCGGCGGATTGGTCTTCGTCGTGCTCGGCACGGCCTTCCTGCTGTTCGATGGGACGTCCGCGCTGCCATCGGTGATCAGTACCGACACGGAGTTCGCCCTGGAGGAGCGCCTGTCGGCCATCGGAGCCGCCGTGTCCGACCGGATGGTGCTCCTGTTCCTGGCGGTTCTGGTCGCTCTGGCAGGACTGCTGGCGCTGTTCCGCCCGACGGCGAAACGGACAGGGCGGCCCTCACCGCGGGAGCCGTCGAAGCACGGGTGACGCGCTCAGCCCCGTGTCAGTCGAACGGAGAGGGCGGAAAACCGGCGCACCGGCCCCGCCCTCTCCTCGACTCGGCCGTTGCGCGGAGTCGTGCCGGGGGCATTGTCGGGGGCGGCGGCAGGGAGTTCACGGCCGTTGCGTCCGACAATGCCGCAGGCGCGGGGCGAGGAATGGGACGGGAAGCATGGGTGGCTGGAGAAACCGTGCCCTTCTCCTCGGCCTGGCCCTCCCGGCGGCCGTAGCGGCCTCGCTCGTGATCACGTCGACGAGTATGAAGGCCGCCCCGCCCAGCAGGACGAACGCGAAGATCTGTTGGAGAGTTCGTCCGGTGATCTTCGAGGCGAGCCTCTTGCCGTCCCGGGCGGCGAGGATCGCGGCCCTCCGGGTCATCTGGCGGCGCTGTCCAGCTCCACCCCGGCCGTACGCCGTGCGGCCACGTCGGCCCTCACCAGTAGCGTCTACCACCAGGGCACCCGGTGGCCGGCCAGCGCGTATGTGGTGGCTCCGCTCGTCGCCCTCGTCGACACTCCCTCGACTCCCGACCGGGACACCGTCCTCCACGTACTGCATGCCGTCGCCATCGGCAACCTGCGCGACGACGAACTGCCCTTCAACCCCACGTCGGCCTTCGCCGACGCCGACCGGGTACGCCCGGCAGACGAGGATGCGGTGCTCCGGGTTCTCTTCGAGGAGGACCCAGACATCGATGCCGTCGCCGATGTGGCCGACGCCGTGGCACTGCGCTGGGCCGCCGAGGCCTACCGTGCGGCCGAGCGTCATACGGCCTCCTTCCTGAGGTGGCTGCACGATCCCGACCCCGCCGTGGTGACCCTCGCGGCGGCGTTGCTGGTCTGGTTCTCCCCGGTGCCCGGACTGCCGGGCGCGCTCGCCGCCGTGTCGTGCGACACCGCCGACGCGCGGGCATCGGCGAACCTCGCACTTGCCCACCTGTCCGGCCACCCCGGTTCCGATGAACTCGGAGCCCTGACGACGGGTCTTGCCTCACCCGACGAAATGGTACGGATCACGGCCGCGATCGCCCTGGCCCGCCGACAGGCGACGACACTGCCCGACGCGGCACTGACCGTCCTCGTGCACGCCGACGCGGTCGCGGTCTCCGGGGCTGTTGAGGGCTGGGACCGCTCCCTGCGGGGCCACGTCGCGGTGGCCCTGCGCCGCCTGGGCCTGTAACCCGCCTTCGTGTGAACGCGCGGGACGCAGCCCGCAGACCGGCCCGGCGCCGGACCAGCACCGAACTCATACGCAACCGGCGGGCGGCCTGTTGATCACCCACCAGTCAAGCCGCCAGGTCAACACGCCCCAACCTCAATCGCGTACCGAGTCGTAAGCCGTCACCAATTCCCTGGTTGGTCAGGTCGGGTGCGAGGCGAGCTCCCAGTCGAGTTCCCACAGGCGTAGTGGCGTGTTCGCGCCGGCGGTGAGGGCGTACCGCCCGTCCGGCGTGAACGCGCAGGCCCAGATCCCGATCTGCTGCGTGTCGAGGGTGTGCACGAACTGTCCGGTCCTCGGGTCCCATATCTGGACCATGCTCGTGGGTCTGCTGGACACCGCGACCGCCACGAAGCGGCCGTCGCAGATGTACCGGACCGTCTGCGCGTGACCTGGCAGGTGCTGTTGGCCCCGGACACAGGTGCCGGAGCCGAGGTCCCAGAGCCGGATGGTCCGGTCGTTGCCACAGGACACGGCGAAAGCTCCGTCCGGGCTCAGCGCAACCGAGGAGGTCTCCGTGGGACTGTCCAGAACGTTCGTGCACTTGCCCGTGTCCAGGTCCCAGACCCGCACGGTGCGGTCCCAACTGCCGGACACCGCGCGGTGCCCGTCGGGATGCACCCACAGGTCAGTGGTGATGAAGCCGTTGCGGCCGTGGCCGCAGAGTGTTCGCGCGAGGCGGCCGTCCTTCAGGTCCCACAGGTGCAGTGCCTTGTTCCGGTCTGCGGTGAGCGCCCAGTGCCCGTTCGTACTGAAACATGCCGGCTCGGCACCGCGGCCGGCACGCTCGTCGGTGATGTTCGTGAGTCTGTCACCGGTGTCGATCGACCACACGGAGAGTTGGCCGTCCTGCGTGGCGGACAGCACGCGCTGTTGGTCGGAGCTGAGCCGGACCGCGGTGAACGGGGAAGGGCGGTCGATGTGTGCCCGGGTGGCGAGTCCCGTGCCGACCGCCCATTCCCGCAAGCATCGACCGGTGCGCGTGTCCCACACCCGCAGGCTTTCACCGGCGGATACGACGCGAGCACCGTCCGACGACAGATCGACCGCACACGGCGCCACGGACAGGCCGGGGAGCTCGCCGACCTGCCAACTGGCCCGCACCCCCACCTGCGGCAGTACACCGGCCAGCGACCGCCAGGCCGACAGCACGTGCGGGGCTCGTTCGAAGCCGGGAGTCTGCCGTGCCCTGGCGAGCAGTTCGCGCGCCTCGCCGTAGCGACGCCCGTCCCTGGCACGCTCGGCTGCATCGACCAGCGTTCCCACGTCCGCCCGCAGTCCGGCCAGCTCTCCGTGCCGGTGCGGGGGACTCAATCGAGGGGGCGCGGTGTAGTGGTCGGGCAGGGGCCACCATCGCACTCCGTCCTCGTCGGCAGCGACCGCCCGCCGGGCGCCCGGCGCCAGCAGCACCTGCTGCCGACAGCTCGCGGTGGACGGGAAAGTGCGCAGGCAGCGGCCGCTGTCCAGCTCCCACAGCCGTGCCGTGCCGTCGGCCCCGCCGGACAGCAGCGCCTGGCCGTCGCTGCTCCAGGACAGCGACACCACGCGTCGTGTGTGGCCGGTCAGTGTGTGCGTCTGCGCACCAGTGGCGAGATCCCAGACACCGATGTCCTCCCAGGAGCGCTTGGTGGTCCCGCGGGAGCGGGCCATCGCCAGGGTCCGGCTGTCCGCGCTGATGGATGCGGGTACGGCCGCCGCGTTGACTCCGTGCGACTCCCACATGAGGGCCCCGGTGGTGTCCCACAGCTGCAGGCTGCCGTCATCAGTTGTGATCAGCACTGACCGTCCGTCCGGGGACAGGGCGGCCAGGCTGCCTTGCTGCCCGAGCCGCAGGCTCAACTCCCCGGTGAACGCGTCCCAGATCGTCACACTGCCGCCGCCCGTCTGTGCGACGGCGACGCGGCCGTCGGCGCTGAGCCGGACGGCGCTGACCGGGGCACGACCGTCCGCACCGAACCGGCGGGACGTGGAGGACCCCGACTCCTCGTTGAAGTCCACCCGCCACAAGCGACGACGTCTCACCAGGTCCCACAGGTGCAGCTGGCGGTCGAGGCCACACATGACGAACCGCCCGTCAGCGCTGACGTCGATCTCCTTGTAGTAGTGCGGCTCGTCCCGGCGGAACAGGCACTGTCCGCTGTGCAGGTCCCACAGGCCCACGTGCTTCCGGGAGGAGACCAGCGCCCGTCGGCCGTCTGCTGTCAAGCGGACCTTCGTTCGCGGTGCCTGGGGCACCTTGAGACCGTCGGCATCGGACACCCACCTCTCCTCGGCGGGCCACCAGCCCATCGGACGGGACGTCACGCGGCTGCGATCGGATGCCCCGCCCTCCCTGACCGTTCGCAGGGCGCCGGCAACCTTCGGCTGCTCCGGGGCCATTTCCTCGACAGTACCGAGGAGCGCGTCGGCCGTGGCGATGTCACCACGCTCCAGGTTGACTTCGGCCAGCAGGTATCGGGCCGTCCAGGAGTCCCCGGAGGCGGTGCGAGCAGCTTCCAGCCTGCTGATCAGTGCATCGTCGGTGAGGGCGCCGGACCGCCACCGGCGCAAGCCGTCGTTGTAGGTGGCTTCCAGGTGCCGCGGGTCGATGTCGACGGCTGCCTCGAACGCTTTCGCTGCCTGGGCCGGCCGACCGAGGTCCAAGAGCGACAGCCCTCGGTTGTTCAGCTCGTCCGCACGCAGGTCCGCCGCAACCGGCTGGTGGCGTGGATACTCCTCGCCCACCGTCCGGCGATAGACCTCGACCAGCTCGCCGGCGACCTCGGGCATCGACTGCGGACGGGCTGCCCGGTCGTGACGCAGGCACCGGTCCAGCAGTGCCACGACCTCCGCGGGGATCCCGATCCGGTCAGTGTCCCGCCGCCCGGCGCGGTGATCTGCGAGGACTTCTGCGGCGACGGGGCCGACCATCCAGGTCCTGCCGCCGATGAACATCTCCAGCACGGACACCGCGAAGCTGTAGATATCGCTCCCCCGCCCCACCCGCTCCCCCCTGGCCTGCTCAGGCGACGCGTAGGCGAGCGTCATGCCACCCCAGGAGACGATGGCGCTGGCCCCCTCGGGCACGCCGCCGTCCACGGAAGCTCCTGCCCTGGCCCGGGCAAGGCCGAAGTCGGTCACCTTCGCCGTGAACGCTGCGTCCGTGCCCACATCGACCAGCACATTGGCGGGCTTGACATCCTGGTGCACCAGCCCGCCCGCATCGTGACAGTGGGCGTGCTCCAGACCCCAGGCCATTTGGATGGCGACGTCCAGTATCCGGGCACGTACCTCCGACAGCTCGCCCGCGTACAACCGTCCGTCCGCGATCCAGTCCGCCAGACTGCCGCCCGCGACGTACTCGGCGAACACCCGTGGAGCCCCGTCGAGCAAGCGCACGCTGTAACAGCCACACACATTCGGGTGCAGCCCCAACCCCACCCACGCCTCAGCCTCGTTGACAAACAAGTCCCGGTGGCCCACGCTCTGGAACCGGCCCGGCCGCGGACTCTTGACCGCCAGGTCGACGCCCCATTCCCGGTCCCGGACCCGGTGCACCACGCCCATGCCGCCGCGCCCGAGCTCTGCCAGAACCTCGTACCGGTCGTCGATCACGTCCCCGACCCGCCACGACGACGGCTCTTCGCTGCTCATGCCCGTCATCCCCAACCCTCCTCGTGCAGTGCACGCAACCAGAGTGACTTCGCCCGACTGTTGCACGGACCCGTCGATCCCCCTCCGCGGTTCCCCACAGGTCCCATGGGTCCGTAAACCATGTCAGGAGAGTCCAGCCAGGGAAGCCGTGGCCCTGCTGTGAGGGGACGGTCGGCGCTGAGCTCTGCGTTTGACGTCGCAGATCAGTAGGCCGAGTGACCTGCGACGTCAAACGCCGGGCTGAGAAGCCGGCTGCTTACAACAAGCTGGCCCATTCGGCCGTCAAGGCCGGAAGCGGCCGGGTCCTCGCCCATGGCGGCCGGGTCGTGGCGCATGACGCCGGAATCGCCGAGCGCACCGTCCTGATCGAGTTCGACAGCTTCGAGCAGGCCGTCGCGGCGCACGGGAGTGCGGCCTACCAGGAGGCGCTGACCGCCCTCCCCGACGGCCCGGATCACCCACCTCCGCAGCTGCCTCGGCGCGTACACCGGGGCGTTCCGCACTGACGACGTCGTCTGCCTGTCCAGCCGGCTGGTCCACGTCCAAGGGCCCGACGCGCACAGCGGCTTCGGTATCGAGCTGACCTCGTGGCCGGCAGCCGAGTCCTTCCTCGCCGGCCTGACCCGCTGAGCCACACATTGGTGTCCACGACTCATGTCCGCCTGAGCGTACGAACGGCCCCCGTCGTCCGGACTTGGCAGATTCCATCGGACGACAGAGCCGTTCATGCGCCCCTGGAGGCGGCGGCCCTCGATCACTCTTAAAGAGCGTTTTGTCCTGGCCAGGGCGTTTGATAACTGGCGCGATGTTGGCCGCTTGGGGTCGGCCCGTGCTGGCGTGTGAGGATCCGCCTGTGGAGTGTGATGTGTGCGGGCGGTCGATGTGGCGGTGGCCGGTGCCGCCGACGGTCTGGGAAGAAGAGATCTGGTCCTGCTTGTGGTGCCATGCGGCCACCCATGTGGGCGGCGAGTGGTTCGAGATTTCGCGGCCGCCGTATCTGCCCCTGAGGATGCGTTGGGAGAAGGCCGCCGCGGATGGCCTTGCCCCTGGTGTCTCCCACGCGTTCGGCATCTTCGACAAGACGCTGTGCGGCATCCAGGAAGCCGGCATGTCACCGTCCGACTACTCGTGGCTGCCGGAACGGGAAGACGCCTGCGGCGCCTGTCGGGAAGCGGCGAGTCTCATCGATAGCCGCTGGCCGCGGGCGATGAGGAGTGAGGATGCGCGGGTCAGCGTGGCCCGGCGGCTATGAGTCCTTCCAGTTCGGAGTCGACTCTCGGGTGAGCCTGCGGCTCATCAGGTCGATCATCGCGAGGTGGATCATCGCTTCGGAGCGATGGGGGTGGGTTTCGTAGTCGCGGGTGAGGCGGCGGTGGTGCATGAGCCAGCCGAAGGTCCGCTCGACGACCCAGCGTCGCGGAATCACCTTGAAGCCCTTGTGAGCGGGGTCGCGGCGGGTGACTTCGACGTCGATGCCGAGGCGGGCGCCGTGGTCGATGACCTTGGTGCGGTAGCCCGTGTCGGCCCACGCCTTCGTGACACGCGGATGGTCTGCGGCGATGCTCGAGAGAACCTGAATGCCGCCGGCGTTGTCGGAAACGTTGGCGGCTGTGACCAGCACGGCCAGGAGGAGGCCGAGCGTATCGACGCCGATGTGCCGTTTGCGGCCCGCGATCTTCTTGCCCGCGTCGATGCCCTGGCCGGCCGCAGGCACATTGGCCGAGGTCTTGATGCTCTGGGCGTCCAGGACGCAGGCGCTGGGCTCGGCGTCGCGGCCTTCGGCCTCCCGGACCAGGCGTCGCAGGAGACCGTTGAGCTGGCCGAAGACCTCGCCCTTCTGCCAGGCGGCGAAGTACCCGTAAACCGTCTCCCATGGAGGAAAGTCGTGCGGCAGGTACCGCCACGGGATCCCGGTCCGGTCGACATAGAGGATGGCGTCCATGA
This sequence comes from Streptomyces sp. NPDC002669, assembly GCF_042889165.1. Taxonomy (NCBI): domain Bacteria; kingdom Bacillati; phylum Actinomycetota; class Actinomycetes; order Kitasatosporales; family Streptomycetaceae; genus Streptomyces; species Streptomyces sp. NPDC002669. The sequence goes on along the minus strand of NZ_JBIAQQ010000002.1, from coordinate 344,708 downwards.
TCCGGCGCAGATCGTGCTCGGGCGGTCGGCCGATGTCCAGGCCCTTCCCTCTTCGCTCGGCCCGCCAGGCCGTCAGAGTTGGTTCCAGCAGATCCCAACGGGCATCGGACAGGTCACTCGGATACGGCCGCTGTCTGCGAGGCATGTTTCTGTAGTACCGATGGCCGCCGTCCCGCCACAGGGCGCAAACCGGCGTGACCGGGGGCGTGTTGGGATCAGACAGGAGCGAAGGGCCCGAAACGGGCCCTCGAAGGCCGTCATCCGCCTCACCTGTCACAAGCACGTCTACTGCCCCAGCCGGCCCGAAGCGGTCCGTTACCTAAAGTGCGATGAAGCGCCCCGGCTGGGATAAAACGCTCTTTTACTGATCGTTTCAGAATGAGGTTCGGAGGCGTCGCAAGCAGATGATGCTACAGGCGAGTTGGAGCAGTCCGAGGTGGAGGCCGGCGCGTATCTCGTAGCGGGTCCGGAGCCGCTTGAACTGGTGGAGCCGGGCGAAGGTGCGCTCGACGACCCAGCGTTGGGCGCCCAGCCCGGAGCCGTGTTCGGTGCCGCGGCGGGCGATCAGTGGCTTCACGCCGAGGTCCCGAGCGAGTCGGCGGTACTTGTCGTGGTCGTAGCCGCGGTCACCCAGCACCAGGTTGGGGCGGCGTCGGGGCCGGCCCCGTTTGCCCCTCACCGGCGGCACGGCCTGGAGGAGTGGGATCAGCTGGGTGACGTCGTTGCGGTTGCCGCCGGTCAAGGTGGCGGCGAGCGGGATGCCGGTGGCATCGGTGATCAGGTGGTGCTTGCTGCCCGGACGTGCGCGGTCGACAGGATTTCGTCCCGTCTTGGGGCCCCCTTTAACGCCCGGATGTGAGAGCCGTCGACCGCCGCCCGGGAGAAGTCCAGGGCGTTCGCCCTGCGGAGCCTGGCAAGGAGAACCTCGTGCAGCCGGGGCCACACACCGGCCTCGGTCCCCTCGGCCAGCCGCCGCCAGCAGGTCATGCCCGAGCCGAAGCCGATTTCCTGCGGCAGGTGTTCCCAGGCGATCCCGGTGTGCAGCACGAACAGGATGCCCTGGAACACCAGCCGGTCCGGATACCGCTTGCGCCCCGGGTGCCGGGTCCGGCGCTCGACCTTGGGCAACAGCGGTTCGATCACCGCCCACAGCTCCTCATCGACCTCCCACGGTTTCGGCCGAGCCACCCCACACCCCCGGATCATCGGTTCCGGACTGATCCGACCACCTCGAAGATCATTTCGTCAGGAGTTCTTACCTCGGAGCGCCGTCGTCGACCTCGTCGCGGGCCGCGGGCGCCGCGCTCTTCCGCGGGCTGGCGGCCCTGTTGCCACGCAGGCCGAAGGCGGAGACCGCCGCTCCCAGCAGCACCATGACCACCGGGACGACGAGTGCGGTGCGGTAGGCGTCCAGCACTGCACCTGGTGAGCCATCGGCACCGGCCGCGGCGATCCCGTACACGGCGGTCACCGCGGAGATCCCGACCGCCGAGCCGAACTGGGTGCACGTGTACAGCAGCCCGCCGGCCAGGCCCTGCTCCTCCTTCGCCACGCTGTCGGTCGCCGCGATGGTGAGCGGACCGTAGGCGAAGGCGAAGGCGGTGCCCGCGATGATCAGGCTCGGGAACATCGCCGCGTACGGCCAGTCCATCCCGACCGGCAGGAAGAGCCCGTAGGCCACGATCGCCAGCAGGAAGCCGCCGAAGATCACTCGACTGTTGCCGTAGCGGTTCACCAGGCGCGGGGTGAGGGTGGGTGCCAGCACGGCGTCGCAGCCCATGGCGATCAGCGCGATCGCGGCCTGCAAGGAGGACCAGCCGCGCAGCTCTTGCAGGTAGAGCGTGACGATGAACTGGAAGCCGAAGAACGCACCCAGGAAGAGCAGGGCGGCGAAGTCGGCCCGCACCATCGCGGCCTTGTGGAAGATCCCCAGCCGGACGAGCGGTGCTTTGGCGCGTCGTTCGATCAGGATGAACGCCGCCACCAGCGCCAGCCCGGCGACGAGCGCGCCGAGGGCCGGCTCGAGCCCTTCGCCGCGGTGTTCGAGCCGGATGATGCCGTAGGCGAACAGCAGCATCGCGGCGGCTGCGGCGGCCGCGCCTGGCAGGTCGTAGCCGTGCTGTGCGGGCTCGGGGCGGGCCTCGGTCGGCACCAGCCCGAGTGCCGCGAGCAGGATGGCTCCGGCCAGGAACACCGGGGCGAAGAACACCCAGCGCCAGCCGAGTTCGGTCAGCAGTCCGCCGATGACGAGGCCCAGCGAGAAGCCGCCGGCGCCGACACCGGCGAAGACGAGCAGGGCCTTGTCGCGCTGCGGCCCCTCCGGGTACGAGGTCGTGATGATCGACATGGCGGCGGGGGTCATGAAGGCAGCCGCCACGCCGGTGACGAACCGGGCCGCGACCAGCATCCAGCCGTCGGTCGCGAAGCCGCCCAGCATGGAGAAGACCATGAAGACGCCCAGCCAGGTGAGGAACATCCGTCGTCGGCCCAGCAGATCGGCGGCGCGGCCGCCGAGCAGGGTGAAACCGGCGTAGCCGAGCACGTAGCCACTCATCACCCACGCCGCGGTACCGGTGGTCAGGTTCAGGTCGGCGCGGATGGTGGGGACGGCAACGGCCAGCATGGCGACATCGCTGCCCTCAAGGAAGATCGTGCCGCACAGGACGAGCAACAGGACCCAGGGACGTCTGTTCGTGCGGGCCGCAGGGATGGTGGACACGGATGCGCTCCTCACCCGTTGAGTCGTGTGGTCACGTCCGGTTCATCAGCGACGGACGCTGTCCGTCGCTGAAGCTGCACAAGTACAGCCACGTCGTCCGCACCCGCACCTCGAACCATCCGTCCCGGAGCCTCCACCGTCGCCATGGCCGTGACCGTACCGAGCAACAAACAACCGGGGCCACACCTTTTGTATGTGCCCGGAGGTTCGCGTGGGTGGTCAGTGCAGAGGTGAAAACAAACTCAGCGGTTGACTTCGAGGTTCGTCAGGACGAGACAGGACGCGCAGGAGGTGGGTGGCGCGAACGGGGTTGGTGCGGAGCTTGGTGAGGGCCCGCCAGTTCTTGCGGTGTACAAAACCGTGCCCAACCGGTGCGCGTCCGGCGGTGGGGACGCGGTTGGCGACCTGCTGACCGGTGGTGAGCTTGGGGGCGCGGGTCGCGGTGAAGCCGGTAACGATCACGGGGTCGCGTACGTCGTTGTCCGGACCCCGGGGCCGACAGCGCGCGGGTGAGTCAGGACGGAGTCGTGGCGGGCGGCGGTGATGTCGTGGGCGCGGCCGGGACGGACGGCTGATATTTAAATCAGGCGGCCTCTCTGGTGGTCAGAGCGAGGAAGTGCAGGCCATGTTGACCTGCGACTTCAAGTTGGCGGAGGCCCAGTGGAGCCCACTCCCGCACGGGTGGCGTCCACTCCCGGAACGATGGCGCGCATCGTGGTGCGCGCGGGGCGCCATCATCGGTGTGATGGTGCGCACTCGGTGCGGGGCGGCGCGCGCACCGGCGGCACGGCGGTGGGGAGGGTGCGCGCGGCAGTGCTGGAGGAGGCCGTCGACCATCCGCTTGCCGAACTTCAGGAGCGCGGGCGCCCGCCACCATGCGAGCAGCTGCTTCAACGACCTGGGGGCCTTCTTGTCGGGGCGGGTGTCCTGCGCCGCCCACCAGCCGAGCCCGTGGCGGGCGCGCTCGTCGGTCAGCCGGCCGTGCTCCTTCACGTACACGCCGGTGATGCCCTCCAGGACGTTCTCGATGCGCCGGCGGCGGGTGGAGGACCAGTCGATGAGCTCGGAGTCCGGCCCCGGCCGTCTCCATCACCGGGTGCAGGCCCGGCATCGCTTCCCGGCGCGCCCCGCACCGGCCTGCCGTTGTCGCCCCTGCGCTGGACGCGGTTGAGGATCAGGCAGTGGTCATGCAGCAAGGGAAGACCGTCCCGGTTGTCGAAGTGCCGGAACGCCTCGACCACCAGGCCCGGCGTCTTCGCCCCCCTCGCGGCCCGAGGACCACCTCGTCTCCGCGGCCTCTTTCCCCAGCCGGCGCAGCGTCTTGGCGATGGTTCGCTGGTGCGGGCGGTCACCGGGCTTCGCCTCGCCGCGCGGCCATCTTCTCCTGGTGGTGCTGTTGGTCGGGGCTGCCCAGTACGGGGTGGCCGATGGCGATGGCGCCGCAGAAGATCCCCTCGCCGAACAGCTTCTTGAAGTGGTCGCGGTTGAACTCGCGGATGCTCGGGTTGACGTAGGCGGTGGCGAGGCCGAGGTCGGTCGCGCGGAACTGTTCGAGGCGGGCGAAGCAGCGCTCGATCACGTTGCGGTCCTTGTAGAGCTCACGGTCGGTGGCCTGCCGCCGGCCTGTCCACGCCGTATGCGGTTGGCCTTCTGGTCTGTGCGTTCCGGGATCACTGCCCGGATACCCCGCCTGCGCAGGGCCTGACGGATGGCGCGGGACGAGTACGCCTTGTCCGCGATGACCGCGTCGGGTTGGCACCGAGGGCGTCCGACGCCTGCTCGGGGCACTCTCAAGGTCTCCATGACGGTGTCGAAAACGGTGGAGTCGTTGACGTTGCCGGGTGTGACGACCACGGTCGAGGGAAGGCCCCGGCCGTCGCAGGCGAGGTGGAGTCCACCGATATCGTCCACTTCACCGTGCCGGCTGCGCCTCGGTGTACCTGGACGTGTTCGAGCAGCTTCGCCCAGGTGCCGTCCGTCTCCCAGCGCGCGAAGCGTTCGGGCACGTCCCGCCAGGGCGTGCCGGTCCGCAGGCGCCACAGCACGCCGTTGATGACCTGCCGTTGATGACCTGCCAGTGGCGCCGCCACGGTCGTCCCCGCCCGTCAGTCCTCGGCGGCAGCGGTGCTATCCGCTCCCGCGCCGTTTGGGTCGGTTCGCCCCGGCGGACGGCAGGATCCATGCTCGGACACGTCCTCGTCCGTCCGGTGGAACATACGCGTTCTCACTGGTCAGCGCGGGTCTACGCGTCTTGCCGTGCGGTTGCGGGCGCGGGTGAGACGGTCCCAGTGCCGGGGCGGCGGGTTCGGGCAGGGTGCGGAAGAGGAGCCAGCTCAGGGCGGGCATCGCGATCAGCGGGGTGAGGGCGGTCTGGAGGGTGGTGGTGTCGGCGAGGTGTCCCAGCAGGGGGCTGATGAGGCCGCCGATGCTGCCGGTGAGGCCGAGGGTGATGCCGCTGGCGGTGCCGATGCGGGAAGGCAGGTAGTCCTGGCCGAGGGTGACCTGGAGGGAGAAGGGAACGTACAGGCCGGCGGAGGTGAGGGCCACGAAGAGGAACATGGCCGGCCCGGGTGTGTAGATCACGCCGGTGACGGCGGCGATGGAGAGCAGGTAGGACCAGCGCGAGACGTGAACGCGGTCGTAGCGGCCGGCCAGGGACCCGCCCAGGACCGAGCCGACGGCGCCGCCCAGGAACAGCAGGAACAGGGCGGTGGTGCCCGCTGTGGTGCTGCCCTGCATGCGCTGCTGGGCGTAGAGGGAGATGAAGGTGCTCAGGCCGGTGAAGACGATGGAGCGGAAGACGACCGCCAGGGACAGCTTCACGAACGAGGCCACGTCGTCCGCGCTGGGGGGCGTCCGGGGCTCGGCCGTTCCGGTCCGGGGCCGGGCGAGCATCCGCAGGACGGGCACGCACAGGGCGACACCGGCGAGCGCGGGCAGGACGAGGACGGGTGTCCAGCGCAGGGAGCCGTGTCCGATCGCGGCCGCCACCATGAGCGGGGCGAGCGCGAAGCCGATGTTGCCGCCGAGGGAGAACCAGCCCATCGCGCTGTGGCTGCCCTGGCTGGCCTGCCGGGCCACGCGGGCGGATTCCGGGTGGTAGGCGGCCACGCCGATGCCGGAGACGGCGACGAAGAACAGGGTGAGCCCGTAGGAGCCGCTCAGGCCGCTGAGCGCGATGCCCACCCCGCCCAGCAGGGTGCTGACCGGCAGCAGCCACGGCATCGCCCACCGGTCGGCGAGCAGCCCGAACAGCGGCTGGGCCACCGACGACAGCAGGGACGCGGCCAGCACGATGCCGGAGGCGACCGCGTAGGTGTAGTCCCGTTCGGCCACGAAGAACGGGATCAGCGCCGCGACGGCGCCCTGGTAGATGTCGACGCAGGCATGCCCCACGGCCAGCAGCAAAATCGATGTATTCCTTCGCACCCCACCCATGCTGGAAGGACCACCCGGTGTCGTGCTTCCGATAAATTGACAGTTGATGCAGAAAATCCGCCACACCCCTGTCGCGCCGACCCGGACCCAGTGCCTGGCCCCCGGCGGCGAGATCGACGCCCACCGCCACGACGACCACCAGATCGCCTACGCCAGCCGCGGCACCATCGCGGTGACCACCGACGCCGGCTCCTGGATCGCCCCCGCCACCCGCGCGCTCTGGATCCCCGCCGGCACCGTCCACCAGCACCAGGCCCACGGCGAACTCGACCTCCACCTCGTCGGCCTGCCCACCACCGACAACCCCCTCGGCCTGGACAAACCCGCCGTCCTCGCCGTCAATCCCCTCCTGCGCGAACTCATCGTCGCCTACACCCGCGACCCCAGCAACGACTCCCCACCCCACCGCCGCCTGCGCGCCGTCATGCTCGACCAGCTCGCCCTCTCCCCCGAACGCCCCCTCCACCTGCCGGCCCCCACCGACCCCCTGCTCCGCGAACTGCACGACATCCTGCGCACCGACCCGGCCGACAACCGCTCCCTCGACGACCTCGGACGTCGGATCGGCGCCAGCGCCCGCACCCTCTCCCGCCGCCTCCGCGACGACCTCGGCCTCACCTACCCCCAGTGGCGCACCCAGATCAGACTCCACCACGCCCTGATCCTCCTGGCCGACGACACCCCCGTCACCGCCGTCGCCCACCACTGCGGCTGGTCATCCGCCAGCACCTTCATCAACGTCTTCCGCAGCACCTTCGGCCACACCCCCGGCACCCGCCCCACCACCTGACGCAGACCCCGGAAGGCGCGTGAGCCGTCAAGATTCTTTGTCGGACAAGCCCTGGGCCTGCCTGTACGGGTGGCCAATGACGTGAACCTGCTCGCCCTGGCCGAACTCCGGCACGGCGCGCGGCCTCGCAGGTCTGCCCTGCCGCCGCCGCCCTTCCTCAACGGGGCGGGCCCGCGCTCCAGTTCCAGGTGCTGAGCGTCGTACGCATCGGACGGGCGGCGGCGGTCGGTCGGGGCCTGCGTTCCAGTGCAGCGTGAGCCTGCGGCGGCGCTCGGAGCTGTCGACGGCGATCCAGGCGGCGACGCCGGGCGGGCGAGGTCGGGTACGAGACCGACGCCGAGCCCCGCCTGGATCAGGGCCGCGATCGCGCTCAGCTCGTTCCCTTCGCGGACGATCCGCGGCACGAGGTCGTGCGCCGCGAACAGCCGGTCGAGCAGGCGACGTTGCCGGTGCCCCGGGTGGGCGGCGACGAAGGACTGGTCGGCGAGTTCCGGCACGGGCGCCGAGGTGCGGCCGGCGAGCGGGTGACCGGGAGGAGTCACCAGCCATACCGCCTCGTCGAGCAGTTGAACCGGTTCCAGGCCGTCCGTGGGGATCGGCTGCGAGGCCGCGCACAGATCGCCCTCCTGGGTCAGCAGCCGTCGGGCCATGTCCGCGGCCGCCACCTGGTGGAGCTCGACCTCGACGTCCGGGTGGGCCCGCTTGTACGCCGCGAGGGGGCCGGTGAAGGTCAGGAAGGTCTCGGACGTCTGCCGTACGCTGCCGAAACCCTTGGCGGCAAGTTCGGCCACCCCGCGCCGGCCCGCCTCCTCACCAGCGTCTTCCTTTCCTGCAAACACGGAATCCCCCACCTGCTGAACACGAACCCGGCCGACGGATCGGTCATCAACGCCGCCTCGTTCCTGGCGGACACCGGTTCGGCGACGGCACCCATGGCATACGCCGAGGCCGAGGCCGGCGTCGTCCGGCTCGCCGGAGACCTCGCTGTCCACCTCGCACGCAGCCATGTGCGGGTCAACGCGGTGCTGTTCGGGTCCATCGAGACCCCCAGCAACGGGCGCTGCTGGAGCGGGATCCGAGCGTGCTGGACAAACGGCTCGTCCGCCGGCCCATGGGCCGTTACGGCACCTTCGAGGAAGCCGCAGGAACAGTCGCCTTCCTCGCCGGGGAGGAAGCCGGCTTCATCGCCGGCGCCGCCATCCCGCTGGATGGGGGCATCGCCAAAGCGTTCACCGTGCCCGACCGATCCGGCCAAGGCCCTGGTGCACCACGGATGGACAGGCCGTCCCGTTCCCACCCAGGCGCATTGACGCGGCCGTGGTCGGACCGTCGGAGAACAGGTACCGGTCTGTCGTCAGCCGGAGACGGTCCAGATCGCGAGCGCCGGCAAAGTGACCACGTATGCAGCACCGCAGAAGCGGAACACTCGGTCCGTGCCACGGCCGGATGATCCACGACGGCCGGTGAGCACCTGCAGCGGACTGGTCGACCCGTTGTCTCCGCCGTCCTCGAAAGTCAGGGCACACACCATGAGCAGCACATCTGCCGCGGTGAGCAGAGGCCATGCCGATGCCGGCGCGCAGAATCCTGCGTAGATCAGCGGGCCCACCACGATGGCGGGCACCATGCCGAGCGACAGCAGGCTCACGGCGATCGCGATGAGGGCGTACCAGCCGAATGCCGTCAGCCGCACAAGCACTGCCAGGGATACGATCCCGACCTGCATCAGGCCCATCGACACATGGTCCCCCCTTCGTCGGTTGAGCCTACTGAGAAACTGCTGCCGCTTGGCACAAGGCGTCCGTCCGGGCCGCCCACCGGCCCCGGGGTCGCCCATCGGGAAACGAAGTCGGTGGTGCGGCACCAGGGACCACCATCCGGAGATCGGCCGAGATGGTGTCGGCCACGATCACTGCCACTACGAGGCCCCTCCCCCGCCTTCCGGCGCCGCAATGTCCGGTGTGCACCCCCGCCCTCGAACGACATTGTCGACCCGGTCGTCGGCTTCCTGGAGGATCCCGGTGTGAACGGTGGCTGCCCAATCCTGGCTGGCCTCGAGATGAGTTCCGTACATGACCTGCACGAGATGCTGCACTACCGCCGCGGGTATCGGCCGTTCCTGATCCCGCCACCGGGATCTCATGAGTCCTGACGTCTTGGGCCGGGCAGAATGCCGGCATGGATCAAGCGTTAGCCGCCCTGCTCGGCGCCGTAGTGGGATCTGCCGGAACCGCCACGGCAGCGGCGCTCACCGGGATCTCTGCTCGGTGGCAGGTGCGGACGCAGGGCGCCCTGCAGCACAGGCAGGCACAGCGGCAAGCTCGCCGGGAGGCGTACAGCGCCCTTCTGGCCGATGCGTCGCGTGCGCGGGACGACCTGTCGGCCGTCTGGCACCAGCTGCGTGACGAGCATGCCGATCTCGCCGAGACCGAACGCCTGCTCGCCACCTCGAAGGCCTCCGTTCATGCGGCACAGCGGGCTGGTGCGACGGTGACGGTCGAAGGGCCGCCCGACGTGGCCGACGCCACGCGGGAGGCATTGGCCAACCTCGCGGTGCTCTATGCCGCCCTGGGCGCCTACAGGGTCTGCCGGGCCGAGGACGAGGACACTTCCGAGTACATCGCGACCTGCGCCCAGCAGCGCCGCCAGGTGCGCCTGGCTCTGGACGCGTTCGCAGCGGCTGCGCAAGTCGCGCTCAGCGACCCGGGGCTGGAAGGACGAAGGCTGTGACCCAGGATCCGGTTCCGGAACAGCTGGCCTGGCTCCAGCACGTCTTGGCGGAGCGGCTTGACATGGAGGTCCGAGCTGGTGACAGGCCCCGGGATCTTGGTTTGGATTCCATCGATGCTGTTCCCGTGGGCGGCAAAATACACCGGCGCTACGGCATTCCGCTGCGCGTTTCCTGGGAATGGCTCATGACCCTCACCACAGAAGAGATCGCTGCTCAGCTCGCCTCCGCGTCTGCAGAACCAGGACAGGGACCGCACAGCGCGGGTAGTTGAGAAAACCATCCGGGGCACGAGAGGCCACGCGTCCGCTCGATGTCATCATTGGCCCCCGCCGAACACCTCCTTGGCGCTTGGCCCGCTGCCGGCCAACGGGTGCAGGGGGCACGTCCGCGAGGCGGCCCCAGGTGATGTGCCGACGGTCGTGCCGCGGCGCAACGAGAACGGTCGCACCGCCAAGTACCTGATCGGGCGTCAGGGAAGTCCCCGGGTCCACTGTCCCGTCGCTGACGTGGAACGCACCCTTCGGCGCCATCCGTCCGGGGCCCTTCCGTCACGGAAGGACTGCGTCTCGGCTCAGCCTCGCTCCTTCGACGCGTTGCCCTCGATGGCCTCGACGACCTTCTTCGCCGTGGCCTTGGCCGAGCCCGGGTTCTGGCCGGTGACGAGGTTGCCGTCGGTCACGACGTACGAGACGAACGGCAGTGTCGCCTTCTCGTAGAGCGCGCCGCGCTGCTTGGCCTTCTCCTCGGCGTTGTAGGGGACCAGCTTGTCGACGCGGGCGAGGACCTCCTCGGTCCAGGCGAATCCTGTCATCCTGCGGCCGGCGATGAGGTACGAGCTGTCGGAGAGCCGGGTGTTGAGCAGGCCGCAGTAGCCGTGGCAGACCGAGGAGACGATGCCGCCGCGCTCGTAGATCTCGCGGGTGATGCGCTGCAGGCCCTCGCTGTCGGGGAAGTCGTACATCACCGCGTGACCGCCGGTGAAGTAGATCGCGTCGTACTCCGATGGGTCGATCTGGTCCGGGCTCGCCGTGTTCTCGAGCATCGCCGTCTTCCCGGGGTCGGCGCGCCAGGACTTGGCGGTCTTGTCGTAGTTCGGGAACTTCAGCGCACGCGGTTCGAGAGGTACCGCGCCGCCGGCCGGGCTGACGAGCGTCTGCTCGTAGCCGTGTTCCTCGAAGACGTGCCAGGCGTGCGTGAGCTCGGAGAGCCACAGGCCAGTGGGGTGGGAAGGGTCGTTGTAGTGGCCGACGTTGGTGACGACGTCGAGGACGCGCTTGGTCATGGCTGATCTTCTTTCATGCGGACCGGGATGGCGAGGCGGCGGGCCGCGTCATGGCGGGTGATCGGTCAGCGGACGCCCAGGGCACGCAGCGTCTTGAACGCCCGGGTCAGGCTCCGCGCCCACTGGTCGTGCCCCACCGAGCGGGGCGGGGTGAAGCCCTGGAGGCGCTGGTGGGCGACGGTCTGGGCTTCGGTGTACTTGAGCAGTCCGTCGGCGCCGTGCCGACGGCCGAGGCCCGAGTCGCCCGTACCGCCCATGGGGGCGTCGATGCTGCCCCAGGCGGCGGCGAACGCCTCGTTGACGTTGACGGTGCCTGCATGCAGCCGTCCCGCGACCTTGCGGGCCTCGGCCCCGTTGCGGCCCCAGACGCTCGCGTTGAGGCCGTACGGCGTGGCGTTGGCCATCGCCACCGCCTCGTCGACCGACCGGTAGCGGTAGATCGACACCACCGGGCCGAACGTCTCGTGGTCGAACAGCGTCATCTGCGGGGTCACGCCGGCCAGGATCGTCGGCTCGTGGAACAGTGGCCCGAGGTCGGGCCGGGCCTTGCCTCCGGCCAGCACGGTCGCGCCTTTCGATACCGCGTCGTCGACGTGCGAGCTGACGGTCTCGAGCTGCGAGGGGGTGGTCAGCGAGCCCATGTCCACCGAGAAGTCGTAGGTCGCGCCCAGGCGCATGGCCCGGGCGCGTTCGACGAACGCGGTGACGAACGCGTCGTGGATCTCATCGGCGACGTAGAGCCGCTCGATGGACACGCACAGCTGCCCGGCCGAGGGGAAACAGGCGGCGACCGCACCGGCGGCGGCCTTCTCGACGACTGCGTCGGCGAGGACGATCATGGCGTTCTTGCCGCCGAGCTCCAGGGACGCGCCGATCAGCCGCTCACCCGCGTCGCGCGCGATCCGGCGCCCGCTGGTGGTGGAGCCGGTGAACATCATGTAGTCGCCGCCGGCCATGAGCGCGTCTCCGATGGAGCTGCCACGGCCGACCACCATCTGCCAGACATCGGTCGGCAGACCGGCCTCGCGCATCAGGGCCAGCGCCCACAGCGCGGTCAGGGCGGTCTGGGTGTCGGGCTTCTGTACGACGGCGTTGCCGGCCATCAGGGCCGGGATCGCGTCGCCGGCGGCCATGCTGAGCGGGTAGTTCCAGGGCGAGATGACGGTGACGACGCCCTTGGGGTGGTGCAGCTCGGTGGTGTGGGTCAGCACCGGGATCGCGCCCTTGCGGCGCTTGGGTGAGAGCAGTCGCCGTGCGCTGCGGCGTAGTAGCGGGAGGTGATCGCGATGTCGGTCACCTCGAGGAACGCGTCGCGACGGGTCTTGCCGCTCTCGGCCTGCATCAGGTCGAGGGCTTCCTCCTGCCGCTGGAGGACGAGGTCGTGGAAGCGCAGCATGATGCGCTTGCGGTCGGCCACCGGGGTGGCGGCCCAGCCGGCCTGGGCAGTGCGTGCCCGGGCGAAGGCGTACTCGACGTCGTCGGGGGTGGACACCGGCAGGTCAGCGAGCGGGGCGCCGGTGTACGGCGAGGTCGTGGCGACCCGCTGGGCTCGGGCACCGGCGGTCACCAGGGTGGCCAGGCGGGCGAGACGGGCCGGCGTCAGCGATGTCGGGAGGGCGGCCTCGACGTGGCCGGTGTTCGTGGTGGTCATCTCGTCCTCAGCTCCGGTCCTGGATGGAGGTGGGCACTGGCATGTGCAGCGCCAGCTGGCCCTCGGTGGTGACGTCGAGCCGGATCGTCCGGATCGGCTTCAGCGAGCGCAGGTCGTCGCTCATCCGGCCCTCGCCGAGCCGCAGGGCCAAGCCGCGGGGGAACCGCGTGGTTCCCGAGGAGAGCATGTTGATCTGGCTGGTCGTGGAGTGCCAGGCGCCGTCGATCGTGGTGTAGGAGGTCAGGGTCGAAACGTGTTCGCCGGTGGGCCGGGCGGTCTGCTTCGGGGTGGGCGCCGACAGGGCCAGGTCAAGGCCGCCCCGGTCGTTGGCGACCCTGGCGGAGGTGCGCTCGGTATCGATGTCGACGTCGAGCCCGGTGACCCACTTGGGGAACCCGTAGCCGTCGTGGCCGCGCACCCGCGCGATCTCGGTGTTGACCGGCAGCGAGAGGACGTAGGAGTGCAGGGAGTCGTTCTTGAGCCCGGTGACCAGATCGAGCAGGCCCAGCCCACCGTGCCGGGCCGGCTTCACGGCGATGCCGACCGCGGCCTCGGTGTAGAAGTCGATGTCGCACACGTCGTACCGAAAGGCCATCACGGAGACGATCCCGAGCCCCGGGGCGATCTCGAGCGGGTCCAGCTCCCGGGGCAGGCGGGCCCGGATCGTCCTGGTCGGCGCGAGCATCGTGAGCCGGGTCGTGGAGATGCGGTAGTAGAAGTTCGGCGTCAGCGTGGGCCCGATGCGGGAGTCCACGCGGTTCTTCGGCATCCGGCGGAAGAAGTCGACGCTGCCGACCCGCGGGTCCCGCTCGACCTCGTCGAGGTCGGTGTCCATGCGGAACCGGTCGTAGAGGCCGCCTTCGGGGACGGTGACGAGACGCCCTGCGAGATCGACCTCTACGGTCCGGTCGGTCGGCTTGCCGGTCGATGTCATGGACTCGCTCCTCCGATGTAAGCGGCGTTAACACCGAGGGTCACACGGGATGTGAGCACCGTCAACAACGGAAGACGTGAGGCGCACAACGGGCGGGCGGCACGCGTCAGGAACCAACCGTCGTGATGGCGAGGAAGGCGCCGCGCACCCGGTCGGCGACCTCCTCGCCCGACGCGGCCTGCAGCTTGCCGTCGAGGTACAGGCAGGTCAGCCCATGGGCGAGCCCCCAGCCGGCCGTGGCCAGGGCCGGCGCGTCCGCGTCGGGGAAGAGGCGATCGAGCGCGTCGGCCAGCAGCTCGTGCAGGGCGTCGGCGGCCTTGACCCGCTCGTCGTCGGCGTCGTCGCACGGCTTGCCGAACATCACACGGAACAGGGCCGGACGCCGCAGCGCGAAGGCGACGTAGGCGACGGCGAACTCGGCCAGGTCCGGGAGCGAGGCGGGCAGGTCGCGCCCGCCGCCCAGGTCGGCCAGCAGATCCCGGAAGCCCTCGACGGCCAGCGCGGACTCCAGGGCGTCGCGGTCCTTGAAGTGACGGTACGGCGCGGTCGGCGACACACCGGCCCGGCGTGCGACGGCGCGCAGCGAGAAGGGCTCGCCGCCCTCCAGCATCTCCATCGCGGACGACAGCAGCGCCGCCCGCAGGTCGCCGTGATGGTAGCCACTCTTCTCCGATGTTGACATCGCTTACTTCACCCTTCTAGGCTTTGTTAGCACTGTAAACATAGTGTACGTCCGGAGGAACCGAGACCCGATGTCCCCCCACACACATTCGCGCCCCTTCGACGTCGTGCTCCTCGGCGCCACCGGCTTCACCGGTGCTCTGACCGCCGAGTACCTCGCTGCCCGTCTCCCTCCCGGAGCCGGGCTCGCCCTGGCCGGGCGCAACCAGGCCAAGCTGGAGGCCGCTCGCAACCGTCTCGTCCGGATCAACCAGCAGCTGGAGGACATCGCGCTGCTCCACGCCGATTCCTCGGACCCGCAGTCCCTGGCCCGCGTCGCCGAGTCCGCGCGGGTCGTGATCACCACGGTCGGCCCCTACCTGGAGTACGGCGAACCACTGGTCGCGGCCTGTGCCGCGGCCGGCACGGACTACGTCGACCTCACGGGCGAGCCCGAGTTCGTCGACCGGATGTACGTCGAGCACCACGCGACGGCCGAGCGGACCGGTGCCCGCATCGTTCACGCCTGCGGCTTCGACTCGATCCCGCACGACCTCGGTGCGCTCTTCACCGTCCAGCAGCTGCCGCCCGGGGTGCCGATGACCCTTCGGGGAGTGGTCCGCACGAACGCCACCATCTCCGGCGGCACGCTGCACTCCGGTCTCGGCCAGCTGTCGCGACCGCGCGCAATGCTGCAGGCCGCGGCCGGGCGCCGGCGTCTCGAACCTCGGCCGCGGGGACGGCAGGTCCGCACCCGCATCGGCCGCCCCCGTCGCGACCGCACGCTCGGGGCCTGGCTGATCCCGCTGCCCACGATCGACCCCGACGTCGTACGACGCTCCGCGCTCGCCGGCCCGGACTACGGGCCCGACTTCACCTACTCCCACTACGCCGGGGCCCGACGCCTCGCGACCGTCGCCGGCGCACTTGCCGGCTTCGCCGCAGCCCTGGCAGCCGTGCAGGTCCCGCCCCTGCGCCGCGCCATCGGCCGACGCATCCCCCAAGGAGAGGGGCCGTCGGCGGAGCGGCGCGATCGCACCTGGTTCACCGTCGACATCATCGGCGAGGGCGGCGGTGAGACCGTGCACACCCAGGTCAGCGGCGCAGACCCCGGCTACACCGAGACGGCCAAGATGCTGGCCGAGTCGGCGTTGTGCCTCGCCTTCGACGACAACCCGCCCACCGCCGGCCAGGTCACCACCGCCACCGCGATGGGAGAGAACCTGCTGCGCCGGCTCGGCGACGCCGGCATTTCCTTCACCGTGATCACCTCGCAGACGGCGATCCATGTCGGACGTTGAGAAGGGTGGTGGCACCGGCACGCCGATCGTTCTCGTCTCGCCGGCGATGGCCATCGGCTCCGGCTACTACCGGCCACTGGTCGCCGACTTCGAGCGACACGGGTGGCAAGCCCGAGCACTGCGCCGACGAGGGTTCGAACGCGGCGAACCACGAGCGAGCCGACGCGAGGACCGGGCCTGCCGCGACGAGATCGACGACATCGCACGAGCCGTCGCCGCAGCGCGGGCGGCGTCACCCGCGCGGCCAGTACTCCTCCTCGGTCACAGCCTCGGGGGACAGCTCGTATCCGGACACGAGCTCACCCCTCCGAGGGCCAACGGGGTGATCACGGTCGCCGGCGCGATCCCCCACCATCGGCACTTCGCCCACGGGGGCCTCCACGTCGCTGCCATGGCGGCGCTGGTGGTCCCGGCGACGACGGCGGTGTTCGGCCACCTCCCCAAACCGGCGTTCGGCGGCCCCGGGGCGCGCACCTTGATGCGGGAATGGGCCCGCATGGTGCTCACCGGCCCTGGTCAATCAGCCTGGGCGACGACACGTTGTCGCCGGTCGGGGCCGTCGACGACCTCGCTCATAGCCTCTTCTCGTCCACCTCGGTGACCCGCCGGCACCACACCAGCGATCAGGTGCCCGAAGGCTCGACCCACGACCACATCGGCCGGGTCCGCACTCCGGCCATGGTGGTCGACCGCATCGCCACGTGGTGGCACGACGCCGCTCGCAGTCGAGCTGTCGTCACCACCCGCACCATCCATCTCAAGGAGACCCCATGCAGACCGTTCTCGGCGCCGGCGGACCGATCGCGGACGAGCTCGCGAACGAGCTCCACCGCAACCACACCAAGGACATCCGCCTCGTCAGCCGCAAGCCGTCGAGGGTGAACGACACCGATGAGCTCGTGGCCGCAGATCTCACCGACCCCGACGCCACCAGCCGGGCCGTCGCGGGCAGTGATGTCGCCTACCTCACCGTCGGCCTGCCCCTGGACTCGGAGCTGTGGGAGCGGCAGTTCCCCCTCATCATGCGCAACGTCATCGACGCCTGCGCCGAACACGGCACGAAGCTCGTCTTCTTCGACAACACCTACATGTATCCCGGAACGTCGACGCCCCAGACCGAGTCGACGGCATTCGCACCGGGCGGACGCAAGGGGCGGGTCCGCGGAGAGCTCGCCACCATGCTGCTGGAGGCCATGCGGGCCGGACGGGTCGACGCCCTGATCGGGCGGGCGCCCGAGTTCTACGGTCCCGGCCGGACGAAGAGCTACACGAACTCGATGGTGTTCGAGCGGATCAAGGCGGGCAAGCGGCCGTTCGTCCCGGTCGACGCCCATGCCAAGCGTTCCCTGATCTGGACCCCCGACGCGAGCCGCGCTCTCGCCCTGCTCGGCAACACGCCGGATGCCTACGGCCAGACGTGGCACCTTCCAATCGACCCGGACCAGCAGTCCTACGCCCAGCTCATCGGGATCGCCGGCGAGGTCACCGGCCGCAAGATCGGCTACACGGTACTGCCGATGCTCGCCTTCCGCCTCGGCCGCCGCTTCGTCAAGCCGCTCGACGAGATGTACGAGCTGCTCGCCCGCTACCGCGACGACAACATCTTCGACAGCTCGAAGTTCGCGGCCCGCTTTCCCGACTTCCAGGTCACGAGCTATCGGGAGGGAGTGGAGCGGATCCTCGCCGACTGACCCGTCGACAGGTCCTCCTGTCGGCTGACTCGTGCCGCGATGCCGAACCGGCTCCGGTACTCCGACGGGGTGACGCCCGCGGCGCGCTGGAAGAGCCGACGGAAGTTCGACACGTCCAGGCAGCCGATACTGCGGGAGATCCGGGCGACCGGCTCGTTGGTCAGCTCCAGCAACTCGCGAGCCTTCGCGATGCGCGCCGCCCGGACGTATCCGGCGCAGTCAGGCCCGTAGCCTCCTGGAACCGTCGCTGGAAGGTACGCGGCTGCATGGCCGCTGTCTGTACGAGGTGCTCGACGGAGTGGGGCTCGTGGAGGCAGGCGTGCAGTGGGGCCCGCCCCTCGCGGATGTCGGTGTCGCCGTGCTGGAGTCGGGGCGTGAACTCCTGGTGGGGGGACTGCCGTCGGCGCGGCGGGTCGGCGAGGACAAAACGCGCCATGTCCAGCATCACGCTGGGACCGGGCATCCGGTCGACGAGGGTGAGGCCCAGCTCGACCCACGCCAGGATTCCCGCGGCCGTCATGATGACGTGGCCGAGCCGGTGCGCGAGCTCAGGATGAGTGTCCGAGGTGCACACCATGACCGGCCCGGCGTCGGTGGCGGACACCGCCCAGGTGCTGACTCGGATCACACTCGGAGGGTCGGCCGGCTCCACGGCGTACTCGCCGGCGACGCGGAAGACGTCCCGGAGACCACGGATCGCCGACACCTGGCAGTCGTCGTACTCCAGCAGGCCGGCCTCACCGACGACCCGCGCTCCGGTCTCGTCGACGTGTGGACCTGTCGCGGCCGGGCTCATCGCGTCTCCTCGAAGTCCGTGGTCGGCGCAGCGATGGGCGGCAGACCCCGTTGAGTCTGCCGCCCATGTTCCCGGCTGCGGTCACTCCGGGTGGAGAGCCTCTCGCAGCGCGTCGACGGACAGCTTCCGTGCGACGCCGGTGGCCGGGGTGTCCCGCAGGCTGTCCAACAGCATGAAGTCGTGGACGGTCCCGCTGACGCGGACGGCCGTCACCTCTACGCCGGCCTCACGGAGCTTGTTGGCGTAGAGCTCGCCCCCGTCCCGCAGGACGTCGGCCTCCGCCGTGATGACGAGGGCGGGCGGCAGCCCCTTGAGGTCCTCGAGGGTCGCCCGCAGCGGCGAGGCGTACTTCTCCTCGCGCTTGGCCTCGTCGGTCGTGTACGCGTCCCAGAACCACTTCATCCCGTCGCGGGTGAGGTAGTAGTGCTCCGCGAACTGGTGGTAGGACTGCGTGTCGAAGTCCGGCCCGGTCACGGGGTAGAGCAGGATCTGCGCCTTGAGCGCGAGCCCGCCGCGGTCCTTGTTCATCTGCGCGAAGACCGCGGACATGCATCCGCCGACCGACTCGCCGGCGACGGCGACGCGGGAGGTGTCGAGGCCGTGGTCGGCGCCGTTCTCCTCCAGCCACTCGCCGACGGCGTAGTTCTGCTCGACCTGCGTGGGGTACCCCTTCTCGGGCGCCCAGTCGTAGACCGGGAAGACGCCGGCGGCACCGGCCCCGACGGTGAGCTCGCGGAAGAGGCGGTCGTGGGTCCTGTCGTCGCCGAAGACCCACCCGGCGCCGTGGATGTAGAAGACCACGGGCAGCGGGCCCGTGGCGCCCCTGGGCTTGATGATGCGGGTGCGGACGGTGCCCCACTCGCCGGCGTCGACGTCGACCCACTCCTCGTCGACGTCCGGGCGCTCGACGCCCTCGCCGCTCTGCAGGTCGCTGAGGATCTTGCGCCCCTCCTCGGGCGGAAGCTCGTAGATCCGCGGGTGTGGGTCGGTGTCGTCGGCGAGCTTCTTGGCCTCGGGCTCCAGGTACGGCGTGGTGGGGGCTGGAAGGTCGGTCATCGCTGGTCCTTTCCTCGAAAGCCGGTCGCAGGCCGAGTGCCGCGAACGACTCTCTTCGAGGTGATCGCGACACTCGTTCCGAAGTACGGCCCGGTGAGCGGAGAATCGGGCCGGCCGAGAACGGGAAACCCCGGAGTGCGGCCCGACGGGGGCTCTGACCTCAGCAAGCCCCGGTCGCAGCGCGAAGCGGTTCCGCCCATGGACACCGCTCGTGAAGGGGCATGGCGCACCTCCGGCGGAAGGCTCTTCTTCCCTACAGGGTCCGCCTCGCCCGCGTTGATCGCATTCGGTGACGCGGGTGGGAGTGGTGTGCCGCATGCGCACTGAGCGGGACCGGCAGGGCCGACGCCGGGTCTTCTGTGAGCCATCCTCTGTTCGCAGTCGGCGCCGGAAGCTTCCTGGTGGGCGCATCAGGACATCGTTCTTATCGGGACATCGTTCTTGAGGAAGGCGAGACGCACGGTAACCGGGCTCGTCCCTTCGTGGTCGGCGATGTCCTGAAGGGACAGGCGGTCGTGTTCGTACCAGGTACGCCATTGCCCGATGCGGGCGGCGGTGTGCTGGGTGGGCCGGAACCGGGGAGGGCTCCAGTGGACCGGATGCCGGGACAGCGGGTGGATGACGTGCGCTGTGGTGGTGGTGAGCCTCTGGGCGACCTGGGCGAGGGAGAAGTCGCCGACGGGTTACGGCCTCGTGGAGCGGGGCCACGGTGCCCCTCTCCGGGGCAGGGTCCGGCAAGGTCAGTGGGCGAAGGACAGCAGGGGCGAGGCGCGGGGCCCACTGGACGGGTTCGTCGATGCCGTGCTCATCGAGGATCGTGCGCGCCGTCTGGGTGAGGAGTTCGGCTTCGGCCAGGCCCCTGGCTTGTACACGAGAATGGGGTTGTGCGCGTCGGTGCCGAATGCAGCAGCTGTCCGGGCAGTGAGCTGCTGCTGCTCGTACTGTCGGACGTGAGCGCTCTGACAGGGCGGTGCTCCTGGGTGGGCCCTGCGGTCACTTCGCACGTTCCGCAGGGCCCGCCCCTCTGCCGGGTCGGAGCATCCAGAAGTGGATGCCGGCCGGTCTCGCGGCAACGGCAGCGCCCTCGAACGCGACATCCGTGCCTGGCTCGCCGACTGGAACGAGCACCCCAGACCGTTCGTCCGGACGAAGCCGGCCGACGAGATCCTCGACAAAGTCGCCGCCCACCGCCGACGAATCTCCGACTCAGGTCACCAGGTTGCCCGACCCACCGTGACCGGTTCACGGAGAACGAGCCGGAACCACTTCACGTGAACGAAGCCGAGCACCTCCTCTTCACGTACGACGCCCGCGTCGGGCAGGCCGGTGACGGGCCTGGCCGACGCGGGCGTCGTGGGGCGCTGTCGAGCGGGTCGGGTCAGGATTCGGCGACGGCCTCCAAGGGGCTGAGGCCGGCGGCTCGGCGGGCCGGGAGGGCTGCGGCGAGGATGCCGACCGCGAGGGAGAGCGCACAGGTTGTGAGGAGGGTTCCCCAGGGGAAGGTGAACTCGTACTGCTTGATGGAGCCGTTGGCGAGGGAGCTGACGGTCCAGGCGCCGAAGGTTCCGCTCAGCACGCCGAGGACGGTGCCGAAGGCGGCGACGGTGAGGGCCTCGAGGCGGATCATCGTGCGGATGCCGGCGCGGTGCATGCCGATGACGCGCAGGGTGCCGATCTCGCGGGTGCGGTCGGTGATGGACATGGCGAGGGTGTTGGCGATGCCGAGGGCGGAGACGGCGCCGCCGAGGAAGAGCAGACCGTACATCAGGTTGATGACGACGCCCATGGCACCGGACGCCTCGGCGACGAACTCGTCGCGGCTCTGGACAGTGAGGAGGGGGTTCCTGCCGGTGGCGTCGAGGAGATCGGCCTTGGAGACGCCGTTCTTGTCGGCCGCGACGAGGACCCGGGTGAAGTACTGACCGGTCTCGCCGTGCTCGTCCAGGTGCTGGATTTCTGCGCGGGCCCCGATGGCCGGGCCGGCAGTGGGGTTGTCGCGGTAGACGCCGATGACGGTGTAGGACCGGATGTCGTCGCGGCCGAAGCCGGGGGTGGTCCTGGCCCGGGAGCCGGTCCTGAGACGGTGTTCGCGGGCGGTGGTCTCGGAGACGGCGACGGCACCGGCCTTGAGGCCCTTGAGGGAGCCGGAGACGAAGTCGAGCTTCATCACGTTGTCGAGACCGGCGGGATCGACACCGGTGACGCTCAGGTTGTCGCCGCCGAGGAGGATCTGCCCATCGGCGATGGCGCTCGCGGTACGCACGCCCGGGGTGTCGGCGATCCTACGGGCGGTGGCCTGGTCGATGCCGGTCATCTGGTCGGCGGTGATCAGGTGGTCGGCAGTGAGGCCGGCGGCGGCCTGGCGGTCGAGGGCCCGGGCGCTGGAGTGGGCGATGGTGGCGAGGCCGACGACGAGGGCGGTACTGACGATGACGGCGGAGGCGGTGGCGGCGGTGCGGCGCGGGTCGCGCAGGGCGTTCTCGCGGGAGAGCCGGCCGACGGCGCCGAAGCGGGTGGTGAGCTTGCCACCGGCCCGGATCATGGGGGCCGCCAGGATCGGGGCCAGCATCAGGAGGCCGGTGATCAGGCCGAACGTGCCGAACACGGCGTTCTGGAGGTTCTCGTCGGAGGCGTCCTCGGCTCCCGAGAGGGAGATCAGCAGGGCGGCGCCACCGAAGGTGAGGAGGCCGCCCGCGACGGCCCGGTAGCGGGAGGCGGCGGCGGACGGCGGCTGGTGGACGGCTCGCAGCGCCTCGACCGGGGCGATCTTGGACGCCTTGCGGGAGGGGATCCAGGCGGAGAGCACGGTGAGGCCGACGCCGACGAAGAGCGCGGCGGCGATGGGCGTGGCCCCGATCACGAGGGGCCCGGTGGGAGGGGCGCTCCCGTCGATGGTCATCAAGTGGGGCATCGCGACGGCAAGTCCGAGGCCGAGGCCGAGGCCGAGGGCGGAGGAGAACAGGCCGACCAGACCGGCCTCGATCAGCAGGGAGCGGATCACTTGGCGGCGGGAGGCGCCGATGGCACGCAGCAGGGCGATCTCCCGGCTGCGGCGGGCCACCAGCATGGTGAAGGTGTTGACGATCAGGAACGAGCCGATGAAGAGGGCGACGAGGGCGTAGATCAGGGCGACCTTCTCGTTGCTGCGGACCAGGACGCTGATGTAGCGGTCCTGTTGGGCGACGAGGTCACTCGCGGTGGAGGTCTCGGCCCGGTCGGCGCCGAGCGTGTCGGTGACCCGCTCGGCCAGGTCGAAGTCACTGGTGCCGGGCTTGGCCGTCAGGTCGATGTACGAGTAGGCGCCGGGCTGCCCGAACATGTCGTGGGCGGTGGCCTTGTCGAAGAGGACGAGGGTGCCGGTGCCGGAGCTGACGCGGGTGTCCCTGGTGGTGACGGTGCCGACCAGCCGCTTGTGCATGACGGGGCCGTTGGTGGCGAGGGTGATCTCGTCACCGATCTTGTGCTTGCCGCGGGCGGCGGTGCCGGCGTCCAGGGCGATCTCGTCGTCGGTGCGCGGTGGGTGGCCCTGGGCGATCGGGAAGCGGGGGTCCTTGCCGTCGGGTCCGGGGATCCAGGCGTCGGCTCGGTTGCCGCCACGCTTCGCGCTGCGCATCGGGTCGCCGGCGGCCGTGTTCAGTACGGCGGAGCCGGAGATCGAGGGCCGGACGCTGTCGACGCCGCTGATACCGGCGAGCTCGGCGACGGTCGCGTCGTCGAGCGCCGGGGTCCGGCCCCCGGGGGCGGGCTCCCCGGGCTCGGGGGGCTTGGGGCTGACGCGGACGGAGAGGTCGGCGAGGTTCTCGGAGGCGGCGGCACGATGGGCAGCGGTGGAGGTGTCGCCGAAGACCAGGGTGCCGCTGACGAAGCCGACGCCGAGGCAGACCGCAAGCACGGTCATGACCAAGTGGGCTTTGTGCGCGAGGACATTGCGCAGGGCTGCTTTCAGCATGAGTGTGTGTCCGGGGCGTGAGAGGGCGGAAGGAGAGTGCGGCGCGAGCGGAATCCGGGGGTGGGTCGGCCCGGTCAGCTGGTGCGGCCCCGGGTGTCGAATTCCTTCATGCGGTCCAGGACCCGGCCCGGGCCGGGCTGCCGCATCTCGTCCACGAGCCGGCCGTCGGCGAGGAAGACGACCCGGTCCGCGTAGCCGGCGGCCACCGGGTCGTGCGTCACCATCACCACCGTCTGTCCGAGTTGCCGCACCGATTCCCGCAGGAAGCCCAGGACCTCGGCGCCGGCCCGGGAGTCGAGGTTTCCGGTGGGCTCGTCGCCGAAGACGATCGCGGGCCGGGAGGCCAGGGCCCGGGCCACGGCCACGCGCTGCTGCTGGCCGCCGGAGAGTTGGCCGGGGCGGTGGTCGAGGCGACCGGACAGGCCCACCATGTTCACGACCGTCTCCAGCCACTGCCGGTCGGCTTTGCGGCCGGCGATGGCCGTGGGGAGGGTGATGTTCTCCACCGCCGTCAGGGTGGGCAACAGGTTGAACGCCTGGAAGATGAACCCGATCCGGTCCCGGCGCAGTTCGGTGAGCTGCCGGTCGTTCAGGCGGCTCAGCTCGGTGCTGCCGATCCGCACCGAACCCGAGGACGCCGGGTCCAGGCCGGCGACGCAGTGCATCAGGGTCGACTTGCCCGAGCCCGAGGGGCCCATGATCGCGGTGAACTCGCCCTCTTCGAAGGAGATGCTCACCCGGTCCAGGGCGACGACTTGCGTGTCCCCGCTGCCGTACACCTTCGACAGGTCGGATGTGCTCGCGGCGCAAGGGACCGCCGACTGGCGCGGGGCGGAGGAGCCCGCGTACGGGGCGTGGTGGGGGAAGGACAACGGCGGCATGGACACACTCCGGCACGAAAGTGGGAAGAAAACGGCCGGGTGGGCCCGGGCCTCCCCCGTCGGGGGGAGGCCGCTTGGCATTCGGGGCACCGGCCGGGGACGCTTACCATCGTCACCCTCCCTGACCTGCGAAAACATCGTCCTCAGGCGGTGGCTTTCCCTCTGTCGCCGGACAGAGGCGATCAGGGGGAGCGGTGGTCCGTTTCCCTCTCCAGGACGACTGGCGTCTCTGTCGAAGGATGGAGCCCCTCCCGGCGCGCCGGAGCGTACGGGAAGGGGCGGATGACTCGGGGAGCGCCCGAGGGCAGTGTGAAAGCCGGATCAGTGGACGAGACCGGTGCGGTGAGCGAGAACGGCCGCCTGGACGCGGCTGCTGGTGTCGGTCTTGGCGAAGACGGCGGCCACGTGGGTTTTGACGGTGCCGATGGTGATGTGGAGCCGGCCGGCGATCTCCTGGTTCGACAAGCCCTCACCGATGAGCTTCAGGACTTCGCGTTCCCGGCCGGTCAGGCGAGCAATGCGTTCGTCGGTGGGGCCGGGAGCCGCCTCCTGGTGCGCACCGCTCAGCATACGGGCGACGACGGTGCCGGTGACCTGCGGGGACAGTACGGAGTCCCCGGCCGCCGCCGCGCGGACCGCTCGGATCAGTTCCTCGGGCCCCTCGTCCTTGAGGAGGAACCCGGCCGCGCCGTCGCGCAACGCGGTCAGCACGTTGTCGTCGGTGCCGAAAGTGGTCAGCATCAGCACCCGTGGTGCCGGGTCCAGGGCCAGCAACGGGGTGACGGCGGCGAGCCCACCGTGAACGGGCATGTAGATGTCGAGGAGGACGACATCGGGGCGGTGGGAGGCCGCCTCCGCCACGGCCTGGCGACCATCGGCGGCTTCGCCCACGACCTCGATGCCGTCGGCGTGGGAGAGGATCATCCGCACGGCGGCCCGGATCATCGTCTCGTCGTCGGCGAGCAGGACACGGATCGGGACGGTCGGGGTGGTCATGGGCTCTCCCAGGGGACGGCCTCACGCACCGTGGGGACGGTGAAGGGGTCGATGGCGGTCAACCGCTGATGGGCGTCGAAGCAGTAGCGGACCAGCGGGAGGGTATCGGTCGGCCGGTCGTCGGGGCGTGGGCCGAAGGCGTAGAGGCAGCCGGCCGCTGCGGCGGGCCGGGCGGGTTCCCGGCCCGCCGCGGCAGCACGCGCACCTGGGGAGTCCCTGGGCCCCGTGGCGTGGAACTTCTCCAGTGTCATGCCGATCCTGGGCTGTTCCGGAGGGGCCTGTGGGCCTTTCGGGGAGTAGGAGAACCCGATCCCCACAAGGATCAGCGCCGTCACCGCGGCAAGTCCCCCGCCGAGCACGAGGGTGCGGATCGCCCGAGTGCGGCGGGGCTCGGCTGGTTCCGGGACCGGGCCGTACGAGGAACACGCCGGATGGGCTCCGGCCCATGGGAAGGCATCGGATCGGGTCGTGGCCGGTGAGAGGACGGGGCGCAGTGGAAGGTCCGCGGCGAGGCGGAATCCACCGTCGGCCGACGGCCCGGCGGTGAAGGCGCCGTTCAGCAGTCCGACGCGTTCGCGCAGTGCGGGCAGGCCCCGGCCGGTGCCCGCCCCCTCGGTGATCGTCCCCGGTGACACCGCGGTGTTGTGGACGGCGACCCGCACGGTGTCCTCGTCACGGCAGACCTCGACGGTGACCTCAGTGCCGGGCGCGTAGCGGTGCACGTTGGTCAGGGACTCGCGCACCACACGGTGCACCGCCCGCCGAACCGGCACCGGCACGTCCGTCAGGTCCGGCCCCGTCCACTCCAGGGCGACATCGACCCCACCCGCGTGGGACTGGGCGACCAGTTCCCCGATGTCGGCCCTGGTGCCGACCTCCTCGGTCAACGCGGCCTCGGCCCGCGTGTTCACTCCCAGCGGGTCGAGGACGCCCAGCGCCTGCCGAAGCTCGCGCAGCGCGTCCTTGATGGTGCTCCGCACAATGGTGGCGTCCGGACGCAGAGCGGGCGCGGCCTTGGACAGCGCGAGCTCCAGGCCGCCCACGTGCAGGGAGGCCAGGCTGAGCCGGTGGCCGACCAGATCGTGCATCTCGGCGGCGATCCGGGAACGCTCCTGGGTCCGGGCCTCGCTGTCGGCCGAGGCCCTGGCCCGTTCGGCGGCATCCGCGCGGGCCCGCAGGGCCTCCAGCAACCGGTCCGCCTGGCCGAAGACCGTGCCCACCAGGCCCGGCACCACCACCGCGGCCACCGACAGGACCAAGCCCAGGGCGACCGCGTAGGTCGCACGGGCCGGGCCCGTCCACGAGGCGATCGAGGACACCGTCGCCGTCACGACCGGCGCCACCGCGGCCAGGGCCCACAACCGGGCGCGGCGCCTGCCGGGGAACAGCAGCCGGGAAATGGTGTAGAGGGCTGCGGCGGTGACCGGTCCCAGGAACGGCAGCAGGCCCAACGACACGGTCGACGCCACGAGGACGAGCACAGGGTGGCGGCGGCGCAGCGGATAGAGCACAGCGGCGACGGGAACTGCCATCGCCTGGGCACCCGGGTGCGGGAGCTGCCACTGGATTCCGGCGGCAAGGCAGAGCAGACCGGTCACGGCCGCGGCGGCGATCCCCTCCGCGCCCGCACCGGCCCATCTGGGCAGACGGACTGAGACGCCGCGCGGAACGACGTGCAGGACGCGGCTGAGCAGGGACATGACCCCAGTATCGGCACGCCCCGGGACATGGGCGTGGGCCTGCGGAATGATTCTCCCTCTGCCGAAAGACAGACCCCACCGGCCCGCGGCCCCTCCGACGGGCGACCCGCCGCGTCCAGAGGCCGGGCGGGCTCCGCTTGAGGGAATCGCCGCCCGTGCAACGGCGGAGCACGGTGTGCAGCATGCCGTCATGATGGCCAAGGGCCGGCGCCCGTACCCGCCCTCACCGTCCGGCACCACGGCAGCCGCAGCTCCTTGCAGGCGCACGCGAGCAGCAGGGTCGTTCGCTTCGGGTTCTCGGTCACTGCCCACCCGGCGAGAGCTCACGTCACCGGTACGAACTTGCCCGGGCCGGGGTTGGTGTGCCGAATCGGGGCCGAACGCGCGTGTGGCCCGGCCATCCGGCCGGGTCACACTTCGTCGCCTTCGTCCCCGGCCACGCGCCTCCGGGGCAGCCCGCCGTCCACCGCGATGGCCCAACCCCGTGTGAACACGACGAGCAGCCGTTCGTCCCGTACTCGCAAAGGCCACGGCCCCCGGAGGCCGGCCCGCGTTCTCTTGCGGTGCAGCGTGTGCGGCGGGAAAGACCGAGGCTGAGATGCGTGATGAGTCCCCCGATCGCCGTTCACGGCCCGACCACGTCCGCCGATGGCCGCGCCGTCACGATCAACGGCTCCCCCGTCGGAATCGCCCACAACGATCAGGACCTCATCGAGTTCCTGAGAAGAGCCGGTCTCTACGAAGCCGAGAACCTCCTCGACGACCCGGCCTGGGTCGACTGGCAAGAAGGCCCCGCCCACTGTTACTCAGCACCCTGACCGCACTGCGTCACGGAGGCGACGCGGACCGGCAGGCCCGCCCGGCGCCACGCCACCGAGCGGACCCCTCTGACCACCGTTCCACGGAGACTTCATGGCCGACAGCACCCTGTCCCTTCTGCTCCGGGGGTACGCGTGGCTGCCCGACCGCAGGCGGCGCAGCGGCGGAGCACCGGTCCGCACCCGTCTGCTCGGCAAACGGGTCGTCGCGCTGCACGGGCCGGCGGCGGTCCGCTTCTTCTACGACGAGGACCACATCCACCGCCGCGGGGCACTGCCCGAACCCGTCATCGACACGCTGTTCGGCCAGGGGGCGGTGCACACCCTGGACGGCGAGCCGCACCGGGTGCGCAAGGGCATGTTCCTCCACCTGCTGAAGGACCAGGAGGAAGTACGGGCCCTGACGGACCGGGTCGTGCTGGGGTGGGAGGAAGCCGTCGAGGGGTGGAGGGGCCGGGGTCGGATCCAGGTGTTCGACGAGGTGGCGGGGGTGCTGACGCGCGCCGTCCACGCGTGGGCCGGGGTGCCGCTGCCGCAGGCCGGGGCGGACGGCGTCGCACGCGACCTCGTGGCCATGGTGGACGGCTTCGCGTCGGGCGGGCCGCGGCAGCTGCGCGCCCGGGTCGCCCGAAACCGGCAGGAGAGGCGTTTGGCCCGCCTGGTCGAGCGGGAACGCGACAACGGCGGCGCCGGGGCCGGCGGCGGGGTGCGCGTCACCCCGTTCCGTACCGTCGTGCACCATCGCGATGCCGACGGTTCGCTGCTCGATCCCCGTACGGCGGCCGTCGAGGTGCTCAACATCCTGCGTCCGACCGTCGCGGTCAGCTGGTTCGCGGTGTTCGCGGCGCACGCACTGCACCGGTGGCCCGAGCACCGTGCGGCGCTCCGGGGCGACGATCCCGCCTTCGTTCTCGCATTCGCGCAGGAGGTCCGCCGCTTCTACCCGTTCGCCCCGTTCATCGGTGGTCTGGCGGCGGGCCGGCTCCGGTGGGAGGGGCGCACCGTCCGGCCGGGCACGCTCGTGCTCCTCGACCTGTACGGCCAGAACCACGACCCGGACCTGTGGCCCCGGCCCTACGTCTTCGATCCCTCGCGCTTCCGCGACACGCCGGCGCAGCCGGACGAGCTGGTCCCGCAGGGGGGCGGTGACCCGGCGACGGGGCACCGTTGCCCGGGCGAGGACATCACCCTGGCGCTGCTGTCCGCCCTCTCGGTGCTGCTGTCCGGCCTCTCGTACCGGGTGCCGGAGCAGGACCTCGCCATCCCGCTGAACCGCATCCCGACCGCGCCCCGGAGCGGGTTCGTCATCGAGGACATCCGGTGACCCCCTGTCCCCCTCCCCCACACACGAACAACGGAAGAAGACCCCATGAGCACACCCGGCCAGGACCCCACCGAGCGCTTCGCGCGGCCCGACTTCCCGCAGCAGGAGCAGAAGCACCCCGGCTGGACCGGGCCCATGGACCCGCCGCCCGACCACGGCGAGGACTCCTACCGGGGCCACGGGCTCCTGACGGACCGCAAGGCCGTCGTGACCGGGGGCGACTCCGGGATCGGCCGTGCCGTCGCGCTGGCCTTCGCCCGCGAGGGGGCGGATGTGCTGATCACCCACCTCGAAGCCGAGGAGGAAGAGGCGCGGGTGACGGCCCGGCTGGTCGAGGAGGCGGGCCGGCAGGCGCTCACAGAGGCGTGCGACATCCGGGACGAGAAGCAGTGCCATGCCCTCATCGGCAGCGCGGTGCAGGAGTTCGGGCGCATCGACGTACTCGTCAACAACGCCGCGTACCAGATGGCGCAGCCGGACGGGATCTCCGCGATCTCCACGGAGCAGTTCGACCGGGTGCTGCGCACCAACCTGTACGGGATGTTCTGGCTGTGCAAGACGGCCCTGCCGCACATCCCGGCCGGCGGGTCGATCATCAACACCACGTCGGTGCAGGCGTACAAGCCGAGTCCGCATCTGCTGGACTACGCCATGACCAAGGGCGCCATCGTCACCTTCACCCATGGTCTCGCGCAGATGCTGGCGTCCGACGGCATCCGCGTCAACGCCGTGGCACCCGGACCGGTCTGGACGCCGCTGATTCCGGCGACGCTGCCGGACACGAAGGAGTTCGGAAAGCAGAGCCCGCTGGGGCGGCCGGCCCAGCCCGCCGAGATGGCTCCGGCGTACGTGTTCCTCGCCTCCGACAACGCGAGTTTCATCACCGGGGAAATCGTGAACGCGACCGGCGGCACGCCACTTCCGTAGTCCCAAGGGCCTGCGGCGCGCGGATTGACGAGCCGCGGTAAGGCGGCGGACGTGCCGAAGAATCATGAGGAAGCGCCCGTCCGCGACGCCCTGGCCGCCTACCGGCAGCGGGGGCGAGCTGGACCTCTCTCCCCGGGGTCACGAGCAGGCCCGGGGGCCGCGCCGGAGGTCAGGGCCGTGCTGGGGGGCGCCGTGTTCCTCGGTGACGTCCTGGCCGCGGCGGGCTCGACGACCTTTGTCGTCGGGCGCAGCCGCATTGCGGGGGCGCTGTTCAGCGGGCGCGTCGCAGTCGCAGGGCGGCCACGGAACCGAGAACGGCGCCCACCGCGAGGACCACGGGGCCACGCATCCACACGTCGCGTTCGATCTGGGTGGCGAGCCCGATGCAGGAGGCGGCGCCGAGGACGGGCACGGCGGCCGGGGCCCTGAAGTGGCCGGGGCGCCCCGGGTCGCGGCGCAGGGCGAGCAGCGAGGTGTTGACGAGGAAGAAGACGACGAGGAGCAGGAGGACGAGGGTCGAGGCGAGCGTGGAGACGTCACCGGTCAGCGCGAGCAACAGCGAGAGGGCAGTGGTCGCGGCGATCGCCGCCCACGGGGTGCGCCGGCCCGGGAGCACGGCCGTCGGGAAGCGCGGCAGCAGCCCGTCGCGAGCCGTGCCATGGGCCGGCCGCGAGGACATGATGCCGGTCAGCAGCGCCCCGTTGGCGACGGCCACCAGCGCGATGGCGCTGAACAGCCAGGTGGGCACACCGCCGGCGGTGCGGACGACTTCGAGCAGCGGCCCGCTGGACTTGGCCAGCTTCTCAGTCGGTACGGCGGCCGCCGCCGCGGCGCCGACCAGGGCGTAGACGGCGCCCGCGGTGAGCAGGGCACCGAAGAGCGCCCTCGGGTAGGAGCGGCGGGGATCGCGCGTCTCTTCGGCCACGTTGACGGACGTCTCGAAGCCGACGAACGAGTAGTACGCGAGGACAGCACCGCTCAACACGGCCAGGACGGGCCCCTCGTTCCCGGTGCCGAGGTCGGTGAGCCGGCCCGGGTCCCCGTCGCCGCGCAGCACGATCCAGCAGCCGAGTCCGATCACCAGCAGCAGGCCGCTGACCTCGGTGACGGTGGCGACGGCGTTGGCCCGGGTCGACTCGCTGATGCCCCGGGCGTTGAGCAGCGCCGGCGCGGCCAGGAAGACGACGGTCACCAGGACGAGCGGGAGCGTGACGAACTCGGAGAGGTAGTCGCCGCCGAACCCCCGGGCCAGGGCCGCCACCGACACCACGCCGGCGGCGAGCGTGCAGAAGCCCGCCACGAACCCGGTGAAGGGCCCGTAGGCCGGCGTCGCGTAATGGGACGCGCCGCCCGCACGCGGGTACTTGGTGGCCAGTTCCGCGTATGAGGCGGCGGTCAGCAGGGCCAGGCACAGGGCCACCAGGAGGGGTACCCGGACGGCGCCGCCGGCAGTGGCCGCGACCTCGCCGACCAGGACGTAGACCCGGCGCCGAGGACGTCTCCGAGGATGAAGAAGTAGAGCAGCGGGGTGGTGAGGTCCTTCTTGAGGCTCGTCGGGGCGTCCTGGCTCTCGGGCGTGGTTCGGGGAGATTTCACGGAATCCGTATACCCGCCGCGTTCCGGCGGGCGGTGGGGAGCGGCCGGACGCCGGCGCGTCGCTCGTTGGAACGGGAGGCCGGGGCGGATGGCTCAACCGGTGTGTCCGGCCGTGAGTCAGGAGGGTACGCGTGGTGGGAGGAGGCCGTCCCCGGCGCGTGCCGGCCACTGCGCGCGCGGCATTGCTCTCCCCTCCCCCACACGAGATTGGAATCCGACCTGCTGGACCCGACGAAGATCGTGCCGGAGGAACTGGCGCCGGTCCGGCCGATCGGGCTGATGACGCTGAACGCCAACCCGTCGAACTACTTCGCCGAGACGGAACAGGTCGCCTTCCACGTCGGACACCTGGTGCCGGGCATCGACGTCACCAACGACCCGTTGCTGCAGGGCCGCCTCTTCTCGTACGTCGACACGCAGATCACCCGGCTGGGCGGGCCCAACTTCGCGCAGCTGCCGATCAACCGTACGCACGCACCCGTCAACGACATGCTGCGCGACGGCATGCACCAGACGGCCGTGCACCGAGGTGTGGCACCGTACCGGCCCAACTCCCTGGACGGCGGCTGCCCGTTCACCGCCGACGCGGACACCGGTGCCTACATCGAGGTGCCCGCCGAGGTGCCGGCGGGCCGCAAGGTACGGGACGCGGCGGAGTCGTTCGACGACCACTTCAGCCAGCCCCGGCTGTTCTGGCTCAGCATGACGTCCACGGAGCGCGAGCACATCGCCGCGGCGTACACCTTCGAGCTCGGCAAGTGCTGGGACCAGGCGGTCAAGGAGCGGGGGCTCAAGGCGCTCGCCAACATCGACCCCGCGCTGTGCGCGCGCGTCGCCGAGGGGCTGGGCCTGCCTGCGCCGGAGGCGACCGTGCCCCTGGCCTCGCCCGAGCCGAGCCCGGCGCTGTCCCAGCTGGGCCGGACGTGGCCGGTCGACGGGCGGCTCGTCGGCATCGTCACCGACGGCGAGACCGGCCTGGACGCTGTACGGGAAGCGCGTGGCGCGGTTCTCGGCGCGGGGATGGTCCCTCTGGTCATCGCGCCTTCGGGCGGCAAGCTGGGCTCCGGGAGCGACCCGGTCACCGTGCAGCGCACCTTCACCACGGCACGGTCGATCGAGTTCGACGCGATCGTGCTGGCGGGAGCGCCCGCTCCGGCCCCGGACGCCTACGGGGCGCGTGACGCCAAGACCGACGACGCGGCCACGGCCACCGGTGTGGACCCGCGCGTCCTGCTGCTGGTCACCGAGGCGTTCCGGCACGGCAAGGTCATCGGGGCCTGCGGTGACGGGGCGAGGGTGCTGGAGAAAGCGGGTCTGGCCACGGACGCGCCCGGCGTCGTGGCGGGCGCGTCCGTGGCCACGGTGCTGGACGGCCTCACCGGACTCCTCGCAGGTCACCGCGCCTGGGACCGCTTCACCCCCGCTCTTTGACGCCCGGCCCCCTTCAAGCCGTCCCGCCCGCCGGGCGGGAGGGTTCCGACACGAGGAGACGCATGAACCACAAGGACCGAGAACACGAGCAGCCGCCCCGGACCGCCGCCGACGAGGTCATCCAGGAGGCGGAGGAGGCCGAGAGCGACGTGACGGACACCCGCGAGCGCCACGGCCGCGACAGCGAGGCCGGCGATGCGCTGACCCCGAACCAAGAGGCCCAGGAGGACGCGAACCAGCCGCACCCATAGAGCGGAAAAGGCGTATTTCCCCTGGTCCGGGGCAGGACCCTCGGCGGATACGAAGAGCGGCCGCCGGACCGCCGGGTGCCACCCGGCGGCCGCCCCGTAC
Source organism: Streptomyces sp. NPDC002669 (assembly GCF_042889165.1). Taxonomy (NCBI): domain Bacteria; kingdom Bacillati; phylum Actinomycetota; class Actinomycetes; order Kitasatosporales; family Streptomycetaceae; genus Streptomyces; species Streptomyces sp. NPDC002669. Next base: position 311,686 of record NZ_JBIAQQ010000002.1, on the reverse strand, counting down.
CCCGTCAATCCATGGCATCCCATCCGGTCGCACTCCGCCGGATGAGACGGGCCACCGGCACCGTTTCGATCAGGTCCGGGAACTCCCCGGCGGGCCCGGCAGAGCCGAAGACCGACCGGAAAGCCGGGTGGTCCGGCCGGTGAGCGGTGGCGGGACCGGGCGGCACGAACCGTAGGCTAGGACCATGACGAAGATCCAGAACCCGACGCCCCAAGGGGCCTTCGAGCTGCTCATGACCGGTAACCAGCGCTTCGTTTCGGGTGCCCCGGAGCACCCGAACCAGGACGCCGCCCGCCGCGCGGAGATCGCACCGGGGCAGCAGCCCTTCGCCGTGCTGTTCGGGTGCTCCGACTCCCGGCTGGCCGCCGAGATCATCTTCGACCGCGGTCTGGGCGACCTGTTCGTGGTCCGTACCGCCGGCCATGTCGCGGGCAGCGAGGTGCTGGGAAGCATCGAGTTCGGAGTGGAGGTGCTGGGCTGCCCGCTGGTCGTTGTCCTCGGCCACGACTCGTGCGGCGCGGTCGGCGCGGCGTGCGCCGCGCTGGAGAACGGCATGACGCCGACCGGGTACGTCCGGGACGTCGTCGAGCGGGTGACCCCCAGCGTGCTGGCCGCACGGGCCTCCGGACAGGTCGAGCCCGAGGAGATCCTCGCCGAGCACATTCGGCACACCGTCGACCTGCTGCTGGACCGCTCCCGGGTCCTCGCCGACAAGGTTGCCGCCGGACAGGCTGCCGTGGTGGGCCTGCGCTACCGCCTGGCCGACGGCAGCGCACAGCTCGTCGCCTCCCGCGGCCTCAACCCGACGGTTCCCGCGGCATCCTGACGGGGCGGTCGGCACGGCGCCCGAGGCCAGAACGCGCAACCGCAGCACCGCAGCCGACCGGTCGGACCGCGCGGCCGGCCGGGTGACTCCACACACGCGCCGCCCCGCCACCCGCGGCCCCTGAGGACACCGCAGTGACAGGGTGCTTCCAGGCGTTCCTCTCGGGGCAGCGGGACGAAGACCCCCGCTTCCGACAGTCCACCCGGTCAGGGAACGATGCACCGGCCAGCCACCAGCCGTGGACATGGGATGCCGTGCGTTCCCGGCTCATACCGTGCGCTCCTGGCCGGTGCCGTGCGTCGAGGGGAGTCCACTGTCCAGGCATCGGGCGCGGTGGAGCCCACTGAGCCTCCGTCAGCTTGAAGTCGCAGTTCAAAGGGCTGGTGTGACCGGCCCTCGACGTACTCGTGCTGGTCGGGGGCGGGAACCCGCGGAGAAGATCGTCCGTCAGTGGTTGACTTCGAGGTTCGTCAGGACGAGCAGAGCTCGCAGGAGCTGGGTTGCGCGGGCGGGGCCGGTACGGAGCTTGTTGAGGACCCGCCAGTTCTTGATGCGGGCGAAGCCGTGCTCGACCGGTGCGCGTCCGACGGCGAGGACTCGGTTGGCTTCTTTCTTGGCCCGGGGTGAGTTTGTGGGTGCGGGTGGTGGGGTAGCTGGTGACGATCACGGGGTCGAGGAGGCCGCTTTCCAGGCCGCGGAAGCCGAGGTCGGCCAAAGCTCCGAGGCCGGCGGCGCGCAGGTGGGCCAGGATGTGGTCGCGGCGGTGTCGTCGTGAGTGCGGCCGGGCCGGGCGGCGGATATTCGGCTCGAAGAACCGGCATCCCGCCATCCACTACGACGTGGGCAAAACCGTCAAACGCCCAGAGAGTCTGATCGAACGTGATCGAGCCAGACCCTGACGCGGGTCGTGGGAGGCTCCGAGTTTCACCCGGCGGTCAGGTCGCGGTGGGGATATAGGGCGCTGCTGCGGCCTGGGCCATCGTCCGAAGTTTCGTGAAGTAGGAGGCGCAGTATTCCTCGTTGATCAGGGGCACGATCTTGTCGAGGTCGGTGATGCAGCCCCAGAGGTAAGCGATGCCGCTGTCGTCGAGTCCGCCGTTCAGCTCCCTCTGCACGAGGCCGGCGACGTCGGCGTCCAGGAGGACCAGATCTACGCCCTCGAAGTCCACGCCGCGGAAACCATCGGGGAACAGAGCGCGCAGGTGGTCCTCCCACAGCCGGGCGAGTCCGTCTTCGGGCTGTGCTCCGCCTACGTCGGCGGCTGTCGCCTCTGCCGTAGATGGTGGGCAAAGGAGCAGGGAGACGGCATCGAAGACGGCACGCACCATTGCGACGGCCCGGATCGGGCGGAGGGCGGCACTTGACTCGGCGCCCTGCGCGAGCTTGTCGCGCAGCAGTCGGCTGCGGTCGAGTTCGGCGGCGAGTCCAGCCGTGATGAGCCCTGCGTCGGTGGCCCGCTCGATCAGGCTGTGGAGTGGTTCGTTCGTGGCCAGACGCTCGGCAAGGACGTGCTCCAGGGCGAACAGGGAATGCGTGACGGCGACGGTGGCGAACTCGTACCGGTAGTAGGAGTGCCGGATGAGCTCGCGGGAGGTTTCCATCGTGCTCATGACGTACATCGACGCGTCGCCGGGCAGCACCAGGTCGGCAACCAGGGCGTGCATGTCCGCATAGTCGAGAACGAGGCCGCGGGCGCGCGGGTCCCGTACCGGCTGGAGGAGCGGGTCGGTCGGCGGTGGCAGGGTGTTCACCAGTGCAGTCTTGTCGCCGGAAGGCCGTCGGTGCGATCGGATTTGCTCCGGGCGGTTGGTAACCCGCTGCCGCATGTCGCCACTGCCCGGTCCGGCCTCAAAGAACAAGCTCAGATCAACGGGCGCAAGCGGCACCTGGTCGTGGACACCAAGGGCCTGCCCCTGTTCGTCATGGTCACCCCGGCCGACATGACCGACCGCAACGCGGCCAGGGAAGTGCTGTTCCGGCTGCGGCTGATGCACCCCGAGATCACCATCGTCTGGGCCTACTCCGCCTATGCCGGACAGCTCCTCGACTGGGCGAAGATCTCCCTGAACCTGACGATCAAGACCGTCAGCCGACCGAAGAACGTCCCCGGGTTCGTCGTCCTGCCCCAACGCTGGGTCGTCGAACGCTCACACGCCTGGGTCATGCACGCCCGCAGGCACCCGCGGGACTACGAACGGCTCGTCCAGCACTCGGAATCGCTCATCACCTGGGCCGCGATCACCCTGATGACCAGGCGAATCACCCGCCGAAACTCCCGCAGGAGCGGACAGCCGGCCTCCCGCGAGGCCCACCGCGACCGATCCTCTCGGCACTGACGGTCAGCAGTGCCACCCAGAGGTCACCGGCCCTCAGGTCCACCCAATTCTTTCACCACCACGGCGACTTCATCAGCGCAACCAGCACCATCGAGACCGGTGCCCTGTTGCCCGGAAAACCCAGGTCGCGCTGCCGGACGGCATGGCCGGAGTCGCCCTGCGGCCACCAGGTCGGCACGCTCTGCTCGACGGGTCTGTAGTGTGCCGAAATGACAAGAAGCAAGCGGCTCGCGGAGCAGTTGGACTGGTACTGGCGCAAGAACCTGCGGCCGCGGCTGGACGGTCTTACCGATGAGGAGTACTTCTGGGAGCCGGTGCACGGCTGCTGGAGCATCCGCCCACGTGGTACGTCGGCCGCACCGATGTCGGCAGGTTCGGGGAAGTGGACGATGGACTCCGCGTCCCCTGACCCGGTGCCGGCGCCGGTGACCACGATTGCCTGGCGGCTGGCGCACATCGTCGTCTCGTGCCTGGGCTATCGGGTCGGATGGTACTTCGGCGGCCAGGACGTCGACTCCCAGACATTCCCCTATGCGGGGACCGCTGACGAGGCGCTGAAACAGCTCGACGAGATGTATGGGAGATGGAACGCGGGGGTCCGCGAGCTCTCGGATGCCGACCTGGAGAATCCGCCCACGGTGGGTCCCGAGCGGTTTCCCATGGAGGGGATCGTCCTGCACGTCAACAGGGAGCTGATCCATCACGGCGCCGAGATTTCCCTGCTGCGCGACCTCTATCGCGGGCAGGACCGAGGAGCCGCCCCCGCCACCCAAACCCCGCCGTTCGAATTCTGAGCTGGGCAAATGCCCAGACACCACGGATGCCCACATCATGCCCGGCTCAGAAGCAGGCGCTTTGGCAGGTCACCCGCCGTCCGAACGCTGCCGGTATGCCCCGGTCGGCCGGGCCGAGAGCCTGAGCGTCTACGAGCGGAGGGGAACGCCCCCCTTCTTCCTGCGCGGCCGGGTGACGCGAGGCTCTGGAGGACCTGTCGTTCCCGGGACAGTCCTTCACGGTGTCGCCGGTCGGCCGTCGTCGGAGGAGGCGGGGGCGGCCTGCACTCCCGAGCCCCGTTCAGGGCTGGTTGCGGAGTTCCTTCTTGTCGATCTTGCCCAGGGCGGTGAGGGGCAACGAATCGGCGAACCGGAGCAGTTTCGGGGCCCAGAGTGCGCCCTTGCGGGCACGGACATGCTCCGTCAGGTCGGCCGGGGTGGCCTGCCGTCCGGGGCGCAGGACCACGGTGGCGGTGACGGCTTCGCCCCAGTGCGGGTCGGGTGTGCCGTAGACGGCGCTGGCGGCGACGGCCGGGTGTGTGGCGAGGGCGTCCTCGACCTCGCGCGGGTAGACGTTGAACCCGCCGGTGATGATGGTGTCCTTGATCCGGTCGATGATCGTGATCAGGCCGGTGTCGTCCCGGCGGGCGACATCACCGGTGTGCAGCCAGCCTCCGTCGAGCGCGATCGCGGTCTGCTCGGGCTTGTTCCAGTAGCCGTCCATCACGAGCGGTCCCCGGACGCACAGCTCACCGGGTTCGCCTGCCGGTACGTGCCGGCCGTGCGGGTCGAGCAGGGCGATCTCCACGCCGGGCATGGGCCGGCCGCAGCTTCCCAGGACGTGCGGGTCGTCGCGGTGCTGGGCCGGGTCCAGGACGGTCAGGGCGTTGGGGGCCTCGGCCTGGCCGTAGTGCTGGCTGAGCACGGGGCCGAGGAGCCGGTGCGCCTGGGCGAGGCGGGCGGGGTCGGCGGGTGCGGCGCCGTAGAGGACCCAGTTCAGCCCCGACAGGTCGGCCGCGGGGAGGCGGGGGTGGTCGAGCAGGGCGTACAGCATCGTGGGGACGACGAACGTGGCGCTCACGCCGTCGCGTTCGATCGCGTCGATGACGCGGTCCGGGTCGAAGGAGGGGTGGAGTTCGAAGCCGGCGCCGTGGAGCAGGCCGGGTGCGACGAGGAGCCCGGCGGCGTGCGACATGGGGGTGGTGATCAGGAAGTGGGTGTCCGGTGGCCAGGCCCAGGTGGAGGAGGCCCAGGCGTTGGCGAGCAGTGAGCGGTCGCGCAGCATCACGCCCTTGGGTTCGCCGGTCGTGCCACCGGTGTAGAAGAGGTGGAGCGCGGGGCCGCGCGGGTCGTTCGGACCGGGAGGTGTGTCGGCGGCGAGGCGGTCGAGTTCGGCGAGGGTGATCGCCTTGGTGCCGTCGGGGCGGGCGCGGGCGGCGAAGCGGGTGTCGTCCACGACCAGGCAGTCGGACGCGCTGTCGCGCAGAATGGTCCGGTCGGTGTCCGCGGTGGCGAGCGGGTGAAGGGCGGTGTAGCGCAGTCCGGCCAGGCAGGCGGCGGCCATGACGGTGAACGCCTGCGGGTTCGGGCCGCACAGCAGGGCGATCCCGTCGCCGGGCGTGAGGCCCAGCCGTCCGAACGCGGCCGCGGTGCGTTCGATCCGTTCCGCGGTCTCGCCGTAGGTCCAGGTCTGTTTTGTCCTGTTGTCGCCGGTGAAGCGGAAGGCGGTGCGCTCGGGCCGCCTGCGCAGCGCCGACAGGATCAGGTCCGCGTATCCGGGTGTCATCGTGTTCTCCCCAGGATGGTCACGGCGGCCACCGCCTCCTCGATTCCGTAGAGGCCGCCGCCGTTCTCGGCAACGGCGATGCGCGCGTCGGATACCTGACGCGCGCCCGCCCGGCCGCGCAGTTGCGTGACCAGTTCGTGGATCTGCGCCAGTCCGGTGGCGGACACCGGGTGGCCGCGCGATTCGAGTCCTCCGGACGGATTCACCGGGAGGGCGCCACCGAGTGCTCCGGCGCCGGAGGCCGACCACGGGCCGCCGTCGCCGATCGGGCAGAATCCCAGGTTCTCCACCTGCTGGATCTCGCCGAAGGCGGTGGCGTCATGGACCTCCGCCACGTCGACGTCCTGCGGGCCGACGCCGGCCTTCTCGTAGGCGGCGAGCGCGGCCCGGCACCCGATGTGCCGCCCGGCGTCGTCCACCGCCCGGTCGGTACCCGACAGCAGAACGCTGCTCAGCACCGCCACGGCCGACTCGTCGCGGGTGAAGTCGGCCCGCGTCACGACGACGGCGGCGGCCCCGTCGCTGACCGGTGAGCACATCGGCACCGTCAGCGGCCATGCCACCCGTCGCGCCGTCAGGATCTCCTCCGCGGTGAAAGCCCGGCGGAAATGGGCCCGGGGGTTGTGGACGGAGTGGGCGTGGTTCTTCGCCGAGACCGCGGCCAGATGGGCTTCGGTGGTGCCGAAGCGCTGCATGTGGGCGCGGGCCAGGGAGGCGTAGATCTCCATGAACACCGACCGGTCGCCGTCCACGGTCAATTCGGGCGGCAGCGGGTCGGTCAGGGCGGTGAGCGCGGCCAGGGTCTCCTCGCGGTGGGCGATGTCCATGGCTCCGTCGAACACCGCCAGTCCCCGGGCGGGGTCGGCGCAGACGAGCTTGTCCACGCCGACGGCCAGGGCGACGTCCGACAAGCCCGCCCGCACGTGGGCGATCGCCAGCCACAGGGCCGTGGCGCCGCCCGCGCAGGCGTTCTCCACATTCACCACGGGCATCCCGGCGAACCCGTGCGGGCGCAGGGCGACCTGTCCGGGAATCATGTGCTGGCCGTCGATCGCCTTCTGGCTGACGGTGGCGTGGAAGACGGCGCCGACATCGGCCGGAGCGAGCCCGGCGTCGCGCAGCGCCTCGTGCGCGGCCCGGCCGGCGAGATCGCCGGCGGAGCGGTCGGGGTGGCGGCCGAAGGGGGTGGCGCCGACGCCGAGGACGAGTGCTTCGCGGTTCATGACACCACCCGGTTGCGCAGCACGCCCAGGCCGGAGACTTCGAGTTCCACGGTGTCGCCGGGTTCCAGGAAGCGGCCGTGCTCCAGTCCGCAGCCGGTGGGGACGGTGCCCGAGCACAGGACCTCTCCGGCATACAGCCGGGTCGACCGGGAGGCGAAGGCGATCATGTCGGCGAAGGTGTGGTGCATGTCGGCGGACGTGCCCCGGCTGACCTCCTCGCCGTTGATGCGGGCGGTCATCGTGAGCCGGTACGGGTCGCCCAGTTCGTCGGCGGTGACGATCCACGGGCCCAGGACGTTCGAGTCGGTGAAGTCCTTGCTCTTGCTCAGGCCCAGCCCGGTGGCGATCTCCTCCAGCTGGGTGTCGCGGGCGCTGAAGTCGTTGAAGATCGTGTAGCCGAAGATGTGCGACTGGGCGTCCGCCTCGGGGATGTCCGTGCCGTCGCGGCCCAGCACACAGGCGAACTCCAGCTCGTAGTCCCGCACCGAGGAGTACGTGGGCCAGTGGATGTCGCTGTCGTGGCCGGTCACGGAGAGCCGGTTGGTCACGTAGTACAGCGGGCGTTCGAGCATGACGGCGGGAAGTTCGACCTGGTCGGCCGGGATGCCCTGGATCCGGGAGCGGGCGTTGCGGAAGTGATCCATGAAACTGCCGAAGTCCCGGATCTGCACGGGTCTGGGCAACGGGGACAGCCAGCGCACCTCGGACGCGGTGACGACCGCTTCGGGCGGGGCCTGTTCGGCGAGCCGCCGCAGGGTCTGCCGCACGGGTTCGCCGCCGTCGATGATCGTCTGCATGGTGGTCAGCGCGGGGGCGTGCTCGCCGGTCACCAGGCGGTGGGCGCGGTCGAGCAGCAGGAGGCGCTCGCCCTGGTCGAGTACGAGCGCGGTCCGCTCGACGCGGTCGTGCTCCACGGTTGCGAGTTTCACGGTCGGTTCCTCTTCTCAGCAGGGGGCGTCAGACGAAGGCCACGACGCGGGCCGGGGCGGCGCTCGCGCGGGCGATCTTGATCGGGAAGAACGCCACCCGGAACCCCGACGGGGGCAGCGCGGCGAGGTTCGTCAACTGCTGGACGATGAAGACCTCCCGCTCGCGGCCGGCCCGGTGGCCGTCCCACAGCACGGAGTTGTCGCCGCTGTCGCGGAACTTGCGTGCCATCACGGAGAAGCTCAGGTCCCAGCCCGCGGCGTCGGTGCCCAGGACCTTCGCCCCGAGATCGGCCAGGAACAGCGTCGACTCGCGGCTCATGCCCGGGTAGCGGAAGAACTCGGGGTCGGACAGCCCGTACCGCTCCTGGCCGGTGCGCAGCAGGACCGCTCCGCCGGCCGGGACCGGGGCGCCGTTGTCGGCGAGAGCGGACTCCAGCGCCCCGACGGTGATCGGGGCGTCGGGTTCGCACCGGCCGCGCAGGTCCAGCACGAGCGCCTCGCACCACAGCTCGTCCAGGGCGATGTCGGTGATGGTGCGGGCGGGCCTGCCCTCGCAGGTCGAGCCGTAGTGCAGCGGGGCGTCGACGTGGGTGCCGAGGTGGGAGTTGAAGTCGGTGAGCAGTTCCGCCCCCCAGCCCTCGCCGTCGGGCAGGTCCTCGACGCCGCAGTGCATGGCGGCGGCGAACTGCTCCCGGCCCTCGCCCGTCGGATGCGCGTAGGCCACGGCGGGCGCAATCACCGGGGCGAGGGGGCGCAGCTGCTCGGGGAGCCGTTCGCGGTCGGCGGGGTCCAGCGTCCTCGTGAGGTCGATCAGTTCCATGACGAGCCCTCCTCAGTTATTGGACGCTCAGCATAGAACTGGACGGCTATCATAGACAAGGGCTCGCCGGCCCCGGCGCCGCCCGGTCGGCGTGACAGAATCGGCCGCGTCAAGCCGCCGCAGCGTTGGGAAGGACACCCCGTGGGTGCGACCCGCAAGCAGGAGATCTCCGCCGAGACCCGGCGTCGGCTGGTGGCCGCCGCGTGGGAACTCGCCGCCGAGGGCGGGGCCGCCGCCGCGTCCGTCCAGGCCGTGGCGGACCGCTCCGGCATCAGCCGGGGCTCCGTGGCCTGGCACTTCGGCTCGAAGGACGGGCTGCTGAAGGCGGTGATCGAGGAAGCGTTCCGGTGGGGCACGGACTTCATGCGCGAACGGCTGACCTCCGCCGGGCCGGAGGCCGGAATCGAGGCGCTGATCGAGGCGAACTTCGCCCTGATGTCCCGCCCCGAGGCGCACATCTTCTCGACGCTCCTGATCGAAGCGGTGAGCCGCGAGTCCGCCCTGCGCACGACGTACGCCGAGGAGTACGCCAAGATCCGCGCCCTGTACGCCGACCACCTGCGCACGACCGGCACGCACATCACCGACCCGGAGGCCGCCGCGACGGCACTGCTCGGCGGCACCCTGGGCATCAACATCCAGCACCGCCTGGACCCGGCCCTGGACCGCCGACGGGCCGTGACCGCGATGGCGGACATCTACACCGACGCGCTGACCGGCACCTGATGGTTCGGGGCGCGGCGGGCGGCGCCTTCCACCGGTGCGGACAGGCGTCGGCCGGCTTCGCGGAACAGGACTTTGTCGTACAGGTTCTGCCACAGATGCCGGCGGTCGCCGGCCTGCACCGTGTGAGGGCGGCGCAGGGCGAAGCCATCGGCCCCGGTCAGCCGCGGGATCCGCACCGTCGGCGGGGGGGGGGATTGCCCACAGCGCCCGCAGGGCGGTGGCGAGCGAGACGGGCACGGCCGGTATCCGGGTGAGCCTGGCGGCCGCCAGGCCGCACAACACCTCGACCGCCCCGGAGCCCTGGCTGGTCAGAGGCTCGGTGCGGTGCTGAAGGCGCTCGATCAGCCCAGGGACCTGCTCGCGGGAGGTCCGCGGCCGGCAACCCGGGACCGGGCAAGCCAGACGTCGCGCCCGGACGTTGACCACGACCCGGCGGCCATCGACCGGCACATCCGCAACCGTCCGGACGTGGTATCCGCGCACCCTCCTCGTCGGCACCACCGACCATGGAACGGAGTCGAACGTTCGGCAGTCCCCGTGTCGTGGCGGTGCCGGTCACGGCGTCCTGCCGAGGACTCCGTGACCGGCCCTTCCACTTCGCTCCGTGGTGGCAGAGGTGGTCGGTCAGCGCACCAGCAGATCGATCACGCCTGTCAGGTCTTCCTCACCACTGCCTTCGGCCAGGCGGCGGCGCATCAACCCGAAGTAAGGGCTGAGCAGTTCCGGGCTCACGCCCTGCTGCTCAGCCGTACTCAGGAAAGTAGGCGTCCCGGCCACCTGCATGGCAAGGTTGGAAACAACACCCTTCGTGTAATCGCCGCTTCGCAGTTGGTCGGCGGTCTGGTGAACTGCCGGGGCCATCGCGACGAGCCAGTCGGCGAGCAGCGGGGCGAGTGACGCGGGGTCGATGTTCTCTTTGCGGATCAGGGCGAAGGCGTGCGCGGCACCGGCGAACATTCCGTACATGGCGCTGAGGAGGGCCACGTCGTGCAGGGCCGCGAAGCCCGCGTCCTCGCCGACGTAGGCGGTCCCGACCGGGACGTTCAGGGTTTTCCGGTGCCGCTCGAACAGGTCATGTGCGCCGCTGTAGAAGACGTAGCCGCCGGCTTCCGGGATGCCGATCATCGGAGGGACGGCCATGATCCCGCCGTCCAGGTAGCGGGCACCGCGTTCGCGGGCCCATTCAGCACGGGCACGGGCCTGGGCAGGGGTACTGGTGGTCAGGTTGACCAGGTCCTTGCCGGTCAGGTCGGTGTCGGCCAGCGCTTCGTCGACCGAGGTGTCGTCCAACAGGCAAACGACGATCAGGGTGTTCGCCGCGACTGCTCCGGCGGCGGTGTCAGCGACCTTCGCCCCTTCGGGGGCGAGTGCCTCGGCGCGGGCCGGGGTGCGGTTCCAGACGGTGAGCGGGTGGTCGGCGGCAAGCCAGGCGCGAGCCAGCGCGGTACCCATTGCGCCCAGGCCCAGCATTGTGACGGGAGTCTTCTCAACGGTGTTCTGTGTCATGCCGATCAGCCTGGTCACAGGGGTGGAGATGATCAAGTACGCACTTCGTGGTGGGTGGTTACCCTGGGGTGAGCAAGCACGTCGGAAGGGTGGGGCATGACAACGCTGAATCGGCCAGGTGCACCGGACGGGCATGTGTGCGGGATCGACACCGCGATGGAAGTGATCGGTGGCAAGTGGAAGGTGCTGATTCTCTGGGCGCTGCACGAGCGTCCCTGTCGTCGTTTCGGTGAGCTGCGTCGGCTGCTTCCGGGGGTCACTGAGAAGGTGCTTGCCTCTCACCTGCGTGAGCTGGAGGCGGACGGGGTCGTGCACCGTGTCTCCTATGACGAGGTGCCGCCCCGTGTGGAGTACTCGCTGACCGAGGACGGCAAGCGCCTCAACGACGCGCTCCAGCCGCTGGCTGCCTGGGGTCGTGAGCGGCCGGTCGCTCGTGGGCTGGAGGAGAGGACGGGCCAGGGGTCGTTGTGAACGTGCTGTTCACCGTTGCTTGTTGCTCCTGGTGTTGTGGTTTCCGGGCCTGGTACACCCCGTGATTCCACCGGCCGCCCGTCTGTGGGGCCGTCTACATCGTCATTGCCGCCGTTCCTGTGCCGGCTCGATGTGGTTCGGGGATGGCATCGGCCCGGTGCTTTCGGGGTTCATCGGCACCCGCCGAACTCCCAGGTGTGGACCTCGATGGCCGCGTACCGTCCGGGTCAGGATGGCGCGTGCCGTGTCCGGGTTCGGGGTCCTGAGCAGTGCGGCCGTGCCGATCCAGGTGTCGCCGTCGTCGGACAACAGGGGTCCGTAGGCGGTCGGTTCGTTCCGGTCGGGCGGTGGGGCGAGGTCTGCGGCCGGACCCTCGCCGAGGCCGAGCACCAGGTACCGGTTGCCGCCGCTTCGGCCGCCGGGGAAGGCCCACATGGTGCGCCCCCAGCTGGTTGTGCCATCGGCGCAGCAGTACGTCCCGGTATGCGCCGGCCCGGTGGTTGGGCTCGTCGAAGGCGAACGTGCGAGCGGCGGCGGGGTCGGGACGGTCGACGATGCGCATGCTCCCGGTGAGGGTCTCGCCCTCGTCGGTGAAGGGGGCCGCGGACGATCAGCTGCTTCGCCTACTGGTCCGTGTACGACCAGCGCTTCTCCCGTAGCTCCTGGCGCAACGCGAGGGAGCCGGGTCGGTCTCGGTGGTAGTAGAAGTACTCCATGGTCACAGCCCCTCCCTCCCCGAGGGCGGCATCTCAACCGGCTTTGTCGCCGGGGTCTCTGTGTTCCGGGCGGAGCGGTGTTCTGTCGGATGGTGCAGTCATTGTGGCCGCGTGGTCTCGGCCAGGGCGTGTCAGACCGTGGCGAGTCGGACCACCAGGAGTTTCGTTCTCGGTTCGGTGTCTTCTGGTGGCAGCCGCCCCGAGCGGGTCAGGGTTGCCGCTGCACCCCGGTGAACAGCCCGGACCGGCTCCCCCGCTGCTGCGCGGCCCTGGCCTGTCTGCTGATGCATGTCGGCTCGGGCGCGGGCTGTGGACGTGTGCGGGTACGCCGGTGGGTGGCTAGACCTGGCGGCCGAGGAAGGCCGGCAGTCGCGCATGCGGCGGCGCGGATTGGGGGGCCGGCTCCTGTGGCCCGAACATGCCGGGTTGACGGAAGGCGTCCATGTCCATCTGCCGCATGCGGGCGAGCAGGCCCTCGCACAGCTGCTGGTCGACCAGATCGGTCCGGTTGACCGCGATCGCCAGGTCGACGCCGTGGACAAGTACTTCGGTGAGGTGGATCAGTGCCGCCAGCGGTCCCGGGACGGGCCCGAATCCGAGGCGGACTGTGGCCTTGGCCAGGTCGGCTTCGGTGGGGGCCACGTGATGCCAGGCCGCGTGGTCGGCCTCGGCGGCTGCCTGGTAGGCGCCGGTGGGGTCCGTGCCGAGCCAGTCGTCGTGGTGCCGGCCTCCGGGGTCGGTGCCGGTCAGTTCTGCGGTGAAGATCCGCATGCCGCCGACGAGGTGGTTGAGCGTGGTCCGCGCGTCCCATTCCGGGCAGGGGGTGGGAATCGCCCAGGCGTCGCCGTCGTCGACCGCCTGGACCACCGAGCCCGTCATGGCCAGTGCCCGTTCGATGCGGCCGATCACCGCGGGGCGGCCGGCCATCATCCGGTCAGGCCAGTCGTGGCTGCAGAACGCCTGCGGGTTGTCGGTGCCCCCGGCGGGCATGCCGTGCCCGATCGCCCGCTTGAGGACGGGTGCAGCCGCGGCCGTGTCGAGGGTGGGGTCGTGAACCGCCCGAAGTCGGCGCCGCTGCAGGCGATGTGTCCGGGTATCGGCGGGGTCTCGTACCGGAACGAGGAGTTGTCGGGGACGAAGGTCGGTTTCACCAGAAGCTCCTAACGCAGCGAATGACAGCTTTAGCGCGACCGCACCCCCGACACCCGAACAAACGCAAGATTTCACTGCGTCAAGCTGGCTGCCGCGCTCGTGAGGTTCGGCTCGGGCGCCGGGGTGGGCCGTGGCAGAGTGGTGCGGCATGGACTGCGTCTTTTGCCGCCTCATCCGTGAGGACACCGCCCGTTGGGTGGCCCGGGAACCCGAGGTCTGCGCCTTCGCCCCGCTGGATCCGCTCGCGCCGGGGCACACACTGGTGGTTCCCACCCGCCATCACCCCGATGTGTTCGACACCCCGCCCGACGTCCTGGCCGCGTCGGCGGTGCTGGTCCAGCGCGTGGCGGCGGCCATGCGCACGGGGCTGGGCGCTTCGGGGGTCAACGTCCTGAGCGCGAGCGGGCCCGGCTCGGAGCAGTCCGTTGCCCATCTGCATTTCCATGTCGTCCCGCGGTGGGCGGACGACGGGATCTCCACATGGCCCACCGGCCGGTCCCGCCACCGCATTCCCGGCGACCCGGTCGCCCGCCTGGCCGGGGAACTCGACCACGACCGGCCGCCCCATCAAGGAAGTTGACCCCACAGCCGCCCGGTTTTTCCCCGGCCCGCACCCGCGCGCTCAGCCCGCGGGTGCGGATGTCGCGGCGCGTTCGGCGGCGCTGCGCAGGACACAGAACTCATTGCCCTCGGGGCCTCCGAACACACCGTTCCAGGAGTTCTGGAGCGGTGCCGGGAGATGGCAACAAAGCCGCTGGTCAGCGCAGGTGTGCGATCGAATCGCTCGGTAGCGCGCGTGAACACCGGCCAACTGCGCGCACTGTCCGCGCTCCGACTCAGCGTCCTCACGGACGAGACGACCAGCCCCGAGCGCCAGAGCGAGCAGCGAACGAGGGGGCAGCCAGCGCCATCGACGCAGAGACCATCGGGGAGGGGGAAGCTGTCGACCTGGGGGCGAGCGCCAGCAAGACCACTCCGCTTGAGCGGCCCGAGCTTCGTTCCTGGCTTGGCCGGAGCATGACCTGTGGTCCGACTTTGCCGACGCAGCACCGGACAGCGAGCAGAACGCCGACCGGTCACCCCGCCGACCGCAGAGAGGTGCGCGAGGCCCTGCGCAGGCCGGCCGACCTGGACAAGCCAGAGGCGTAATCAGCACCCCGCCCCGTACCCGCCACCTACCTGGTGGCCGGTACGGGGCTTTTCGAGTTTGTACAGCTACTTCCCGCTGTTGCCATTCTCCGGGTTGTCGCCATCCGATCTCATGGGCTCGCCAACTTTGGTCTTCAGAATCTCTTTCGACTCGTCGGCCACTGCTTCGCGGGCTGCTCTTCGAGCGTCCAAGGTGCGTTTCACAGCGGCTGCACCCCCAACTGCCGCTAGTGCGCCAGCCACTCCCAGCCGGACACCCTTACCGAACGCCTTTGACGCGGCAGCTTTTTCGATGCTGCTGATCAGCTTGTCCACGCCCCCCGCTTTGCCTGCTGCTGTCGTGAATTCCTCATACAGACCAAGGTTCCCCGCCATACGCCCTCCCTTGAACTTGCGCCCATTCCTGGCACGGAGCACCGATCATGCCCCCTCGACAGCCGGACGCGAACCCGGCTTGACCTAACGGAGTTGCTCCGCTACGGCGAGTGCGCACCCCGGGAACCGAGGTGAGTGCCGATGTCCGCAGGGTTGGCAGACCACGTCCGCGAGTACCGGCGCCGGCGAGGATGAAGCCAAGAGCGGTTGGCCGAAGAGTCCGGCCTCTCGCTGAGCACCGTGCGCAAGGTCGAGCAGGGCGGGCACGTCAGCATGGACACCCTTGCCTCCCTCGCGGCTGCGCTGGGGGTGTCGACATCCGACCTGTTCGCCGGCGAGGCGCCACAGCCGGTACTCGGGCAGCAGGATGAAGCGAACCGCAGGCAGGAACCGTACACCCGCCCCGGCCGGCTCCCGCAGCCCGGGCAGCGAGCCTCGACCGTCCGGGATCCGGCACCGACCCGGATCACGTCGCCGTCGTCCTGCACCGGCACCACCCTGATCTCCGGAGCCGACAGGAAGAGCAGCTCTTCCAACTGGAGCAGTGCCTCTCGCACAGCCCAGAACCATCAGCCCGAACGCCGCCGTCACCGGCCGTTTCCAGACGATCCCGGGAGATGCTCCGGCGAGATCAACGGTCACAGAGAGCAGGCGCACCACAGGAGTTGGACCAGAACCGACCCTGCTCGCCCAGGTGTCCGAAGCCCACCACCGGCTGGAACTCGTCTGGACTGACGGAGGCTGCACCGGCAGCCTCGTCGAGCTCGCCTCGGCGGATCTTCTTCGTCAGCCGGAGCGCTCCGAGTCCGTCGAGTCGGCGGGTCAGGGTCTGCATCGTGACGCCGGGCAGGACCCCGGCCTGCGGCCGGACCACGGACTGCCCGTCCCGGAACGCCCGGTTCCAGGGGTGGGCATGTCAGGTTTCTGCGTGCGTAGCCGGGAACGCCTGCGTTCGGGCGACGACGACGAGGAACGCTGCGATGGTCAGGCCGAGTGCGGTCCAGGCCAGGGCGGGGGCACTCGCGTGGGTGGCCAGGATCGCGCCGCCCACGATGCCGCCCCCGGCTACCGCCAGGTTGAACACGGTCACGAATACGGACTGGGCGGCGTCGGTGTGCTCGCCGGCCCGGTCGGCCAGGGCGGTCTGCAGCAGCGCGGGCGCGCCGCCGAAACTGAAGCCCCAGACCGCGATCGCGACAGCGATGAACACGGCTCCAAGGACCGGGGTGGCCAGGGCGAGGCCGGCTGTGGCCATGAGGGTGAGCACGCCGAGCACGGTTGCTCGTAGTGCCCGGTCGATGACCAGGCCGGTGGCGGTGATCCCGACGAAGGAGGCGATGCCGAAGATCGCGAGCCCGATATCGAGGCGCAGCCCGGTCGGGCCGAGCAGGGGCGCGATGTAGGTGTAGAGGATGTTGTGCGCAAGCACCCACACGAGTGCGACGGCCAGCACCGCCCGGATACCGGGCAGCAGGACCACCCGCCGCAGCGGCAGATGCGCCGACGGCTCCTGGCCGGGCACATCGGGCACGGCGGCGCCGATCCACGCGGCCAGGCCGGCCGCGGCCAGCGAGATCGCGGCGAATACCCACCGCCAATCCACGAGCGAGCCGGCGAGTGCCCCCAGCGGGATTCCGGCGGCCAGCGCGATGGGTTGGCCGATCCCGGTGATGGTGAGCGCGCGCCCTTGCTGGGCGGGCGGGACAAGGCGGCGGGCGTACCCGGCCAGCACACCCCACACGAGCGCGGCGGCCGCACCGGCGATGAACCGGGCCACCAGGATCAGTGGGTACCCGGGCGCGAGCGCAGTCACGGTATTGAACGCCAGCAGCGTGAGCACCGCGGCCAGCAGCACCTTCTTCCGGCTCGCCCGTCGGGTCGCGGCCACGAGCGGGATCGCAGCGAGCACCGACCCGATCGCGTACAGCGTGACCAGTTGCCCTGCTGCGGACTCAGAGACCCCCAGCCCCGTCGAAAGCTGTGGGAGGAGTCCGGCGGGGATGGTCTCGGTGAAGATCGCGAGGAACCCCGCCGCGGCCAGCGCCAGCAGCGCCGCCCACGGCAACCTCGCGTGTCGAGCGTGTTCGGACGTGGTGGTCGCGTGTGTTCCGGTGGTCACCGGCCGGCCTCGACGAGGGCGCGGTGGCGCTGCATATCGGCCAGCGAGGCCCAGTCATCCTGCCCGTGCCCGGCCTCGATCGCGTCGGTGAGCAGTTCGGAGAGCAGATCGGCCACCGGGAGCCCGAGCCCGGTCGACGCGGCCTGGCTGCGGGCCAGGTCGATGTCCTTGCGTCCCAGTACCGGGGTGAACCCGGCCGGGGAGTATGCCCGGCGAGCGATGAGCCCGCCATAGTTCGTGTACACCGGGCCCGGCGTGATCGTCGAAGTGAACAGCTCCACCAGAGTCTTGGCGTCGACATCGCCCCGCTCACCCATAGCAACGGCTTCGGCCATCGACTGGATCGCCGAGGCGATGAGCACCTGGCCGGCGAGCTTGACCACGTTCGCCCGCTGGGGCGCATCACCGACCGGCCACACACGGGCACTGACCGCCTCCAGTAGCGGGCGCACCCGCTCGGCCGGCTCGGACGCCCCCGCACTGACGATATTGAGCTTGCCCGCCACGGCGACCGGCACCCCACCGAACATCGGCGCGGCCACATAGCCGACCCCCTTGCCCGCATGGACCGCCGCTGCCTCCTCCGCCAGCGCCGGGCTGATCGTCGCGAGATTCACATGCACCACCCCCGACGGCGCAGCGTCGAGCACGCCGCTGTCGAAAAACACCTCCCTCACCGCGGCATCGTCGGCAAGCACCGAGAACACAACCGGCGAGGAGAACATCTCGACCGGCTGCTCCAGCCCCACCACCCCCGCATCCACCAGTGGTTCGAGCCGGGCGCGGTCCCGGTTCCACGCCGCCACCCGGTATCCGGCCCGCACCAGATTCCGGGCAATCGCCGCCCCCATACCGCCGGTACCGACCACGGTCACATCAGTCATCACGTCCGCCTTCCAACTTGGAACCGTCTGAAGCGGTTCCACCATACATGCCGCCCCATACTGGAACCACCTAAAGTGGTTCCATGACCGATCCCGCCGCCCCGAGCACCACCACCGCGAGCCGCCCGATGTTCCGGCTCGACAACGAGCAACTCGCGTTCCGCTTCACCGCCACCCTCAGCGATCGGTACGGCGCCCCGGTGGAGCGGCTGCCCGATCCGGGCCGGCTGGATGACTGGCTCGCCGCCAACGAGATCGTCGTCGGCAGCGAACACTCCACCCCGGCAGACCTCTACCTGGCCCAGCGGCTCCGTGAGGCGATCCACCGCATCGGCACCGCGGTCGCCCACGACGAGGCGACGACCGAGACGGATCGAGCAGTGCTCAACCGGCTCCTGCGCGACGAACAGCTCTGCCCCGAACTCACCAGGACCGGACTGCGCTGGCAGCCCGTCACCGGACACCATGTGCGCGGCGCGCTCAGCCGCATCGCCCACGACGCCGTCACCCTCCTCGGCGGTCCCCGACGCGGCCAGGTGAAGACCTGCCAGAACCCCGACTGCCGGGGCCTCTACGTCGACACCAGCCAGGGCCAGAACCGTCGCTGGTGCTCGATGAACATCTGCGGCAACCGCGCAAAGAAAGCCCGCTTCCGCAGCCCACGCACCACCGTCGGCAGCGACTGAACCCCCTACACGCAGGCCCTGTCCGCGCCGACACGAAGCAGCCGCGGCGTGCCGACCTCCTTCGCCGAGAAGTCGTGCCCCAGAACAGCACTCGCCGGTGTTCTCGCCACCGGGGGCTGCATGATCGGACTGCACAGCCTGATCGGCTGACCGGACGGGCGGGCAGGGAGACCCTGCCCGCCCATCCCAGGCTCTCGGACGCCGGGCTGCGCCGAACTCGTGGGCGAGACCGTCGCCACCGCTCCGTCCACCGCGGATCGTCCAGGACGGATTCGGGGGCGGCGATGTCGGCGCCATCGAGGAACACGACCGGGTCGTGGTCCCTGCAGACGGTGCCGAGGACCTCGTCCCGGCCGCTGCTGCGCACGGTGCCCCGCCGACCTCCCGGGATGGAGGGCCGGTACACGACGATCGGCGCGTCGGCCACGCCTCCCGACGTGCCCCGGCTCCGTCGGGGAAGCGAGTCGGGCCGAGCTCTTCGGGCGACGCGCGCCACGAGGGTGGTGGCGTTTTGTCCGCGGAACACCTCCGCGCCCCGGCGCACGCCCTTGCGTACACCCGTGCCCCGGAGCATGTGCCGGTGGAATTTGCCCCAACCCCTATTCGGGGGATGTGCGATGCGTAATCTCATGCTCACACCGAACCCCGGTCCGGGAAGGGAACCCACCTGCCCTCGGATGCCCTTCCGGTCCGGTTCGAACCCATGGGAGGTTTTTGTGATCCGAGCACTCAGGCTGCGCGCCGGGACGAAGCGGCCGCCGGTTCCCGAATCCGGCCCGCGTGACGTGCTGGCCGAACTCCGTCGATTACGCACCGGACTGCCGCTCGTGTCCGGTTCCCTGGTCGCCGGTACGGACGGCCTCGTCCTGGCCCATGACGCCCCCGAGATAGAGCCCGACACCGTCGCGGCCCTGGCCGCGAGCGCCCTCGACGTGGCAACCCTGATGACAAAAGCGGCCGACCGGGGCGGTTTCGGAGAGTTCCTCGTACGCGGCGAAACCGGATGCCTGGCCACGTACGCGGCGGGCGACTCGGCCGTGCTCACTCTGTTCGCCGAGGACCGGATCGACATCGGCCGCCTCCGCGCCGAGGGCCGCCGGGCAGCTGCCCGGATCGGCGCTCTGATCGATGCCCCGGCGTCCCGCGCCCACTGCCCGCCTCCGGCCGCCCCTTCGGCCCCCTCGGTGCCCTCCCCCCGACATCTGCCCCCGCAGCAGCCGCCCCGGCCGTGAGCTGTGAGCCGTAGGCCGCGTGGGGCCGACCGGCCCGGTGCCCCGGCCGCCCGCGTCCTGAAGGGCGGCCGGGGCTGCCCGGTTCTGGCAGTGCTCGCACAGGTCCGAGTGCGGCTCACGCGGCTGTGTCCAGCCGCGGTGGTCGGCGTGCTCCCAGCGGTCACCGGTGGACTTCTGCCCGCAGTCCGCGCATACCGGGCGCCGTACCTCCCGCTCCGCGCGGCGTCGTTCCTCTTCCCGGGCGGCCTGACGGCGGGCGAGGCAGGCATCCCGGCGCGGGTTGCCGACCGCGTTCAGCAGTGGCCGGCGGCGACGTCAGGGTCGACGGTCGTGGGCGTCGGCGTCGCGTCCCGGTCAGGGGCCGGCTTCCACGGGGAAGAAGGCGTCGAGCCGCGGTGTGCCGATCCTCGCCCCGGGCTCTGTGACGGTGGGCTCGCCCCCGGGCTTCGTCCATGCCGCCCAGGATCGCAACCACCACTGACACACCCGAGAGCCCCTGCGAGAACAGCAGTATCGGTGTTGTGGCTGAGCGCGGTGGCAAGGGCCGGGGGCTCGGAAACCAGTGGCGCTGGTGCAAGTGACCGGTTGAAGATGACGGGATGGACACGCAGCAGGTGACCTTGCGGAAGATGACGCCGGCGGAGTACCACGCGGCGGCTGAGCACCGTGAAGCGGAGTCGGTTCATGTGCTCAGCAAGTTCATGCCGGAAGAGCCGGCACGCGAGCGGGTCAGGCACGGCACGGCCCATTTCCTCCCCGACGGCCCCGACACGGCCGGTCATCATCTCGTGATGGCGGAGAACGGATCGGGCGAGGTGGTGGGGAACGCGTGGATCGGTCCGGATCCGGGCCAGGCGTCGGGCACCGCCGACTCCGCGTGGCTGTACGACATCAATGTCTTCGAGCCGTTTCGACGCCATGGATACGGATCCGCCATCCTCGCCGCAGCCGAGGAGCTCGTCGCTCGCGAGGGCAGGACAGCGCTCGCCCTGGATGTCGTCGGAAGCAACGAGGCAGCCATCGCACTGTATCGCCGCAGTGGTTACGAAGTTTCCTCGATGTCCATGCGCAAGAACTTGTAGTGGCAAGAACAGGTCGGCGACGTCCCACGGGTGACCGATTTCCTTGCTGGACAGCGGTGGGCCAGGTGACGAGCCAGGGTTGTCCTCCGGGCGCCGGGAAACCCGTGGACCGGAGCATCGAGCGTTTTGGTCATGCCGCCACCACGCCGTCGATCCGCCCGTCGACTCGCACCGAGTGGGCGCGGTTGCCGAACGGTCATCGGGTCGACGCCGGCCCGGCGCGGCCAGGTCTCCTGCCGGACGTCCCCGGCGTCGGTGGTGGGGCCGGGCATCTCGTAGACGACGGTGAACAGCAGGTCGCGGTGCGCGACGCACGCCCCGGTGGCCACGTCGACCGCCCTCGCCGCCGCCGGAGCATCCCTTCCCCGCCCTCGTGCGAAGCTCGCCGGGCCCCGCCGGACCCACCTTCCGGGAGTGGCTCGACGCCCGGCCCCACCCGTGCTCCGGCCTGACCCGAACGAAAGACCCTAGGAGATCGAGCGGATGAGCACCTCGCAGTCGGTGCCGAACTTCCACCAGCCGCTCTTCTTGTGGGTCCAGGTCATCTTCCCCTTCGAGCCGCCGAACGTGCACACGTAGGAGCCCTTGAACGTCTTGCCCTTCGGTACGTAGAGGGCGTCCAGGTCCTCGTCGGTGTCCGTGCCACGGGTTCGGCCGGGCTTCACGTACGACGTGCGGCCGGACTTGCAGGCCGCCTTCTTCTGGTATGCCTGATTGGTGCCGTCCTTGCCCCAGGCTTCGCAGATCTTGACGCGGGTCTTGGCCTCATTGCCGACGGTGCCGCACCAGAGGAGAGTGCATCCGCCCATGAGCCGGACATCTTCCCCTGTGCCGACGGGCCCGGCCTGGTTCACCGCGCCGACGGGTCCGGGTCGGCTCGCCGCGTCGGCGGGCTGGGATGCAGCGGGTCCCGCGACGGCCAGCGCCATGATTCCGGTACCGGCCACTGCGACGAGAAGTCGTCGTGCACGCATCCGTCTTCCCCGATTCCGCGCCGTTTCCCCGGGGCGGCGCATTTCCCCGTACAACAGGTCGCCACTCACCATGGAGGACGACCACCCCGCTCCGCGCTCTGTTTCGGCCGTGCCCGAAACAGCACGCCCAAAAGCACGCGGGTTCTCCGAGTCCTGCTCCTCGCACCCGGGGAGACGGCGGGAGCCCGGCCGCCGTCAGTGGCTTCGTGGCCGGCGCGATCCGCGCGTCGACGGCCCGCTCGAAGCGCGGGGCCTCAGTCGGCGGTTCTCCTTCAAGGGCGGGTGCGGCGGCTGTTGCGGACGAGGTTCACGGCCTCGTCGGTCCTTCCCGCGCCGCAGGTGCGAAGGAGGTCGGCGAGGCCGGGGTGGTCGGGTTCGAGGAGGGCCGCGGCTGCCAGGATCTCCGCTGCGCCGGCACGGGAGTTGAGCAGATCACGCAGCCGCAGGGCGAACCGTGTGTCCGGGTCCGGACCCTGGGCCGGGTCGTGGGCGGGGGCCGGTGCCGGGTGGGGAGGGGCGGGCGGGAGCGAGGCGGTGCCCAGTGAGTCCTGGCCGGGGGTTCGGCTGGTCCTGATGGTCGCCAGCGTCTCGCGTGCGGTCGCGGCCGGTACGGTACCGGCGCGGACGTCGTGGGCGAGGCGGAGCACCGCCGAGAGGCGGGCTGCGGCGTCGGGGTTGGCGATCCGGGCGCGCTGGGCGCGCATGACGAGGCTGAGCATGGCCGGTGAGACCCCGAGGATCTCCGCGAGGCCGGACTGGGTCACCGCGAACAGGGTGCACAGGTCCCGGCAGAGTTCACCGAGCGGAGCGCCGTACCACTGGCGCTGGAGTTCTTGGTTGCGCGTCATGGCGGCCTGGTCCATGGGGACACCCTACGAGCGGTTTTTACACTTGTCAAAGGAGGTTTTCATGTGTCAATCTCTCGTCCGGAAGCCCGACCGCTCTCGAACTGACGGGATGTCATCATGTCCTGGACGCGCACCACTTCGCTCGCCGCCGTCGCCGCCCTCGCCGTCTTCGGCCTGACCGCCTGCGGCAACGACGGCGACGAGGCCGAGGTCTCCGGCAAGCCCGCCGTCTCCGCCCCCGCAGCTGCGGACGACGCCACCGCCGGCGATACGGACGCCTCTTCGGACGACGCCACCGCCTCCGGCGTGAAGGCCCCGGACGACCTGCCCGCCGGCCTGCCGCTGCCGAAGGGGGAACTCACCTCCGTGACCGGGAGCAAGAACGCGTACGTCCTGACCTACCGTACGGACGACCCCGAGGCCACGCTCGACGCCTACCGGTCCTCCCTCGAAGGCGCCCAGTACACCGTGGTCGACATCGGCGGCACGTTCACCGCGAGCTCGGGCACGACCGCCGTACAGATCACCACCACCGCCGACACCGTGATCCTCACGCTCGCCGGCGCCTGACACCGGCGTACCGGCGCACCCCTGCGCCGGTACGCTACGGCGCATGGAAGCAGGGGCGATGCTCGCCGACCGGTACCGGCTGCTCGCGCCGATCGCGCGCGGCGCGCAGGGCACGGTCTGGCGGGCCGTGGACACGCGTCGCGGTGAGGACGTGGCGGTGAAGGTCACCGGCGGTGCCGACATCGAGTCGCTGCTGCGGCTCGTGTGCGAGCAGTCGGTACGCATCGGACACCCCCATGTCCTCGCCCCCGTCGACTGGTTCGTCCGCGACGGCGAGGCATGGCTGGTGCTGCCCCTGGTCCGCGGCGGCACGCTCGCCGGGCTCCTCGCCGACTACGGCGAACTGCCGCCCGCCGTGGGCCTGCTCCTGGCCGAACAGCTCCTGGACGCGCTCGTCGCGGTACATGCCGCCGGCCTCGTGCACCGTGACGTCAAGCCCTCGAACGTCCTCCTCGCCGCGACCGGGACCGCCCGCCCCCACGCCTGCCTCGGCGACTTCGGCATCGCCCGCGTCCTGCCCCACCTCCAGCTCACCGCTCCCGCCTTCGTCCCGGGCACGCCCGACTACCTCGCCCCCGAGGTCCGGGCCGGGGCCGACAGCTCCCCCGCCCAGGACGTCTACGCCGCCGGACTCGTACTGCGCGCTCTGGGCGCACCGCCGGCGCTGCTCGCCGCCATGACCGCGGAGCGGCCCGAGCACCGGCCCACCGCCGCGGCGGCCCGCGACGCGATCGCCGCCGCCCGCCTCGCCCTCGGGCCCGAGAGCTGGCCCCTGCAGTGGCAGGACGAGACCTTCATCGTCCCCGACCAGCTCGGCGACGCGCCCCTTCCCGCCGCCGACCGGTCCTCCCACCGCCGGCGCCCATGGCCGGCCCTCGCCGCCGGGGCCGTGCTCCTCGCGGGCCTCGCCACGACGGCAGTACTGCTCAGCGGCGGTTCCGGCGGCCCGACCACACCCGGCGGGAACAGCCCGTCGGGCGCCCCCACCCGCGCCGTTCCCCCCGACGCCGAGCGCGGTCCCGCCGATCCCGAAGGGCCTTCCGCCTTCACCTCCTGCCCCGCGGACCAGGAGTACGGTGTCGCCTTCAGCCCCGAGGGCTACGCCCTGTCGTGCGCGCACGTTCCCGACACACGACGCTACGAATGGCAGCCGCTCATTCCCGAGGACTGACCACGGCCGTTCCTTCCCGGCCCCGTGAGCAGGGGCGTGGGGATCACTCGGCGAGCGACTGCTTCACGGCCAGGTCCTCGCTGCCGGTCCAGTACGTGACCTCGGGGTCCTTGTCGATGTTCACGAAACCCGCTCCACCGGGCAGCGGGACGTTCTGCTCGTAACCCTCCAGGGAGAGGCTGACGCCCATCTTCTTCACCGCGGTCGTCGGCGCGTCGGTCCGGAAGAGGCGGACGCCCGCGTACGCCTTCTTGCCCGGCTGTACCAGGAACTCCTCCAGCTGGGACTTCATGACGCTCGCCTGATGGTTCGCGTCCTCGAAGACCACCGCGGGATATCCGCCCAGGACGCACGCCTTGTCGCCGGTGTTGGTGGCGGCGAGAAGGATGTGCTGGAGCGAGTCGTGCGGGGAGGTCGAGGCGGTGATCGTGAAGTTGTCGTCGGTGCACGGGGGGCCGGGGACGCCGTCGCCACCGACGTCGCCCCCGCCGTCACCACCGTCACCGCCCTTGTCGCTCGATCCGCCGGAGTTTCCGGATCCGGTGGTCGCCCCCTGCGGACCGCCGCTGCCGGGTGCGGTGGCGTCGGGTGCGGCGGTGGGGGTCACGCTCGCGCTTTTGCCGGGGTTCGCGCTCGCGGTGCCGGACGGTGTGCTCCCCGTGCCCTCGGCCCCGGAGTCGGGGCCGCAGGCGGCGGTCGAGAGCAGCGCGGCGACGGCCGCGGCTCCCAGGGCGCAGTTCCTCAAGGTCTTGCGTGCGGTACGCATGGTGGTTCCCCCGTGTGCGGTTGCGTGATTGCCGTTGCGTGATGCGGCACGCCCCGTCGAGGGCATGCCGGCGGCGACTTCCCCCGGTTCGTTTCCGATCGCGGCGCCGGTGGCCCTCCGGGGCGTCGTGATCTCAGAAGATACGGACCGCCGCCTGAGCCGACGTCCCACACGGGGTTGAACTTCCGCGCCAACTTCTGCCGTACCCCCGCGGTGCGCCGGTCCGGCGCCGTCACCCTCAGGTTGACCGCTGCCGCCCCTGGCACGGTCGGGGTGCCGTGCTGGTCGACCTTCGTGGGCCGGACTACTCCGGAAGTCGACGGGGCCGGTGAACCGCTGCCGGATGCCCGCCACGTCCGCCTTCTCTATGGTCGGCGTACCGGATGGACGGGGAGGGCGAGGGGATGGCGCCCTGGCCGTTCCACCGGGCCGGTCCGCTCGGCGGGGGGGGAGGTTCGGGCACGCCGGGCCACGGCTCGACACGTGCCGACCCGCGAAGGAGGCCGGCGACGGTACGGGCGGCAGGAGCGGCGACGGGGGGCGCTCCTGCCGCCCACGACCGGGCGGGCACCGGCACCTGCCGATGCCCGCGGTCCGTCGAAGGCGCCGGTGCCCGTGCCGACGCCGAGTGCGGCGCCCGTCACCGGCGAGGCCGGTGACCACTTTCGACTCACCCTGAGGAACGAGCAGTTGGGGACCCTCATCTACCATGTCCGGATGCCCGCGCTGCAGGCCCTCCGCCCACGGTCGGCCCCGGTGGCCCTGGCCGTCGGTTTCGCCGTCGCCGGCTGTCTGATCGGCACCTTCTACCACCCGGAGCCGTGGCGGCCGTTCGGCCCGGGGGCGTACCTGCTCACCCTGCTGATCGCCCTGCCTCTCGCACTCCGGGAGAAGCGGGCGTCCGGCGTGCTCGTGGTCACGGCGGCGGGATTCGCCGGATATCTGCTCCTGGGGTATCAGCCCTCGCTCAACTTCTGGTGCCCGACGATCGCGTTCGTCTCCGTCTGCGCCAGGGAACGGCGCGGCCGTGTCGTCCACGGTGCGGTGCTGCTGGCCGCGGTCATCGCTCTCAGCGGAATATGCGGCCGGCTGCCCTGGCCCGTGACGGTCGTACAGGCGTTGATCGTTCCCGCCGTGGCCTGCGCCGTAGGGCTCACCCAGCGCCGACTTGCCCAGCGCAACGCGGAGTTGAGACGGCTCACCGTCCTGCTCGACGAGCAGCAGCGCCAGGAGGCCCGTCGGGCGGTGCTCGACGAGCGTTTCCGGATCGCGCGCGAGCTCCACGACACGATCTCGCAGCACATGACCATCGTCACCCTGCAGACGGGCCTCGCCCAGTACACCTTCCACTCCGATCCCGCCGCCGCCCACCGGGCGCTCGGCATCGCCGCCACGGCCGGGCGGGACACCCTGGACGACCTGCGCCGGCTCCTGGTCGTGCTGCGTACGTACGATCTCGGCGGCGCGACGGGCGAGCAGGACCCGTCCGCGCCGATCCCCGACGACCTGCTCGCCGGCATCGACCGCATCCCCGCGCTCGCCGAACGCCTGGAGGCGGCCGGTCTGCGCGTCGTCGTGCACTTCTCCGGGGCGCGCCGCCCCCTGCACCCGGGCGTCGAGCTGTGCGCCTACCGCGTCGTCCAGGAGGCGCTCACCAACGTCGCGAAGCACTCCACGGCCCATGCCGCAGACGTCACCGTCGACTATCTGGACCAGGAACTGCGCGTGACGGTTCTGGACGAGGGGGCGCCGGATGCCGCCCCGGGGGCGTTCGCGAACACCCCCGGATCCGGGCACGGCTTGATCGGAATGCGGGAACGGGCGAAGATTTGGCACGGCTCGCTGACCGCCGGAGCACGCCCCGGGGGTGGATTCCAGGTACGCCTCCGCATCCCACTGGGGGAGGAAGTCTCCTCCCCCGTCCCAAAGGAGGACACGCTCCGGGGTCGGACCCGGGTTCAGGAGCCGGACCCGGATTCAGGATCGGGATCGGGGCAGCGGCCGACCATGACGTGAGCAACACCCGAGGGCGAGGAGCGCTGTGGCCCGCATCCTGGTGGTGGACGACCAGCACCTCATCCGTGCCGGCATCGTCACACTGCTGCGCACGGTGGACGGGCTGGGTCCGATCGTGGAGGCATCGGACGGCGAGGAGGCCGTCGCCGCGGCCCGCGAACACCGCCCCGATCTCATCCTGATGGACATCTACATGCCCCGTCTCAGCGGCCTCGCCGCCGCCGAGCAGATCCTCGCCCTCGGTCTCGCGCCGGCTCCGCGGATCGTCGTCCTCACCACCTTCGACGAAGACGAGTTCGTCTACGCCGCCCTGCGCACCGGCTGCAGTGGTTTCCTGTTGAAGGACATGCCTCCCGAGCAGCTGATCGGCGCCGTCAACGCGACCCTCTCCGCCGATCTCCTGGTCGCCCCGGCCCGCATCCGTCGCCTCGTCCAGAAGCATGCCGTCCAGGTTCAGCAGCCTCAACAGGCGGTCCTGTCCAGGTCCGACGCGACGAGCCTGCTCACGGGACGCGAGATCGAGGTGCTCGGTCTGGTCGCCCGGGGCCTGGCGAACGAGGAGATCGCCGAGCGCCTGTGCGTCAGCGATTCCACCGTCAAGACCCACCTCCACCGGCTGATGGCCAAGCTGAATCTCCGCAGCCGCGCCCAGGCGGTGGTGTTCGCGTACGAGTCGGGCATCGCGCGCGTCGGGGAAGGCCACGTGCTGCCGGACGGGCCGGGCGGACCAGGGGTGTGACATCGCCGCGCGGCGGTGCCGACTCGGTCATGTGCCGGTCGCCGGGCGGGCGCGTACCGACCGGATATCGGGCCGGGGCGACCAGCATTTCGCCGGTTCGGGCGCCCGGTGGGGTGAGGCACGGCAAAGGGTCGGCCGGTACCGCCCCGATGGCCGCCCCCGTCCGATATCGAGGCGTCGGCCGAAGCGCTGCTGGAGGATCCCGCCGACCGCCGTCCCACTCCGTCGCGGGCCGCCCGGGTCATGGCGCCCGTCTGCCGACTGCCCTCCGGTACGGGCGTCCCGCTGTCGCACCGGTCGTCCCCGGGGCGGCCCGTGCGGTCGTGGCCCGGGGCAGCACCACCTCGGTATCGGCGTCCACGGCCAACCGCCGCGCACCGTCCGGTACGTCATCGGCGCCGATGGGGAACCTTCGGCCGCTCCCCCGGGCAGGCGGGAACTCGCGCACCGCGGAAACGATCATGCCGCGGAACGCTTCGGGGCGTCCGGGACGTACGTGTGCCTCGCTCGCCCTGACGATCGCGCGTGGGGGGCGGGCATGTGGGTGTGTTCAGCGGTGAGCCCGGCCCCGTACGTAGGCGACGACCAGGGTGATCGCGGTGATCGCGCACGCCATCATGGCGAAGACCAGGAACATGATGCCCGTTTCACCGATGCCCGGTTCCGTGGTGACGTCCGTCAGGCCGCCGGCCAGGTGGTGGGTGCGGCGTTCGCCGGTCGCGTGGGTCGCCATGTAGACGATCATGGCGATGATCGCTGCCGTACAGGCCGCCGCGCCCGCCAGGAGCCAGGCTCCTGCCTTGGCGTACCGGGGGACGCGGGGTTTCAGTGCGATGTGCGGGCACCGCAGGAGCAGGACGCGTCCCAGCTCGGCGGCGTGCCGCGCGAGGCCGTCGGTGCGGAGGCGGGTGCCGTCGTCGAAGGTGATCTCGATGCGGTAGCCGTTGCCGAGGCGGGCGGCCAGGGCGTTCACGGCGTCGCCCTCGATGTGGAGGGAGGTGACGCGGTGCCAGGGCTGGCCGGTGGCGCCCCGGTGGGATCCGTGGACCAGGCCCTCTTCGTGTGTCTCGAAGTACTCGCCCCGCTCGCCGCGCAGGGCCCGGACGGTCTGGGTCACTGCGATGATCACCGCGCCCAGGGCGAGGCCGAGGAGGAGGCCGACCGCCTTGTTGCTGCCGGGTGTGCCCTCGCCGGTCGCGGACAGGCTCCATGCGCCGAGCCAGCCCGACGGAACGGCCACGAGCAGTGCGCAACCCGCGTTCACCCATCGTCTTCGGTGGTCCACCGGGTGCCGCCCGATCACCGGGCCGAGGTCGGGAAGCCTGTTCTCCCCCGGCCCGGTCACCGGTCGGCCGGGGCGGAGCCGTGGGCGAGAACGATGCCCAGTGCCGCGTAGTCCGATCCGGGGCGGCGGACGGGCGTGAAGACGTCCAGGCGGTCGCCTTCCGTGCTGTAGCCGGCCCTGGTCGCGCGGGGCTTCAGGGCCGGGCTGCCGACGTGTCCGGACAGGTCTCGTACGTCGAGGCGGACGCCGTTGTCCGGGCCGGCGGACACGAGGGCGATGCGGGACCAGTCCAGCAGGCCCGGGAAGGGCTTGAGCGTCAGGCCCTCACGGGTGAACGTCAGGGCGCCCCAGCGCAGCTCGCCGCCCGCGGCCAGTTCCTCCAGGTGCAGCGCCGCGACGATTTCGGCCACTTCCCGGGAGGCGCGTGTGGTGAACGGCCGGGCGTTGTCGACCGGGCCCAGGGTGGCCAGGCGCCAGAATCCGGATTCCTGACGGACCTTGACGTAGTCCAGGTCCCTGAGACGGATCGGGCGGCCCTCGTACGGGCGGAGGACGGTCTTGACCACGTCGTGGGAGTGGCTGAAGTTGATGCGGACGGACACCTTGGTCGTCTCGACGGAGGCGATCTCGTCCCAGGTGTGGCACAGCGTGCGGCGTCCGGGGCGGCGGAACTCGAAGCCGTGCTCGTGTTCGTGGAGCCGGATGCGGGTGTGCCGGACGCTGAGCGCGGCGCACCCGGCGGCCGCCAGGGGGATCGCCCAGAGGGCGAGGCGGAAGGAGCCCTCGTCGTAGTGGTCGTCGGCGATGGTGCACATCACGATGAACACGATGACGAGCGGGACGAACACGGTCAGGGGGCGCCTGGACACCGCTCCCTGGTAGGTCCACACCCGCTCCCCCAGCCGTCCGGCCCCCTCGCCGCGCCTCGCCGCCGCGTCTGCTGTCAACGCACACCTCACATGATCGTCCGGTTCCACGTCGTCGAGTGTCGGACCGGTGTGCGTGCGGGGATACGGGAGAACTACTCAATTGTGCCCGCTGGTCGTCCGGTTCCGGTCTTCGTACGACCGTAAAATGACTGCCCATGGGGACGGGGGAAGGCGAGCTGACGTCGTTGATCGGGCGGCGGACGGAGACGACGCGGATCACGAAGCTGCTGTCCGGTGCCCGCCTGGTGACGCTCACCGGGGTCGGTGGTGTGGGCAAGACGCGGCTGGCGCTGCGGGTGGCCTCGGACGTGGCGGGTTCGTTCCCCGACGGGGTGCATGTCGCCGAGCTGGCCGATCTGCGGGATCCCGAGCTGCTCGCGACGAGTGTTCTGGGGGTCCTGGACGTGGCCCGTCCGGGGCTCCCGGGTGCCGATGCGACGGCCGCACTGGTGGCCCGGCTGGGCGAGCGGCGGGTCCTGCTCGTCCTGGACAACTGCGAGCACCTGGTCGACGCCTGCGCCCGGCTCGCCGACACCCTGCTGCGCGGCGCCCCCGGGCTGCGCGTGCTGGCAACGAGTCGGCAGCCGCTCGGGATCGCGGGCGAGCAGGTGTTTCCGGTGGAGCCGCTGCCCGTGCCGGAGGCGGGTGACCTCGCGGGCGCGGGGCGCCGGATGCGTGCGCTGAGCGGCAATCCGGCGGTCGCGCTGTTCGTCGAGCGGGCCGCCGCCGTGCTGCCCGGTTTCGCGATGACGGAGGCCGACACCGCCATCGCCGTCGCCGTCGCCGAGCTGGTGCGCCGCCTGGACGGGCTGCCCTTCGCGATCGAGCTGGCCGCGGCGCGGGTCCGGAGCCTGACGCCGCGGGAGATCCTGGAGCGGCTCACGGACCGGTTCGCGCTGCTGACCGGGGGCAGTCGGGTCGCCGCCGACCGGCAGCGCACCCTGCGCGCGCTGATCGACTGGAGCCACGAGCTCTGCACGGAGCGCGAGCGGCTGCTGTGGGCGCGAGCCTCCGTGTTCCGGGGCGGTTTCGATCTCGACGGGCTGGAGCGGGTCTGCGCGGACGCCGGGCTGCCGGCGGCTGCGCTGCTCGACACACTCGACGCCCTGGTGGCCAGGTCGATCGTCAACTGCCGCCAGGAGAACGGCCGTTCGCTTTACCACATGCTGGAGACGGTACGGGAGTACGGGCACGAGCGGCTGGTCGCTTCGGGCTCGCTCGACGTGCTCCGCGCCCGCCACCGGGACCACTACGCGGAGCTGACGGCGCGGGCCGGGCAGGAGTGGTTCGGGGCCCGCCAGGTCGACTGGTTCACGCGGCTGCGGCTGGATCATCCGAACCTGCGCGCGGCCCTGGAGTTCTGTCTGGAGCGGCCCGGGCAGGCGCGGGCCGGGCTGGCCCTGGCCGTGTCGCCCCGGCACTACTGGCTCACGGCGGGGCTGCTGTCCGAGGGGCGCCGCTGGTTGTCGCTGCTGCTCGCCGCCGACCGGGCGCACGGCGGCCCGGACACGGATGTGCGGGTCCGGGCACTGGTCACCGACATGTATCTGGGCATTCTGCAGGGCGCCCCGGAGGCCGAGGTGCGAAGTGCGCTCGCCGCGTGCGAGGAGGCGGCACGGGCC
Organism: Streptomyces sp. NPDC002669; assembly: GCF_042889165.1. Taxonomy (NCBI): domain Bacteria; kingdom Bacillati; phylum Actinomycetota; class Actinomycetes; order Kitasatosporales; family Streptomycetaceae; genus Streptomyces; species Streptomyces sp. NPDC002669. The sequence goes on along the minus strand of NZ_JBIAQQ010000002.1, from coordinate 279,975 downwards.
GGCAGCCATCGGCGGGAGATGGCGTGGGTGTGGCATCACCACGGGATCCTCGCCGTCTGGCGCGAGGACTTCGCGGACGCCGTCGGGCTGTTCGCGCGGGCGTGCGACGAGTTCCGTGTGCAGGGGTGTTTCGACGCGGCGTTCGAGTGCCGGGTCAAGTTCGCCATCTCGCACGCCTACGGAGGTGACGTCGAGGAGGCCGCCGAGGCGTGCGACGAGGTCGAGGAGGCCGCGCGGACGCGGGGCGAGTCGTGGCTGCGCGGGATGGCGCTGCTCGCCCGTGCCCTGCTGGCACGGCGCGCGGACGCGCCCGCGGAAGCGATCGGACACGCCCGGGCGGCCATCGGCCTGCTGCGGCCGTTCGAGGACTGGTGGGACGTGGCCATGTGCGTGGAGGTGATCGCGTGGAGCACGCGGGACGCCCCGCGGCGCGCGGCCCGGCTGCTGGGTGTGCTGCACCTGTTGTGGGAGGCGCTGGGCGGGCGGCTCGGCTCGGCGCCGTTCATGCGCGGGCAGCACCTGCGCTTCGAGGCGGAGGTGCGGAAGTCGTTGCCGGGAGCGGTCTTCGAGCGGGAGTTCCGGCGCGGGGCGCGGGCGACGGTGGACGAGGCGATGGCATACGTGCTGGAGGACCCGGCCGGGAGGCCGGGCCTGACACGGCGTGAGAGCCAGGTCGCCGAGCTGGTCGCCGCAGGACTCACGAACAAGGACATCGCGGTGCGGCTGACGATCGCACAGCGCACCGCGGAGAACCATGTCGAGCGCATCCTCGGCAAGCTGGGGCTCACATCGCGTACGCAGCTGGCGGTGTGGACGTACGAGCAGCGTGACGTGACCACCGGGAACTGACAACGCGCGGCACCGGCCCGTCGGGCTCGCCGATCCGTAACAGCTGCACGGAGTACGAGCCAAAACTCGAACTCGCGGAGAAATGCTGTCCCTTGAAGTGAAGTGAACGAAGCCAGATGTCGGACGCGCAGGCGTCACCGTGACCGACGGCGAGCCGGGCGACGGGCGAGCGTGTCGGCGAGCGCGTCGGGGACGTGCTCGACGGTGCCGAGGTGGGCTCGTGGGCGAGGTGGGCCTCTCCCGCGCCGCATGGCAGGACCACCTGTTGGCGTTCGTAACCCGCGCCCACGCCCACGGCGAAGGTGCTGGGGAGGCAGTCGGCCGAGGCATGTCGGCGTGTCCCGGTCGGACACGTGACAAAGCCCTGCTATTGGAAGTCGGTACTGCCGTCATCGCGCAGTCTCCGCCAGAGCCGGGTGCGGTGCAGCGCGTAGAGGGCGATGAAAAGGGATACCGCCTGCAGTCCCACGGCGAGCAGCCAGAAGATGCTCCTGCTCTCCAACTCGTCGGTCAGGTAGGTGAAGTTCATGCCGAAGAAGCCGGTCAGGAAGGTCAGGGGCAGGAAGATCGTCGACACGATCGCCAACCGGTTGATCACGTTGTTCTGCTCGCCGGACACCAGGGAGGAGTAACTGGCGAAGGCACGACGGGCGGCGTTCTGGAGGGACTCGATGTCCGTGAGCACCAGCCGCGCCGTGTGCTGGTAGTCACGGGCGAGTTTCTGGCGCTCCTCGGGGAAGCCGGGGTTCATCATCCGGCGGGTGAAGATCTCGTCCGTCACCTGGAGGTAGGGCAGGAGCGCGTGGTGCAGGAGCGCCCCGCGCCGTCGCAGCCGGGCCAGCCGGTAGACCTGCTGGGGGTCCCGGTGCTGGAACATCTCGTCCTCCAGGTCCTCCACCTCCAGCAGTGCCTCCACCGCGGATCGGCGGAAGGTGGCCAGGGCCTCCTCCAGCAGCAGGAACAGCATGGCCACGCTGTCGGGGGGCCTTTCGTGCGGCAGTCCGGCGATGAGGCTCCTGATCGGCCCGGCCGGTCCCCGGTGCACCGTGATCAGGTAGTGCTCGGTCACGAAGGCGTGAACGTGTGTGATCCGGGCCCCCTGGAGCATGGGTACGACGAACGCGGCGCTGTCCCCGAGGAACTCGGCCCGCGCCGATTCGTCTTCCCTGCCGAGCCAGGCCACGCCCTTGGCCTCCAGTCCGAGAAGGTGGGCGAGCGGTTGCTCGGGTTCGGCGGGCCGCTCTGCTCCGGACGGTCTCCCGTCAGATGGTGGGCCCTCCTCTGGCAGTTCGATGTCCACGAGCAGGAAACGGGACGCCGCCAGATGCCTGCGTGCCTCCGACAGGTGGGTGCGAGTGACCGTTCCTTCCGGCATCGACACCATCGATACGATCATCATCCCCGCCATGGGTCACTGAGGCCGTCCACGGCCACCTTGTACGCCTCGCCGCCCGAGGCCGTGCCGGAATCCATCTTCACGGCGCAAGCACCGTGAACCGGACATACGCGCCGACCTCGGGGATTTTGAGACCGAGAGGGCCGTACAACGAACGCCCGCCCAGGCGGGTACGGCCGGTGCGGCGGCTGCACTCCGGGCAGGGACCCCGAAATGCCCCCTTACCGGCCCCATCAGATGACAAGGCCGTGGACGGGGTGGTCAATCGTCCGGCGGTGGGAGCCAGGGGCCGACCGGTCGCAGCAGCCCCTCGCGTAGGCCCGGGGCCGCATGCCCCGCCCCCTTCGCCGGCCTCCGGCCGTTCCTCCGCTCCTCCCCTCCTCCGACGGAACGCAGACCGGATGGCCCAACCGACGCGTTCCGGCACACTGCTTCGAGTGACCTTTCGATTGATGCCCGGCACCGGGCTCGTCCTCCCCGCGAACGCGGGCGTCCTGCGATTCGGCATGACCGAGCATGCGGCGCAGTGGACGGCGTCGACCCTGGCGGACATCCGCGCCGCCGGGTGGATGTGTGGAGTGCGCTGGACCTTCTTCTTCGTTCACTGCGACATCCTGGTCACGGCCTATGCCTGCACGGCTTGCACCGAACAGACCATGGGGCACTTGACCGTCGAGCGAACCGAGCGCGTCCCGGACCGGGCCGCCGACGTGCCGGTCGCCTTCGGCGACTTCGACCTCTTCGGCTACCCCATCCATGAACTGACCGAGGTCCTCGAACCGTCGGACCGCAAACTCCTGCTGTCCGCGGACGTCAACCCTCGGAGCACGCACTACCTGTCCGCCGTACGCCTCGACGCCTGTGAAGGCGACCGCCGCTAGGTCGTGCCTTGTCGAGCATTGGTCGAGCCGGATCAGGGTGCCGCGGTGGGGCAGCGATCGGGGCGTTTGTCGTGGCGGAGGGCGATGCCGACGCCACAGCACCGGTCGGCCCGCTTCACAGCGCCACGGCGTACGCGGCGCACACCGCGGACGTGTACAGCCGGGATCGCCTGCGGGCCGCAGAACGCCTCCACGCACGTCCTCGCACCCCGGGTGCGCGGTGCGCTCGCCCTCGGCGGCGACCTGGACAAGACGTTCCGAGGCCGGCTGACGCCCGCCCTCCCGCCCCGGGAGGTGGGGTCATCCACTCACCGGCACGGGCCACGAGCAGTGGTTGGAAGAAGCCCGTCTCCTGCGGCATCCGCCACTCGGGGTCGACGAACCCGGCCTCGGCCGCGAGGCCGGCCAGCCGGTCCCGGCCGAGTGCCCAGTAAGTGGTACGACGGACCTGGACGCGCCATTCTCCGGCTGCCGGAAGGAGCTGGAAGTGCTCCAGGCCGTAGTGCTCGCCGTCGTCGTGCCAGTGCCAGAGCTGGAAGGTGACGGTTCGTTCTTCACCGTCGGCGCAGACGACCGTGTCGAACCGACCATCAGGGAACGGGAGGCGTCACATGTCGGCCGCGGCCGTGCGCAGGTCCAGGTTCCGGAGGGCGGCCTCACGGGCGACGCGGGGGCTGAGATCGGTCCCGGTGACCCGGTGCCCGTGCAGCGCCAGGCCGATGGCCCGCGTACCGATGCCGCAGGAGCAGTCGAGGACCGTCGAGCGGTCCTGGCCGATCAGGGCGGCCAGGGCGTCTCCCTGCCGACGAATGCTCGCGTCCCAGTCCGAATAGATCAGGTGGTAGTCGTCAGCCAGTTCGTCGTAGAAGTGCACCACTGAGGTCTCGGACATGGTCCGAGATCACTGTGCCCGCTTCCCCCGAGGCACTGCTCGTTCCCGTGGAGGGAGGGGGGTACGAGGAGTTCTCCGGTGAAGGGTTGTTGGCCATGTCCGTGGCCGGGCGGCATGGGTGACGAGCGGCAGGTGCCCGCCCGTGCACCGGAGCGGCTCGGGGGTCCGAGGGGCTGCGCGGCCTTCCTGCGGCGTGCGCGTCAGCGGGCGGGTTCGATTCCCCAGGCGGCGGCTCGGGCGGCGGCAGCCGCGCGGTTGGGAAGAGTGAGCTTTGCGAGGATGTGCTCGATATGGGTCCCCACGGTCCGCGGTGTGATGTGCAGCCGCTCGGCGATCTCCCGGTTGGTGCGGCCCGCGCTCACTTCGGCCAGCACCTGGAGTTCCCTCGGCGAGAGTCCGCCGGGCCGTCGTGCGGGCGGGGGCGGTGTGTCCGTATCGGGGCCGGGCGTGGCGGCCTCCTCGGGCGGCGGGCCCGTGCGGGGATCGACGGCCGCGGCGAGTGCCTCGGTGAGCAGGGTGATCGCGGCGCGGGCCGGATCGGGGGCGTACCGCGGCCGACGGGCGCTGACGTTCAGCATGCCGACGTACCGGCCGTCGGCGGCGAACAGGCACTGGGCCACGCCGTCCTTGATCCCGAGGGGGGACAGCACCTCCTGGAAGCCCGGCGATGACGCCAGGAGGTGCCGGGGGACGTCCCCGAGCCAGAGGCCGCCCCGGGCCGGGCCGCGGAGCACGTGGAACACCGGGTCGCGGTGGAGGCGGCCCTCGATGTACGACGTGGCGTCCTCCGGATAACTCCCGGCCAGGGTGGTGTGGCGCCGCCTCTGTGGATCCCACCGGGAGAGGGAGGCGTGGTCGTACTCCACCACCTGCGACAGCGCCGTCAGGACCGTGCCGATGCCGCTCCCGCCGCGTCTGGCGGCCTCACGGACCTGCACCGCCGCGTCCAGGATGTCCGCTGTGCTTCGCCGTGCTGCCATGGCCCAAGGATGATCAAACGTCCGGAATACGTCAATCGCGGAGCGTGTCGTGCACGATCTGCCCGTCCATGACGGTGAGGACGACGGGCATCTCCGGGATGTCATGGGGGTCGGCCGTGAGCAGGTCCCCGTCGAGCACGCAGAGGTCGGCGGCCTTGCCCGGCTCCAGGGAGCCCTTCCAGTCGTCGGCGAAGTCCTGCCAGGCCGCGCCGATCGTGTACGTACGGATCGCCTCGGCGAGGGCGATGCGTTGCTCCGGGCCGCTGACCCGGCCAGCGGCCTTCGACTCGCGCAGCACCATGGTGGCGACGCCCTGGCGCCAGTCCGGATACGTGACGGGGGCGTCGGAGCCGCTGGCGACCCGTACCCCGGCGTCGATGGCGTCGCGGTAGGGCCACGCGTACGCGGCCCGTTCGGCGCCGACGAATTCCTCCTCCATGTCGGCGACGGTCCACTTGATGGTGGGGTTCATGTTGACGCCGAAGCCGTGCGCGGCCAGCACCTTCATGCTGTGCGCGGTGAGGAAGTCGCCGTGGATGACGTAGTGCCGGGCGTCGGGCCGCGGATGCTCGGACACGGCTGCGGCGAAGGCGTCCGCGACGGTGTCTATCGCCCGGTCACCGGTGACGTGGACGCCCAACTGGTGCCCGGCGGCGTGGGCGTGCCGGATCATGTTGTGTATCTCGGTGATCCGTTCGCCGTCGGTCCCGCCCCCGACGCAGAGGGAGCCGCAGCCGCCGCCGACGTACGGTTCGTGCATCCAGGCCGTCTTGTTGGGGACGATGCCGTCGGCGAAGATCTTCACCCCGTGGATCGCGAGGCGGCGCGGATCGGCTTCGCCGGTCTCGCCAGTCTCGGCGAGGGCACGCGCGAACTCCTCCGAGGTGCTCGCCATGCCGGTGGGCAGGAGCAGGACTCCGACGCGGGCGGTCAGTTCGCCGTCGGCCAGCAGCCGGCGGTAGACGTCGAGGGTCTCCGCGCCGAGCGCGCCCCGCATGATGCCGTCGCCGCCGGGGCCGAGGCCGGGCTCGGTGTAGCTGGTCACGCCGAGCCGGGCCAGCGTGGCGAGAGCCGACCTGACCGCGTCGGTCCGTTCCTGCCGGCTGAGCGGCGGCAGCGCGTTCTGGACGAGGGCCTGGGCTCCCTCGTGGAGCAGCCCGGTCGGCTCCCCGGACTCGTCCGCGACAATGGCCCCGCCGGGCGGCGCGACGGTGTGCCGGTCGATCCCGATGAGTTCCAGCGCCTTGGAATTGATCCAGGTGGCGTGCCCGGAGAAGGAGTACAGGACGACGGGGTGGTCGGGGCTGATGACGTCGAGGTCGTGCCGCGAGGGCAGCCGCGACGGATCGGCGAGGCACTCGTCGAGGTAACCGGTGTCCCAGCCGTGCCCCGTGATCCACTGCCCGGCCGGTACTCGCTCGACGGCCTCCCGTACCGTCTCGGCCACGTCCGCGAGGGACGACACGGTGGGGTGGCCGACGTCGAGGGAGAGCGGCGGTGTCGCCATGCCGAAGGCGCACGCGTGCAGGTGGGAATCGTTGATGCCGGGAAGCAGCGTCGCCCCCCGCAGGTCGATGACACGGGTGTCGGGTCCGACGAGCGGCGCGACGTCGTCCCGTCCACCGACGGCACTGATGATCCCGCCGGTCACCGCCAGGGCCGAGGCGACGGAGAACTCCGCGTCGACCGTGACCACCCGACCACCGAGGAATACCAGATCCGCATGCGTGCCCACAGAAGGTCCTTTCGACAGGCGGGCGTACTCGGACTGCCCGCGAACGATCTCCCGAGGACTATGGCTGTGCGTCCGGCCTCCGCACATCGGTCATCCCACCGATACGCCCACGTTCGGGGAAGGCGGGACGGCCGTCTCCCTCCTGAAAGGGGCGGCCGCCCGGTGGGGCCCGGGACCCGGAGGACCCCAGCACGGTCCGGCCCCGGCTCGATGCCGGCATCGGCCGGGGCGGCCCGGACTGCTGGACTTCCGGAACTCCGTCGCGGTCATGCTTGCAGGAGCCGCCCGAGGGCGAAGCCGTGGTCGCGCTTTGGTTGCGGGGCCCGGGCGGGGTCGCCGGAGAGCATCGCCTCGTGGACGTGCTCAGCGCTCAGAAACACGGCGTCGGTCCCGCCCGCGCGTCGGTGTGTCCGTCGGCGTATCGAAGAAGTGGTCGTACAGCCCCCAGGCGAACACCTCGGTGAATACGTTCACGAGCATCAGGTCGAACGCGTCGGCCCAGTCGGGTGCGACCGGGCCGATGCCCGGTCCGTCGCCGCCAGAGGCCGGCCGGCGCAGTCGAGGGAGCCGCCCTCGGCCGCTCCTCGGTCCGGTGAGCGCAGTACCGCGGCCCGCACGATCTCGTGGGCAACGCGCCCGGCCACGAAGGCGGTGATCCGGGCGAAGACCTCCGGCCTGGCCGCGCCGTCCGGCCCGGTGGGGCGCAGGACGGCGGGCTCCCCCTGCCGACGGGGGCGTGCTGCCACGGGAGTAATGGCCGGGGTGGACCACCTCGCCATGTCACGCTGGGACCTTGTCCGATGACGGGGGGTCAGGAGGCCGGTGTGTACCGCTCGTGCGAGTGGCTGGGTGAGTCGACGCGGGACCGCGGTGCGGCTGCGGTGGCCGGGCGGTCATGATGACGGGACAGCAGGAGGAACCCGAACGGTCCCACCCCGACCTGACCCTGCAACTGGATCGTCAGCTGGACCGGATCGCCGCCCAGCTGCGGGAACTGGCCACCGCCAAGGACCGGCTGCAGGGGTTGCTGAACGCGGTGCTGGCGATCAGTCAGGAGGTGGATCTGCCCGCGGTTCTGTACCGCATCGTGGCCACCGCCAGGGGCCTGGTCGGCGCCCGCTACGGCGCGCTGGGCGTGCTGGACGAGTCCGGCGAGCAACTGGAGCAGTTCATCACGGCGGGCCTGTCGGAGTCCGAGCGCGACGACCTGGCCGGGATCGAGTTCCCCCATGGGCACGGTGTTCTCGGACATCTGATCCACCATCCCGAGCCCCTGCGCGTCGAGGACATCCGTGCCCATCCCGCCTCGGCCGGGTTCCCACCGGGCCACCCGCACATGCGCACCCTCCTGGGCGTCGCCATCAGTGTCCGCGGCACCATCTACGGCGACCTCTACCTGTCCGAACGCCGTGACGGGCAGCCCTTCGACCGTGACGACGAGGACATCGTCGTCGCCCTGGCCGGCGCCGCCGGCATCGCCATCGAGAACGTCAGCCTGCTCGAACAGGTCCGCAGCAGCGCCGAACACTTCCAGCGCCTCCTGCTGCCCGCCCTGCCCGACCTGCATCCCTTCACCGGCGCCGCCATCTACCGCCCGGCTTCCAGCCCCGGCCATCTCGGCGGGGACTGGTACGACGTCCTGTGGCTGCCCGACAACACGTGCGCCGTCGTGATCGGCGACGTCGTCGGCCACGACCTGCGCGCGGCCGCCGCCATGGCCCAGACCCGCAACATGCTGCGAGCCCTGCTCTACGACCGGCTCGCCCCGCCCAGTTCTGTCCTCGCCCAGCTCGACCGCACCCTGAACGACATCACCGATCTGCCCGTCACCACCGCCTGCCTGGCCCGTATCGAACCCGCAGAAGACGGCTGGAGGCTGCACTGGAGCACGGCCGGTCACCTTCCCCCGCTGCTGATCGGCCCCGACGGGCACGCGGAGTATCTGGATGCCGAGCCGGGCCTGCCGCTCGCGGTCGACACCGACCAGGACCGTCCCGACCACACCCGTCCGGTGCCCGCCGGGGCCACGGTGGTCTTCTTCACCGACGGGCTCGTCGAACATCCCCGCCACTCCATCGACCACGGTCTGGCCCGACTCGCCGAACACGCCGCCGGCCATGTCCACCTGCCTTTGGACGACTTCGTGCGCCTCCTCGCCGACCACCACCCCAGCGACGGCCACGACGATCTGGCCATCCTCGCCCTGCGCACCCCGCCCGCCGTCTGACGGGCCCACACCGACGCGAACGGCCGGGGCCGACACGGTCCGGGGCGCCGGGACTCGTCCTGCGCATCGGCCGCTCGGGGGGATGCGCGGGGTGGCGGGACGCACCGTCCCGGGGCCGGACACCGGAGCGGGCCGACGGCTGCTCCGGCCCGGACCGCCGCGCCCTGTACGGACGAAAAACGCCTGGCCCGGGGCGGATACCGGCCATACGACGCGCGCATTATCGCCGCATGCCGGGAAACAGGGCAAGTTCGCCGGTTTTCTCCCCTGCGCCCGCATACGGTGGACTCGCCGCCCGTACACCGCCCGGTCGGCGGGAAGCGGCGGCAGGTATCGAGGCCAGGAAGCAGGATGAGGAAGGCCCCAGTGAGCGAGTTGGACGAGCGATTGTCGGGACGCCGGTGGACGGTGCGGCTGGACCCCGTCGGCCGGGGCGGCGCGGTGGTGCGCGTCTCGTGCAGCCGCCCCGCCTGTGCCGAGCAGCGTCTTCCCTCGGCCGCCGCCGGCCGTGCGGCCGCCGTCGCCCACCTCAAGGCCCATCTGCGTGCCGCCTCCGCCCCCAGGCCCGGGGCGCACTGCGCGTGCCGGGCCGAGGGCTGCCACGCCCACCTGCCCGACACCGACCGCCGCGCACCCGCCGAAACCTGGCGGTGCGGCGGGCCGGTCGTCCTGGCCGTGGCGACCGACCGCGAAGGCCGCTGGTGGCAGGCCATGGAGTGCTGCTCGCGGTGCGCGGCCGCCACCCCGGGAACGAGGACCGCGGCCACCTCCCGGGCCCCTGAGCCCCGGCCCGCCGACCGCCCGGTCCCCGCAGCGGCAACGGCGGGCGCGGGTGTGCCGCAGTTCTCCCATGCCGGAACCGGTCCGGCCGGCCCGGCTCCGGTCGGCCCGGTTCCGGCTCCTCGCTCCGCGCCGGGGCGGCGTCGCCCCCGGCAGGTGAAGATCGCCCAGCGGGTCATCCCGCGCACCCTGCGGCCCATCGCCCTGCGGGACGAACTCGTCGAACTCGGCAACCTCTTCCGCGCCTACCAACAACGCGAGCAACCCGACCTGGTGCTCCTGGCCGACCTCCACAGCCGCAAGGCGAGCGCCTTCGCGGCCTGGGCCGAGACCACCGGCGACCCGAGCCTGCACCTGGACGCCCAGCGTGCCGAGCAGGCCGCCGCCACCATCCTTCTCCAGCACCAGCAGCGCACCGGCCAGGGCGCGAGCAGCGGCACCCCGGCCGTGACCCGCCTGCTGACCCGCCCCGGCCAGTGGGACTGCGCCCGGTCCGTCCTGGCCCACGTCACCGAAACCGCCCCGTTGCCCGGGCCGGAGGCGCGCCTGCTGATGGTGATGCTGACGCTGCGCGCCGCGCACACCGGCACGGGCAACCTCGTCGGTCAGGACCTCACCGGCCTGGGCCTGGAGGAGCCGGCAGAGCTGGTGACGCAACTGGTCGACTCCGGCTGGCTCCGCCTCCCCTGCACCATCGCCGACCTGCTCGCCTCCCGGCCCGAAAACCCCACCGCCGTCACCATCCCCTCCCTGGTTCCCGATGAGGACGGCTCGGGACCGCTCGCGTTCGGCAGGAAACTGCGGCCCAAGCTCTCCGGGTGGGCCCAGAGAACCGTCTCGGACAAGAAGCTCCGCAAGGCGAAGGCCCCTGCCGCCACCCGGCTGCTCGCCCTGGTCCTGGCCACTCACAGCAGCGTCGACGGCTGCCTGGGCCCCGACGGCCAGGGCATCGATCTGGACCGGCTCTTCTCCTGGTGCGCCATCGGCCCCGGAGAACTGCCGCCCCTGACCGACCAGCTGACCGCAACGGACTGGCTCGCCGAAGTCGCCGTCACCCCCACCCGTCTCACCGGCCGGCTGTCCGAACGGGTCCTGCCGCTCACCTGCCCCCTCACCTAAGGGCTGTCCCGTAATCCCCGGTGGATCAGCGCGCGGCGTCAGATGCGGTGCATCGCAAGGCGGAGGGGCGTCCGCATACTGGATGTATTCGGACGTTCCGACAACGCGGCGAGGAGTGGGGGCTCCCCTGCTCGAGCGCAGCCGAGAGCTTGGGGAAGTAGCTGTCGTCGTGCGCCCGCCGGGGATTACGGGACAGCCCTTAGGTTCTTCCGGTTCGGATCGGGCCGGACCGGGAAACGGGTTCCGGCGTGTGCGGCCGCAAGGCGGAGAAAGGGGGCGGGTGACGCCCCTCTTGGTCGAGCGGGACCGAGAGCTCGGGGAAAGGCCGGGGCGCGCGAGCCCCGCATGATCCAGTCGAAGCCGGGCGCCCGGGCGCCGCATGTGCCGCGGTTAGGCCGCCCGAAGTCGGAGCGACCCTCGGGAGGCCGTCCCGCCGCTCTCGGTTGCGGGGTCGGGCCATCCGTGAGCAACCCGGATACAACCTTCGCGGCCCGCAGCGAGTCAGAGACACCGCGATGAGGCGGGGCCTCCGCACAGCGGCGTCACAGGAATGGCATATGATGCGCGCAATCTCCATAAAGATCAGTTAAAGAGGATGTACACGTCATGGCTATCCCTGCTCGTCATCGCACCCTTCGCGGCATATCCGCCATAGTCGCCCTGCTCGCGATCGGTGCAGTGGGATGCTCGGACGTCTCCGACGCCGTCGACAGCGCCAAGGACGGCGCGAAGAAGGTCGCCCGTCAGCGCTCGGTGTTCTCGCTGGACATCGGCGACTGCTACAACCCCAACGGCAAGGCCGAGGGAATGGCGTACGCCGTCGAGATCGTGCCCTGCGAGGAGGCGCACCAGGGCCAGGTCGTCGGCGAGTTCGCGATCGACAAGGACAAGAAGTACCCCGGCGAGGACGGGGTCTCGGCCATCGCTGACGAGCGCTGCCCCGTCGAGGCGCAGAAGTACGCCCCGGACACCTGGGCGCTCCCCAAGGGCGTCGCCCTCTTCTACTACACCCCGACCAAGGAGAGCTGGACGACGGGCGACCGCTCGGTCAGCTGCACCTACACCTCGGAGAAGGGCACCTTCAGCGGCTCGATGAGCACCGCGAAGTCCCTCAAGCCCGAGCAGGTCACGTACCTCAAGGGTTCGAACGCGGTCTACGAGGCCCTGTGGGCGAACCAGTCCGAGAAGGACGCCGTCGAGGACGACCTGGCCGGCTACAAGGCTCAGGCCAAAGCCGTCGCGGCCGCCCTCGACGCACACCTCAAGGGCCTGAACGACATCAAGGGCGCCGAGGTCGGCAAGCTCCGCACGACGCTGACGAAGGCGGCCGGGAGCTGGAAGAAGGCCGCGAACGCCGCCGACGCCGACGCGTTCTACCTCGCCTACGACCCGGCGTTCAGCGGCATCGACCCGAACAAGTCGGTCGCCGCCCGCAAGGAACTGGGTCTGGCCACCACCGTCCCGGCCGACGAGGCCGAGGTCTGGGCGGGCTGACGCCCCGTCGGAGCAGTGCGGCCGGGCCCGTCGCGGGTCCGGCCGTCCGGACGACGCCGGGACCGCCGCCGCCATGGGCGGCCGTCCTCATGACCGGATCCCGATCCCGCGGCCCGGTCCCTTCAGCCCCTGCGGGAGAGCCGCGCCACCGCCCCGGGGACGGTCAAAACCCTCGTGGCGCCTCCGCCGTCCCTCCACAGCCCGTCGACGCGGTCACGTTCACCGGGGCCCCGCCGCGAAGGCCGCGGACAGAGCGCGCATGCGCCTGGGCTATCCGGAGACCGGGCCGGGGTCGGCGCCGGTCAGATCGCGGCTCGCGTCCCACAGCCGCCCCGAGACGGAGGGGTCGGCGAGGTGGTTCCACACCGGTTCGCGCCGGGGCTCGCCACGCAGGCCGAAAACGCGCGGCCCCCACAACTGGCCTCCCCGCACGGCCGGGTCCAGCACCGCTCGGACCGCGGGCCAGGCGCCGGCGTGCTTGCCCTGGACGAGGAGGGCCGCGGGTGCCGCCCTCAGCCGTGCGCCGTTGGTGCGCACGTGGACCGGCGGCCGGGACGGGGTGAGGGAGTCCAGCGCGCCGCCGGGATGGACCACCACGCTTGCCACCGTGCTGCCGGCAGCACGCAGGCGGCGGTCGAGTTCGACGCCGAAGTACATCTGCGCCAGCTTCGAGCGGCCGTAGGTGCGTTTGGGCCGGTAGTCCTTCCGGGACTGCAGGTCGTCCAGGTCGAGCCGCTCGGACTTTGCCGCGAAGCTTCCCACGGTCACGACACGGGCCGCCGGCGCAGCCGACAGCAGCGGCATCAGCCACTGGGTCAGGGCGAAGTGGCCGAGGTGATTCGTCCCGAACATCAGCTCGTGACCGTCTCCGGTCTCCTCGCGCGGCAGGTGGTCGAGCGCGACGCCGGCGTTGTGGACCACCGCGTCAAGGCGTTCCACCTCCAGCGATTCCACCGCCGCGGGGAGCGACGGGAGCTCGGCGAGGTCCAGCCGCACGGCCCGTACCCGCGCACCGGGGACACGAACGCGGATCGAGGCCAGGGCGGCTTCGGCCTTGGCGGGATTCCGGCTGCCGAGCACGACAGTGGCTCCGGTCGCCGACAGCTGCTCCGCGACGAAGTACCCGATGCCGGCGTTGCCGCCGGTGACCAGGAAGACGCGACCGTCAGCGCCGGGCAGCTGTTGGACGCTCCAGGGCGAGGTGGAGGACACGGGCGACATGGGGACGGAGGCTCCCTTGCGGTTGAAGGCGACTACGGCTGTTCCCTCGGACAACCGGCACCCACGGTTCCAGCGGCCACCGACACATCGCCCACAAGTCACCGACAGTACTGCCGGACGGCCGACATCCCGCCGTGGTCGGTGGCCGCCCGGACGGCTGCCATATCCTTCCGCCGTGGCGAACGGCGGTACGGGGCAGGAGCCGGGCAGGGGAAGAGTCGCGGGTTCGGGTCCCGTCCCGGCGAGGAACGTCCACGAAAGGAGTCGCGAGGGTGCGAGCCCCCTTGTTGGCAGTCACGGGTGTGAGCCGTACCTTCGGCGAGCGCGAGGCTCTGCGGGCCGTCGATCTGGAGGTCGCCGCGGGCGAGTGTGTGGCGTTGCTCGGCCCCAACGGTTCGGGCAAGTCGACGCTGCTGCGCATCGCATGCGGCCGGGACCGCCCCACCACCGGCGAGGTCAGGTTCGACGGCGAGCCGATGACCGAGGACGAGGTGCGGGTGCGCGCCCGGGTGGCGGTCGTCGGTGACGCCCTCGACCACTATCCCGACCTGACGGTACGTCAGCACCTCGAACTGGTCTCCGTGGCACACGGGGTCCCCAGGGACCGGATCGACGCGCTCCTGCGTGAGCAGCGGCTGACCGGTCATGCGGGCTCCCTGCCCGGCGCGCTGTCCTCCGGGCAGCTCCAGGCGATGATGCTCGCGTCGGCCCTGCTGCGCCCCCGCGACCTGTTGGTCCTCGACGAGCCGGAGCAGCGGCTCGATCCCCGCGCCCGCGGTCGTCTCGCGGACGTGCTGCGAGGGGAGGGCGACCGGGGCGGGGCGGTGCTGTTCGCCACGCATCAGCCCGAATTGGCGCGGGTCGCGCAGCGTGTGATCGCTCTGGAGGACGGCTCCGTGGTCGCGGACGGCACCCCGGACGAGGTCCTGGCGGAGGCAGGGGCGTGAGCCGTACGGCGTGGGAGGCCGGGGCCGGCGCGGACGAGGGGGCGCGGAAGGGCGGCGCCGCGGACCGGACGGCCGAGACGTTGCAGTGGTTGCGCAACCGCCGCGGCGCCGGCCGCATCCGCCGGTTCGCCTATGCGGCGTACGTCGTCCTGGTCCTGCTGATCGGCTGGTACGGCCTGTTCGTCATCGGACTCTTCCAGGAGATCGGCAACCGTCGGCCATCGGCGGACAGTGCTGCTGCCGTCGCCCACGTGCTGCCGTCCGCCCTGGTCCTCACGGCGCTGGCGGGGTTCTTCCTCACGGCGCGCGACGCGTTGTGGCGCGGGCCGGTGATCCTGCCGCGGCCCGATGCCGACTGGCTGCTCGCGCTGCCCGTCCGGCGCCGCCCGGTGCTGCTTCCCTGGTTCGCCCTGTCGGCGGGAGTCTGGACGCTCGCCGCCCTGTTGCTGGGCTTCGTGGGCGCGCTGCTCATCGCGGCGGCCGGCCTCGGCCGGATCGGTCTCCTGGTCCCGGCCTGCTTGGGTCCCGCAGTCTGCCTGGCCCTGCTGGCCGTGGCCGGGGCGGCCATGGTGGAACGGTCCCGAAAGGCCACCGAGCGGCTCCATCGGGCCACCCCCGTTCTGCTGATCGCTCTCCTGCTCGGCGCCGTGCAGGTGACGGCCGCAGCCCGGGGGCACCGCTCCGAGGCGCTGGAGACCGTCGAGTTGTGGTCCGGCCCGTGGGGCTGGGCGGCGCAGCCCGTCCTCGCGGCGGCGGGCCGCCCCGGCCCCCTGTGGCCGGTGGCGCTCGCCCTGCTGCCGGCGGTCACGGCAGCCGCCCTGACGCACGCCTGGAAGGTCTTCGCCGAGGTGCCCGCCGAGGTGCTGCGGTCACGGGCCCGGGCGTCCGGTGGGGTGCTGGCCGGCCTCCTCGCCGTGGACATGCGCTCGGCCCGGCTCTCCGTGGCCGGCAGCCTGGAGCCCCGGGGCCGGGGCCGGGCCCAGCGGTGGGCCGCCCGGCTGTCCCCGCCCCGCTCGCCCGGCCTGCTGGTCGCCTGGCGCGACGCGGTGGCCCTGGTCATGGCACCCGGGCGGACCGGCCTCATGGTCCTGCTGCTCGTACCGGCCGGAGCGGTCGCCCACGTGGCCGCCGGGCTCGGGGGCCCGGGGAGATACCTCGCCGCGGCACTGGCCGCGCTGCTCGGCTGCTTCGCCGCGTCGCAGTTGCTGGAACCGGCCAGGCTGGACGCCGACGACGTACGACGCACGGCATGGTCGCCCCGACCCTACGAGCGCCTGGCGCTCGAACACGCGCTGGTGCCCACCCTCGTGCTGGTCGTCGCCGGCTGCCTGCTCGCTCTGCCGGCCCACCCCGTCGTGCTCCTGGCCGTACCGGCCGCCGCACCGGTGCTGGTCGCCGCCGGGCTGCTGAGCGCGTACCGGTCACCCGCGCCCGTGTGGGTGCTGTACGGCGGTTCCGCGCTCGGCGACACCGGCCCGATCCTGACGGTGCTGTGGTACGCCATCGGCCCGATGGCCGGGACCGCGGGACTCACGGTACTGCTCGCCGCGCCCTTCCCGTCCGGCCTCCCGCAAGCGGCAGAACCACTGGGCCGCCCGGCCGCGTGCTGGCTCCTCGCCCTGCTGATGTTGCGCTGGGTACGGGGCCGCGCACGCAAGCGGGCGCGCCCGTAGGGGGACGGGTGCGGCAAAGGCGGAGAATCCGGGAAAGGCCGGGATGCGGTGGGCCGTCGGCCGCCGAGAAGGCCGGGAACAACCCGCTGGTGGCTCGCGCCGACCTGCGGCAGTGCCGACGGGACGGTTCGCGCGGGCCCGACCGACCCGCGTCGGGTCGCTCCCGCACCCGACCGATCCCGCGAACGGCTGAAAGCGGCTCAACCGTCACGACCGGACTCAACCCGCCACTCGTCTCCCCCGGTCCCTTCCCGTGACCGCAGTTCACGATCACGGGAGTCCGCACATGTCAGCCGTACGTACCGTCCGTACCCTCCTCGCCGCCGGGCTCGTCGTCGGGATCACCGCCACCGCGCTCGCCGCGCCCGCCATCGCGTCGTCGCCGGCCGAGCCGTCCCACGCCGCCACCCGGCAGGCCCTGGAGGCGGCCGTCGCCGAGGGCGTGCCCGGGGCCGTCGCGCAGGCCCGTGACGGAAGGGCCCGCTGGGCCGACACCGCGGGGAAGCGGAAGAAGGCCGATCGGTTCCGGGTCGGATCCATCACCAAGACCTTCACCGCCACCGTCCTGCTCCAGCTCCAGGCCGAGGGCCGGCTCGACCTCGACGACCCGGTCGAGAAGTGGCTGCCCACCGTGGTGCGCGGGCACGGGCACGACGGGCGGAAGATCACCGTCCGTCAGCTCCTCAACCACACCAGCGGCATCTACAGCTACACCGAGGACCCCGGCTTCCAGAAGAAGGTCTTCGGTCCCGGCTTCCTGCAGCATCGTTACGACACCTGGGCCCCGAAGCAGCTCGTCGCCGTCGCGATGGCGCACGAGCCCGACTTCGCCCCCGGGACGGACTGGAACTATTCCAACACCAACTTCGTGCTGGCCGGGATGGTCGTGGAGAAGGTGACCGGACGTCCTTACGGCAAGGCGATCGAGAACCGGATCATCAAGCCGCTCAAGCTGCGCGCCACGTCCGTGCCCGGGACCGGCTCCCGGATGCCCGAGCCGAACTCCCGCGCCTACTCCACGCTCTCCCAGGAGGCCGGCGGGCCCGTCCACGACGTCACCGAGCTCAATCCGAGCATCGCCGGTGCCGCCGGCGAGATGGTCTCCGACGCGAACGACCTGCAGACCTTCTACCGTGCGCTGCTCAAGGGCCGGCTGCTCCCGAGGGCCGAGATGAAGGAGATGACCGATACCGTCCAGGTCTCCCCCGACCTGCCCACCGTCGGTTACGGGCTCGGCCTCATGCGGCAGAAGCTGAGCTGTGGCAAGGAGGTCTGGGGGCACGGCGGCGGCATCCACGGGTCCCAGTCCGAGGCCCAGGCCACCCGGGACGGGGAGCACTCCCTCGCCGCGAACTTCAACGCCGACTGGACCGGTGACACCCAGAAGCTGATCGAGGCGGAGTTCTGCGGCACGGTCCCGGCGAAGCGGTAGCCGTCAGCGGGGCAGGACGACCGCACGGGTGGCCGGCCGGCGGTCACGCCGCTGCTCCTCGGACGTGAACCGTCCCGCCCCGCCCCTCCACATGTGATCGTCCGAAGCCCCGGCCGGGTGGCAACGGCGGCACAGGGCCGTCTCACGCCCCCTCACCGGGGGCGGTGCCGGTCATGCTCGTGCCCACGACCACCGGCACGGACCCGCGCACCGTCCTCGTCAACTCCGGGGGAGTCCGGTCGGATGCGGCGCCCGTCGCACGGCGGGCGCCGCATCCGGTGGCCCGGCCCGGAGCAGCGGCTCTCCGGCAGCGGTCGGGATCGCCCCGGGTCAGGCGTTGCGGGTGGTCGTGCCGAACAGCCTGTCCAGGTGCAGATCGATCGCGGTGAGTGCGTCCTGCGGCCCGATCACGTCCAGTTCGATCAGAGGGGTGAAGCCGGTGAGGGCGAGGAGCAGGTTGGTCTCGGTCGCCGGATCTCGCTCGGAGTCGATGTGTCCGTCGGCAACCGCCTGGCGGACCAGCTGCTCGACGAGGGCCCGTCCCTGTACGAGGCCGTGGCGCGCCTGCTCGTGGACGGCCTCGTCGTGCAGTGCCTCCAGGACGTAGGCGGCGCTCATCCGACTGGTCGCGCGGGCGTCGGCGTGCAGGGGGAGCATTTCCGCGAGCGTCAGTCGCAGCACGTCACGCGGGTGCGGGCGGTCGCCGAGCTTCTTGAGTCCCTGTTCGACGCGTAGCGCCGTCCGTTCGGACGCGAAGTCCACGGCGAAGGAGAGCATGGCGGCCCGGGAGGCGAAGTAGTGCTGCAACTGCCCCAGGGAGATGCCCGCCTCCTGTGCGACCACACGCATCGTCAGATGCGAGACACCGCGTTGCTCCACCACTCGCCACAGTGCGCGGGCGATCGTTTCGCGGCGTTCGCGGTGATCCACCTGTTTCGGCATCTCCGGCCTCCCTGCCTTCCTCGGCGACCCGAAGCCTTTCCCATACAGTTGACATAATACAGCTGACCTAAGAATCTGGGGTCATGCCTGGACAACTGCCCGAGCGGCCGAGGGTTCGAACCACAGAAGGTGTCGTGCAGGGGCGCCGGCGACAGGGACACGCGGTGTTCCGCGGCATCCCCTACGCCCGGCCCCCGGTGGGAGCGTTCCGCTTCGCCGCGCCCGCCCCGCCGCACCGCTGGGAGGGGACGAGGCAGGTGGCGGAGTTCGGTCCCCTGGTGCCGCTGTCCCTGCCGGTCGAGGCGGGCCCGTCACGGGGCACGGACTGGCTGACGCTGGACGTCTGCACCCCGGATACGGGCGCGGCGGGACTGCCGGTGCTGGTGTGGATCCCGGTGGGCGGCTACGTCTCGGCGGCATCGAGCGACCCGATGTACGACCCGGCGGCACTGGCCGGGGCGGGACTCGTCGTGGTGACCGTCAACTGCCGCGTGGGCGTCGAGGGTTTCGCGTTCCTGGACGACGCGCCGCCCAACCGCGGCTTTCTCGACCAGGTCGCGGCCCTGCGGTGGGTGCAGGGGAACATCGCCGCCTTCGGGGGCGACCCCGACCGGGTCACCGTGGGCGGACAGTCCGCCGGGGCGGGATCGGTCGCCGCCCTGCTCGCGATGGAGTCGGCGCGCGGCCTGTTCCGGCGGGCCATCGCCCATTCGGTGCCGGGGCTGCACAGCACCCCCGCGCTGGCACGGCAGGTCACCGCCGCGCTCGCACACCGGCTCGGCGTGGCGGCCCCCACCGCGGCGGCCCTGCGGGAGACCGACCCCTGGCACCTGGCCGCGGGGCTCACCGCGTTCAACGCCGGACTCCACGCGCACCGGGAGAGCTGGGGGCGGCTCACGAAGACCGGCACCGCCCTGTGTCCCGTCGTCGACGGCGAGGTCCTCCCCGAAACGCCCTGGTCCGCGCTGGCCGGTGGGCGCGCGAGCGGGATCGAGCTGCTCGTCGGCCACACCCGGGACGAATTCCGGCTGTTCAGTGTCATGGCCGGGCGGCGGGGCACCTTCACCGAGCAGGACGCCCGTGCGGCCTTGGAGCTGCTCGCCCCGCAGCCGCACGGCGCGGAGGCGTACCGTGCCGCGTTTCCCCGGGCCGACCCGGAGGAGTTGGTGGAGACGGTGTACGCGGACGCCCTCTTCCGTATGCCGTCGCAGAAGCTGGCCGAGGCGAACGCCGCAGCCGGTGGCACCTCGTACCTGTTCGAGCTCGGCTGGAGCGCCCCGGTGCTCGGCGGCGCCCTGGGCGCCTGCCACAGCCTCGATGTCCCCCTGGCGTTCGGTACGTTGGACAGCCCCGTGGGGGTCCAGCTCGTCGGAGACGAGCCCACCCCCGAGGCCGTCGCGCTCTCCGACGAGCTCAGGGAGGCATGGATCCGCTTCGTCACCACCGGGGACGCGGGCTGGGCCGCCCACCGGCCCGACCAGCGGCTCACCCGCGTCCTGGACGCCGAGTCGGAGACCCGGCCCTACCCCGAACATGCCTCCCGCCGGATCTGGGAGGGCCACCCCATCGCCCCCTTCGACCTCTCGTAGCGGCCCACGCCGTCCGGTACCGGATCCGTCGCCCCGCCTCCGGTGAGGCCGCGGCCGGCACTCGGCGCGTCGGCGGGGAGCCACCGGCAGGAGCTGTGCCCCCGGGCCGGCCGGGCACCGCACCGGCGGGCCGACTGCCGGGTCATGGGCACCCGTACGTCTCCTGACCGCCGTGGGGCACCTCGGCGGTCGCCCTTCACCAGGCCGCGGGCAGGTGAAGAGGGCTGCGGCTGACAGCACCGCGCCGCCACACGATGTCGTCGACGGTGAGGGTGAGGCGCAGGTCGGGCAGCCGGCCGGCGAGGCGCTGGAGGGCGAGTTGGAGCTCGGCCCGGGCGAGCCAGGTTCCCAGGCAGTAGTGCCGGCCCGCGCCGAAAACGAGCGAGGGCTTCGGCAAGGGTGTGAACAGGTCGTCGTGAGGGTTGCCCGGGAAGGCCGCCGGGTCACGGTTGGCGGCGACACGGTCGGCCGCGACGAGGTCACCGGAGCGGATCGTCACACCGCCGATTCGGACGTCCGCGGTGGCGGCGAGCAGACGGCCGAGGCGTTCGTCGTGGTCGTTGAGGGGAATCAGGTGGAGCAGTCGCTCGGTGAGGACCGCGGCGGCCTGTTCGTCGCCGGTCAACCGGCCCCAGGCAGCGGGCTGTTCGGTCAGCAGATAGAGCAGGGAGTTGCTGAGCATGGTCATGGTGGTGTCGTGGCCGCCGGCGATCATGGTGGCGATCAGATTGACCAGCGCGGCCTCGGGGATGCCGCCTTCGCTCTCGGCGGCCCGGACGACGGAACTGACCACGTCGTCACCGGGAGCGCCGCGCCGCTCGGTGATCAACGCAGCGGCGAACGCGGTCAGTTCGGATCGGGCGCGGTCGCCCTCCTCCGGCGTCGCGACGGCTCCGGCGAAGGCGTGCTCGGCCCAGTGCAGCAGCTGCTCGATGGGAACGTCGTCCACGGCCAGCAGCCGGTGAATCACCGTGCAGGGCAGGGGCAGCGCGTAGTCGGTGACGAGATCGGCGGGCGGTCCCTTCTCGACGAGGTTGTCCAGGAGCCCGTCGACGACCGCGGCCACCCACGGTCGCATGTGCTCCACCGAGCGCGGGCTGAAGGCCCGTCCGACGGCCCGCCGCAGGCGCAGGTGCGCGTCGCCGTCCTGCTGGCCGATGGCTTCGCGGCTGTCCAGCAGGCTGGGGCTGTCGACGACCGGCGAGGTATCGGGCTCGTGGACGGGTGAGCGCCCGAAGCGGGGGTCGGTGAGGACCTGGTGCACGTCGTCGTACCGGGTGACGAGCCAGACGGGTGTGCCGTTCGGCAGCTCGACGAGCCGGGGCGGCCCGGGCACCGGGGCTTCCGCCCGGTGCAGGGGGACGGTGGGGGCGACGGACACGGTGTTCCTCCTGGTTTCCGCTGCAACGACGGCCCGGAGGGCCGGGCACGCCTCGACACCCGACCAACGACAGAACTCCGATCCAGGTCATTGGGTGATTCCGGAACTTTCCATGGGCCGGTCGGGGCCCCGACCGGGGCGGAACGGCGGCTCTCGTTCGAGATCCGTCCCGTAGAAGAGAGCGGGGCCGGGAGAACACTGTTGTTTCTCCGCGTGGCTGATCACCCAGGCGAGTTGAGTACCGGCACTCAGGTCGACCGGCCGGACCGCTCATAGCGTTCGGGCCATGCTCATAAACCACGCTGCCCGCGGCCCCGTGCGCCGGGCGGGCATCACCGCTGTGGCCTCCTGCCTGCCGGAGCGCGAGGTGACGTCCCGGCAGCTCCAGGCGGACGTCGCCGCCGCCTCCGGACTGTCCCTGCCCGCTCGGATGCTCGAACGGGCCACCGGCATCGTCTCGCGGCGGGCGGCCGCGCGGGACGAGTACGCCTCGACACTCGCGGTGCGGGCCGGCCGTGTCGCCCTGGCCAGGGCCGGGCTCACCCCGTGCGACGTGGATCTGCTGGTGTTCGCCTCGGCCACGCGGGACGTGGCCGAACCGGCGACCGCGCACATCGTCCAGGCCGAACTCGGCTCCCGGGCACACGCGTTGGACGTGACGAACGCCTGCAACAGTTTCGTCAACGGCATCGACACGGCACGCGCGATGATCCTCTCCGGCCGTGCCCGCCGGGCCCTGGTCGTCACCGGGGAGACCCCCAGCCGTGCCGTGCGGCACGCCCCCTCCGGCCCCGGGCAGCTGCGGGACGGGTTCGCGGGGTACACCTTCGGGGACGCCGGGGCCGCGGTCGTCCTGGAGCCGGTGGAGCGGGGCGGCATCCTCGACGTGGACACCGAGACGCACTCCGAGCACTGGGCGGTCGGGGGGATCCTCGGGGGTGGTTCGCGCCACCCGCGGGGGGACGAGTACACGTACTTCCACGGGGACGGCGGCGAGCTGCGCGAGGTGTTCGAGAAGGTCGGCGTGTCGGCGCTCGACCGGATGCGGCAGCGTACCGGCCTGGTGTGGGGCGATTTCCGGCACATACTGGTGCACCAGGTCACCGTGCCGTACCTGGAGCGGTTCGTGGAGCTCACCGGTGTTCCCCGGGACCGGCTCGTCGTCACCGTGCCCGAGCTGGGCAACATGGCCAGTGCCACGCTCGGTGTGCAGCTCGACCTCGTCCACGAGGGGCTGGAGGCCGGCGACCGGGTCCTCTTCGTGGGGCTGGGCGGCGGCGTGAGCATCATGACGATGGTGTGGGAGCAGTCGTGAGTGCCCTGTGGGTGGTGGTGCCCGCCCACCAGGAGGCGGCGCGCATCGGCGCCACGCTGGAGGCGCTCGCGGGCCAGCGCGACCGTGACTTCACCCTCGTCGTCGTGGACAACGCCTCCAGCGACGGCACCGCCGCGATCGCATGCGCCTTCGCCCGCCGGGCGCCCTTCCCGGTCCATGTCCTGTCCGAGCCGGACAAGGGCGTGGGCTGTGCGGTGGACACCGGATTCCGGTACGCGATCGAGCACGGTGCGACGCTGCTGGCCCGCACCGACGCCGACTGCCTGCCGCGCCCCGGCTGGACGGCCGGTGCCCGCGACGCCCTGCGCCACGGTGCGGGTCTGGTGTGCGGACGCATCGACGCGCGCCGTGACGAGCACGGGCCGCTCGGGCGGGCCGCTTTCCGCGCGCTGGTCCGCGTCGCCGCGTTCTTCGGCCGGATACGCCCCGCCCACCACCGCCGGCACGGCTACCTCGCCCCCTACCGGATGCACGCGGGCAACAACATGGCCATCACCACGGCGTTGTACGAGGCCGTCGGCGGCATGCCGCGCCGTCCTTCCCCCACCGACCGCCTGTTCCTGAACCGGGTGCGCCGCCACACCACCGCGATCGTCCACGCCCGCGACATGGTCGTGGAGAACTCCACTCGCCGGCTGAGCGCCTACGGCCTCGTCGGCACCGCCCGCTGGTACCTCGACAAGGGCCCGGGCCGTCACGGGGAGGACCCGCGCTGATGCTCGACACCCTTGCCCACACCCTGCGGCGCCACCCCGAACGGCCCGCCGTCCTCGGCACCACCCGCACCGGGGCCGTACGCACCAGGGCCACCTGCGGGGACCTCGTCGACCTCGCCGACCGGTACACCGCCGCCCTCCACGCGCGGGGCGTCGCACGCGGCGGCACCGTCGGTGTCGCCGTACGGCCGGGGCCCCGGGCCCTGGCCGTGATGCTCGCGGTGCACCGGCTGGGTGCCAGGGCCGCGGTGCTCGACCCGGGCGCCGGGCCGGACGTGCTGCGCGCCCGGCTCGCCCTGGCCCGCCCCGACGTCGTCCTCGCCGACGCGACCGCCCAGGCGGTCGCCGGATGGGCCCGCCCGCTCGCCCGCCGGGCCCGTCTGGCCCTGCCGGACCTGGCGCGGCTGGGGCCGGTGGCCACGGTCGGGCCGAGGCTGCCCGGGTGCGCCCCCGCGCTGGGCGCGGACGTCCGGGCCGTACCGCTGCCGTCCCCGGTGGACGAGGACGGGGACGCGGTCATCGTGTTCACCTCGGGCACCACCTCGCGGCCCCGCGCGGTGGTCCACAGCCGGTCCTCGCTCGCCGCCGGCATGACGACGGTGACCGAGTTGGTACGGCCCGGGGCGGGACGGCCCGTCCTCGGCGGCACCTTCTTCGTCCTCCTGCCGTCGCTGGCGAGCGGGGCGCCGGTCGCGCTGCCCGCCCGCTCCGCGCCCGTGCTGGCCCGGCAGCTGCGCCGTCTCGACCCGCAGGCCACCTATCTGACGCCGCCGCAGCTGAGACGGCTGCTGGCACAGGGCGCCCGCTTCCACGGGCGGGTGTGGACCGGGTCGGCTCCCGCGAGTGCCGAGCTGCTCACCCGCGTCAGGCGCGCGGGCGCGGACGAGGCGTGGGGCGTGTACGCGCTGACCGAGCTGTTCCCCGCCGCGGCGGTCGAACAGGCCGACAAGGCCGCCTTCACCGGCGAGGGGGACCTGGTCGGTGCGCCCCTTCCCGGGGTCGTGGCCAGGACCGGTGCCGCCGGGGAGCTGCTGCTGTCGGGCCCGGCGGCCCGGGACCGCTACCTGGGCGAGGACCCCGACCCGTGGGTAGCCACCGGCGACCGGGCACGTCTCGACGGCGGCCGGATCGTGCTGGAGGGCCGCCGCAAGGACATGGTCCTGCGGCACGCGGAGAACATCTACCCCGGCCTGTACGAGCCGGCGCTCCATGTGCCGGGCGTCGAACTGGCCCTGCTCGTGGGCGTACCGGCGGGCGACGGCGACGAACGCCTGGTCGCCGTCGTCCAGCCCGGACGCGGGGCCGGCCGGGCGGAGCTGCGGGCGGCCCTGGCCGGGCCGCTGGAGCGCATGGGTGCCGCCCGGCCGGACGCGGTGCTGCTCGCCGACATCCCGCTGTCCGGGCGTTCCCGCAAGCCCGACCGCGCCGCCACCGCTCGCCTCGCCGCCCGGCGCCTGGCCGAACGGAGCCGGGGATGACCGTGCCCGGTGGCGCGCCGGCGCTGTGGGCCGTGGTGCCCGCCTACAACGAGGAGGCCGGGATCGGGGCGACCCTCGCCGCTCTCGCCTCGCAGACCGATACCGGCTTCGCCCTCGTCGTCGTGGACAACGCCTCCACCGACGCGACCGCCGTCGTCGTGCGCCGCTTCGCCGCCGGTGCGCCCTTCCCCGTGCACCTGGTCCACGAGGAGGAGCGGGGCACCGGCGCCGCCGTCGACACCGGCTTCCGGTACGCGATCGAGCGCGGCGCCGCGCTGCTCGTACGTACGGACGCCGACTGTCTGCCCGCCGCGGACTGGGTGGCCACGGCGCGCCGGGAGCTGGCCCGGGGCGCGGAGATGGTCTGCGGCCGCAGCCTTCCGCGCCGCGACGAGT
The DNA here is from genome assembly GCF_042889165.1 of Streptomyces sp. NPDC002669. NCBI lineage: Bacteria > Bacillati > Actinomycetota > Actinomycetes > Kitasatosporales > Streptomycetaceae > Streptomyces > Streptomyces sp. NPDC002669. The sequence continues at coordinate 254,511 of NZ_JBIAQQ010000002.1, read as the reverse complement.
CGCCGTCACCGGCCGAGCGGTATCTGCTGCCGGCAGTCGTCAGGATCACCGCGCTGTACGGGCGTTACCGCGCCCGGCACCGGCACCCGCGCTACCGCGCACCCCACGTGCTCTGTCACGGCCACAACATCGCCCTCACGGCCGGGCTCTACCTGCGTTGCGGAGGCGCGCCCCGTATCCCGTTGGAGGGGCCGCCCGAGGATGTCGTCCTCCTCAACCGGGCGCGCGAGCACAGCGACCGGATCGTCCGGGCCGAACGGATGGTCGTGCGCGCCAGCCTGCGCCGTCTGCGGGCCTGGGGTGCCCGCCGGACCCTGCTGTGGTGCTGGGACCGCCGCTATCGACCCGCCGACCCGAAGCAGGTGCATGTCCGTTGACCGGCCGATCGTCCTTTGCCCCGGCCCGCGCCCGCCGCCGCGACCGGCGCGTGTACACCCGTTCCCACCCCGTGCTGTTCGCGCTCCTGGCCCTCGGCCGGCGCCGCGCCGTCACCCGCGTCGGCGGGGCGGTCCTGGTGCACGGCACCGAGCCCTACCGGCAGGCCCTCACCAGGATCCCGCTGGACCGCACCGCGGACGGCACCACCGGCGGCGCCGCCCGCCGGCTGTCCGCGGGCGGCACGCTGTTCGACCAGGAGGGCGCCGGGCACCGGGCCACCCGGCGTGCCGTCGCCGACGGTCTCGGCGCGGCGGGGGTGGAGCGGCTGCGCCCGGTGTGGCGGGACGTGCTGGACCGTCGTTTCGCCCCGCTCGCCACGGGCCGCGAGGTCGACCTCGTGCCGGCGGCCCGCGAACTGGCCGGGGCCACCGTCCGCGCGCTGCTGGACGCCGTCGGCGCCCCGGAGGACATCGCCTCGGCGGCGGCCGGGGCAGCGGCCGCCGCGGTACGTGACCACCTGCCCGGCCCCCGGCCGCCCGGTACGGCGCGTGCGGCCGCCGCGGCGACCGCACGGCTGGAGGCGCTGCTCGCCCCCGTCTCCGGCGAGGCGGCCGGGTCCGCGCTGCGGGCCGTGCTCGCGGTCGCCGCCGTCAACACCACCGTCGCCGCGCTCCCACGCGCCGCCGCCTGGTGTGCCGACGCGGGTTTCTGGGACCAGGCGGCCGACGACCGGCTGCGCCCGGCGCTGGTGGACGAGCTGCTGCGGGTGATCGCCCCTTCTCCGTTGCTGCCCCGCGCGGCGGCGGCCGACGCGGAGTTGGGCGGTTGCCCGGTCCGGGCCGGGGACCGCCTGCTTCTGGTCGCGCGGCACGCCGTGCGGGCCCACGACCGGCTGCCCGACGCCCACCGTCCGGTTCCGCCCGCCGTGGCCCGGCTCGTCTTCGGCGCGGGCGGCCATGCCTGCCCCGGCGCGCGCCTGGCCCTCGCGCAGCTCGACGATGTCCTCGCCGCGCTCGCTCCCCACCGCCCCGTCGTCGTACGCGCCCGGGTCGACCGGGGCGCGGCCCTGCCCGGCTGGCGCTCCCTCACCGTCCGGGCGGCCGACGCCCGTCCTCCCCTGGAGAACCGATGACCACGATCGCCGTCACCGGTGCGAGCGGCTTCTGCGGCTCGCACGTCGCCGCCACGGCCGCCGCCCGCGGCGCCGACGTGCTGTGTGTCGGGCGGCGGCCCGGCCCGGTCGGCCGGCACGTTTCCTGGGACGCCGCGTGCGAGGTCCCGGACCTGTCCGGGGCCGACCTCGTCGTGCACTGCGCGGCGGCGGTCGGCGACCCGGTGCCCGGCTCCCCGGCCGAGGCCGCCATGCACGCGGTCAACGTCGACGGCACGGCGCGGCTGCTCCGGGCGGCCGGCGACCGGCCGGTGGTGTGGGTGAGCAGTGCCAGCGTCTACGCGCCCGGCCCCGGACGTTCCCGCGTCACCGAGGACCATCCGGTACGCGGGCACCTGAACGCCTACGGCCGTACCAAGGCCGCCGGTGAGGCCCTGGCCCTCGCCGCGGGCGCCGTGGTGCTGCGGCCGCGCGCGGTCTACGGCGCCGGGGATCCGCACCTGGTGCCCCGGTTGCTGTCCCGCATCCGCCGCGGGCTGCTCCTGCTGCCGGGGCCCAGCGTCCTCCTCAGTCTGACCGCCGTCGAGAACCTCACCGACGCCTGCCTCGCGGCTGCCGGCTGGCCGCCGGGTGCGTACAACATCGCCGATCCGGTGCCCTACGACCGGGACGAGGCGATCCGGACGGTCCTGCGCGCCCATCGCGTACGGGCACGCATCGGCCACGTCCCCCTGTCCGTCGCCCGCGCCACGGTGGGCGGTGCCGGGAGGGCTGCCCGGTTGCTCGGTCGCACGGAGCCGTCGCTCACCCGCTACGCCGTCGACCAACTGGCCCATTCGGTCGTCCTGGACGTGTCCAGGGCCAGGGCTCAGGGGTGGGTGGCCGGCCGCGCTCTGCGGGACTACGCACCTGCCGTGCCGGGTGCGCCGGGCGGGGTGTCCGGGTGTGCCGAAGAGGGCGCCGGGGAGGCGGCCGCGCCGCAGGGGTGACCAAACTCCTTCGGCCGGGTCGCGGCACCCGACTACAAGGGCTGCTCCCCCGAACGCCCCTGGAGACCGGCGCGGGCTTCCGCGTCACCGGCTCGGCCCCGCCCCCCTACACCTTCGTCGGCCGGGTCGCCGTGAACGAGTACCGGGCCGCCGGGGCCGGACAGCCCGTTCGGCCATCCGCTGTCCAGCTGCCCGATCGACGGCATCGGCGCCCTGACCACGCCGATCACCTGAACCGGTCGAAGCGGCCCGATGGGCCTCCGCCGAACCGTGAGCCGGACGGCAAGGGCCCCACCGGGCCGGACGCGGGCAGGATGCATCACCGGGAGTCGCACCCGTGCCCGCGCGCGGTGGGGGCCGAAGGACCGTGCGCACCGGGCATCCGGCCCGGGAACGTCACGACACCAGGCCGGCCCCCTCCAGCTCGGTCAGCCGCACGGTGCACAGCCCGCCGCGCTCGGCCTTCACCTCCGTCACCTTCAGCTGCGTCCCCGGCGCGAGGATGTACTCCTCCTCACCCGTGAACGCGGAGAACCGCCGGATTCCCACCGCCCGCGCGGGCGTCACCTCGAACAGCGTCCGTCGGCCGCGTCCGCCGAGGAACGCGCGGGCCACTCCCAGCTCGGACGTGCACGACGACACGCCCCACCACGTCACCGTCCGCCCCAGCGGGTACTGGGACCGGAGGTCCAGCGCCACCCCGCGCCACAGCGGGCGCGTCTGCGCCGGCAGCGCCTCCATCGCCGAGAACAGCAGCCGCAGGTACGGCAGGTACGGCACCACGCGCTCGCGGTCCGAGGAGCGCAGCACGGCGTTGAGTTCGCGGTAGAAGCCCGACTCGCACGTGTACAGGTAGAGGGCCGAGATCGCGTCGGCCGACAGGGCGCCCACGGCGTCCTCGGGCAGCACGCCCTCGACCGCCGCCCCCGCGGCCTTCGTCTCTCCGAAACGGCTCGACAGGTCGATGTGCCGGTCCAGGTTCCCGAGCACCTGCGAGACCGGCTCGACGGCCTTCCGGAAGTCCATCAGCGGCGTGTCGAACACCCCGGTGACGGGCGGCAGGACGAGGCCCTCGTCCTTGACGCTGGTGAGCCGCTCCAGATACAGCTGGTGCAGCTCCATCGTGGACGCGATGAACGCCCCCATCCGCTGCGCGACGGCACCGTCCTCCGGCCCGCCGGCCCCGCCCGCCCCCTGGTCCCAGCCCTTCTGCGGCAGCCAGTCCACCGGCTCGGCCCCCACCGCCGCCAGGGCGTCGTTCACCTGGGCGAAGTGGTCGCCCTCGCAGAACAGGTCCCCCTGTGCGGCCGGGTTGGCGTGGTCCAGGTGCCGGACCTCCACTCCCGGGTACTTCTTCTCCAGCCGTTGGACGACCTTCTTCAGGCTCCGGGCGTGGGCGCCCCACCAGGCGAACACCACCCCCCGGTCGTCCTCCTCCGCCGCGTCCTGCTTCGCCCGGAGGATCTCCTCGACGATCTGTTCGGCCACGGGGCGCCAGAACGACGTGTGCCGGTCGGTGGGCATCGCCCCGTCCGCACTCGCCGTGAGGGAGGCGTTCAGCAGCAGCACGCCCTGGGTGAGCATCGCCTGGAACCACTCGGGCGGCTGAACCGTGTCCTGCTTCTTCAGCAGGGCGCGGACGTCGGCGATCGGGGTCTTCTTGACGATGCCGTGCTTCCACATCGCGGCCGCCTTGATGAGGCAGCGGATGCTCACGACCCGGCCGAACTGGCTGTCCTTCCAGTCGTTGAAGGTGTTGTCGAACATCGCGATGCCGGTCGCGCTCTCCGCCCGCGGATAGGGGTTCTGTCCGAAGACGACCACCTTCCACTTCTCCGGCGGATGCGGCTTCAACGCCTGGAACGTCAGCTCGCGCACCGGAACGACCTCCGGGCTGCGCTTCGGGCCGATGAAGTCGGCGGCTCCCGGCTGCGCCTCGATCACCGGTTTGAGCAGCGGCAGCCACGGCTCGCCGCCGCCGGTGAACAGGTCGGCCAGTCCCAACGGGTCCCCGGCCTGGGAACCGGCATCGCCCGCGCCCGTCACGTCGACATCATTCACGAGAGTGGAACTCCCCATACTCGAACCGGGCGCCTCCGCGGGCGCCCCGGCATGCTGAACGGCTGCGGTGGGTTCGTCGCCGGTGCCGGCGCCCTGGGCGGCACCGGTCTGCGAGGTCTTCGGGTCAGTGACGAAAGGAAGGCCGCTGCGGCACGTTGATCCGGACCCGCCGTGCGGACCCCGCTCCCTCGATGTCGTCGAGCTGCCCCAGCACGGTGGCCCGCAACTCGTCGTAGTCCGTGAAATCGTGGTCCTGGAAGAGGGTGTAGCCCGTCCACATCAAGTTGGCGCACACCTTCGCGGGCACCTTCCCGGTCTGCGCGCCCATCCCGACCAGGGCCACCGACCGGATGCTGCCCGGCTTCGCCCGGTTCTGCAGATGCACCGCCTGGAAGGCGGCCGCGCAGGCCAGGGCCACGTTCATCGTGTCGCTGACGTTCTGCGACGACTGGCGCATGGTGGGCGTCGAAATCAGGTACCGGGGTGTGTCGGCCCCGGACGGGACGCACACCGCGCTGCCCACCGGCAGCCGTCCGCCGAACCGGTCACGGATCGCCCGCTGCACCCGCACCTGGATGCCCGCCCCGAGGTACCGCTTGACGACGGCGTCGACCCCACCGTCCATCCGGCCACGCTCGTTGGTGGGGGAGACCCAGGCGTCGGCGTCCACGTCGAGCAGGGAGCCCCGTCTGATCTCGACCTCCGGCGTATCCGCGAACGCGGACCGCCAAGCCCTCACCACCCCGTCGTTGACGTCCACCAGGACGACGCTCAACGCATGCCTGACACTCACGAATTCACCCTTCTCGCCCCGTGATCCCGAACAACTCCGAAACTACCGTGCGCCACTGACAACGCCGTTCGACGGAGTGGTCCGAGCGGGAGGGACGAGGGAACGGGGGATGGAGCGCCGGCCGGCGGGCCGGAGGTGCCCGGTCGTTCCTCACTTCTCGGTGAGGGAGATCCTTCCCGCGTGCAGGCGGCCGTCGCCGCCGTCGAAGTACACCCGGTCGCCGACGACGGCCGCGTCGGGGTTGTCCGGCGACAGACGGGTCCGGGCCGGGGACTTGCCGGTGCGGGCGTCCGCGGCGTGCAGTGTGCCGGTTTCCGTGCTGAAGAGCACCGATCCGTCCAGCAGACCGTGCAGTTCGGGTTCGCCCTCCGTGTGCGTGGTCCAGAGCGGTTTGCCGGAGCCGGCGGCGACCGCGTGCACGTCTCCGGGGCTCCTCGTGCTGTCGTTCTCTCCGGTGCCTCCGAGGATCACGCCGTCGGTGACCAGGAGCGGTTCGAGCCACTTCCTGCTCTGGACGTCCGGTTCGTAGGTCCACAGCCGGGTGCCCCGCCGGGCGTCGACGGCGTGGAGCTCGCCCCGGCTGTCGCCGGCGTAGACCGTGTCTCCCGACACCTTGATCGCCGTCACCTCGGTGCCGTATTCGTCCTGCGTGCGGTATCGCCAGCGCTGGTCCCCGGTCTTCGCGTCCAGGGCGTAGAAGTAGGAGCCGTCCTTCCCCCACATCCCGCCGTAGAGCACCCCGTCCACCACCGTGAGCGCGTCGGACAGGCCGTACTCGACCGGTCGGGTCCACTTCAGCCGTCCGGTGGCCGCGTCCAGTGCCGACACGGCGTACCTGCCGGAAGGTTTCGACCCCGCGGGGAGGTCGTACAGGGCATTCACGTAGACGGTCCCGTCGACCACCACGATCCGCAGGTAGAGGTGGAACGTCGTGCCGGGTGCCGTGTGCGCCCGCGCGTCCACGCTCCAGACCTGCTTGCCGCTGTCCAGGGAGATGCCCTGGATCGTGCCCCGCTCGTTGCCGGAGGCCACCACCAGACCGTCGCTCACTCCCTCCAGGGACGACGCGGTCGGGTCGTCGTACGTCCACGCGGTGTCGCCGCTGTCGGTGTGCACCGCGTGCAGCAGACCGTCCTGGCCCTCGCCGACCACCTTGCCGCCGGCGACCACCGGATGCCACAGGTCCTCGTCGGACGGCCACTCCTCCCGCACCTTCAGCTGTTTCGTGACGGCCGTGGGGGCGGCGGTGCTCCCGCTGCCGTTGCCGCGCGACGAGCCGGAGAAGGCGCGGGGCAGGAGCAGCCCGGCGACGACGGCGAGGACGACGAGCGTGCCCGCCGCGGCGAGAACGGCCGTACGCCGCTGCCGGATCCACTCACCCGGGCGGGCGGCGGACGAAGGCCGCCCCGGCGGCCCGCCGAGCCGTGCGGTGGCAACGTCGGTGTGCGCCGGGCCGACCGTGGGCAGGTCCGCGCCCGTGGGCAGGTCCGCGCTCGCCTCCTCCGGCAGCGGGTCCGTGCGCAGCGCCATGACGTCGTCGGCGACCGGCGCGGGCAGCCAGGCGGCGCCGGTGAACGTGGACCGGGCCCCGCCATCCCCTTCCCACCGGCCCAGCTCCGCGACGAGTTCCGGCACCCCGGGCCGCCGCAGCGGGTCCTTGGCGAGGCACCGGCCGACCACCCCGGCGAGTTCGCCGGGCAGCCCCGACAGGTCCGGCTCCTCGTGGACGACGCGGTAGCTGACGCCGTGCGCGTGCCCGCCCCCGAACGCGTTGGTGCCGGTCGCGGCGTACACCATCAGCGCGCCGAGCGCGAACACATCGCCCGCGGGCCCCACTTCACGGCCGATCAGCTGCTCGGGCGGAAGGTAACCGGGGCTGCCGACCATGGCCCCGGTGGCCGTCAGCTTGGTGTCGTCGGCGGCCACCGAGATCCCGAAGTCGATCACCCTGGGGCCGTCCGGCGCCAGCAGCACGTTCGACGGCTTCAGATCACGGTGCACCACCCGGGCCCGGTGGATCGCCTCCAGGGCCTCCGCCAGTCCGGATCCCAGCGCCCGTACGGACCGCTCGGGCCAGGCACCGTGCCGGGCGACCGCCGCCCCCAGCGAGAGACCCGGCACGTGGGCGGTGGCCAGCCACGGCACTTCCGCGTCCGGGTCCGCGTCGACCAGGGGCGCGGTGAAGGGGCCCGTCACCCGCCGCGCCGCCGTCACCTCCCTCCGGAAGCGGGTACGGAAGGACGGGTCCTCGGCCAGTTCGTCGTGCACCACCTTCACCGCGGTCGCCCGGCCGCCCGGCGACCGGGCGAGGTACACCCGGCCCATCCCGCCCGAGCCGAGCCTTCCGACGAGCCGGTACGGGCCGATCCGTGCGGGGTCCCCCGCCTCCAGCGGCGCGAACGCCTGCACTGGCTCCTCCTCGTTCGTCATTTTCCGGCCGTGCGTACGACGCGGTGGGTCAGGTCGCGGCCCGGTAGGCGGTCAGCCGGCCGTCCAGCTCGACGAACACGGTGTTCCCGACGATCCCGAAGTCCGCGTCGTCGTCCACGTCGACCGGTTCCCGCCACCGGGTCCTTCCGTTGCCGGCGTCCAGCGCGCTCAGGTACCCCTCCGAGTCGTGGACGAGGAGGGTGCCGTCCACGGCCGTCAGGGACGTCACCTCGTCGGCTTTCTGCTTCTTCCGCCACAGCACCCGACCGGTGTCCGCGTCGAAGGCCGACACATAGCCGTCGTTCTCGAAGTAGACGTTCCCGTCGGTCACTTCGGGCCCGCCGGCTCCCCCGCCGAGCCGCCCGTCCCACAGCTCCCCCTCGAAGGTGCCGCGCCACACCTCGTCGCCCGACGCGGCGTCGACGGCGTACAGGGCACCGTCCTTGGTACCGAAGTAGACCTTGCCGCCCGCTGCCACGAGCGCCGTCTCCACCTCGCTGTCGGCCTCGTAGGACCACGTCTCCTTGCGCGTGCGGGTGTCGACCGCGATCAGTTTCTTCTTGCCGTACGTGAGGAGCGCGTCGTCGGTGACGGAGGCGTCGTCGGACGTCAGACCGTTGAACGAGTGCCTCCACAACTCGCGCCCCGTGCGCGGGTCGAGAACGTAGAAGAAGGCGTTCATGTGCGCGTAGGCGGCGCCGCCCACGACCACCGGGGAGGGGTGGAAGGAGTCGTCCATGTGCTTCCAGAGCGGATCGCCGCTGTCCGCGTCCAGCGCATACAGGTACTGGCCGCTGCCGTAGTACAGCAGGCCGCCCGAGACGGCGGTGATCTCGATGTCGTCGCCCACCGTGTTCTTCACGTAGTCGCTCTCCTCGGAGACGTCGGAGATCTTGACCCGGCGGGCCCAGCGATCGGATCCGTCGGCGACGGACAGGGCACTGATCTCGTGGCGGTCCTTGTTCTCCAGGTAGACCGTCCGCTCCGCCGTCATGGCCATGGTCTGTCCCTCGTCCAGTGACCGGGACCAGAGTTCCCGGACGTTCGCGGGGGCGGCGGGCGGGGAGTCGTCCTTCCCCCCGTCCGCGGACACCTGCCACACGACGACGCCGGTCACGATGACGGCCAGGGCGGTCGCCGTGGCGAGAGCCGTCCGCAGCCGGCGGCGCCGGGCGGGCGGAGGCGTGCCGGGCAAAGGCTCCGGGCTGTCGTCGGTGGGAACTTCCGGGACTGTGTCCTCCGGCCGGGGCATGGGCTCGGTGGGCACCTCGGCCCGCATCCGGGTGGCGGATTCGACCACCGGGCCGGGCATCCATCCGGCCGTCGCGAGGCCCCCGTCGTCCTCCTCGCCCCGGTCCGGTGCCGGGGCGGCCCGGTGCGGGTGCCGATCGCCGTGGGCGGGTTCCGGGCGGCCCAACTCGTCCAGCAGCCACGGCACCGTGGGCCGCTCCCCGGGGTCCTTCGCCAGACACCGGGCCACCACCGCCGCGAGGCCGGGCGTCAGGCCCCTCAGGTCGGGGCTCTGGTGGACCACCCGGTAGTTGACCGCTTGGGACGCGCCGCCACCGAACGGGCCGACGCCCGCGGCCGCGTACGCCAGCACCGCCCCCAGCGCGAACACGTCACCGGCCGGACCGACACCCTCATGGCGCAGTTGCTCGGGCGGGATGAAACCGGGGGTGCCGATCACCGTTCCGGTCTCGGTGAGCGCGGTGTCGTCGGCGGCCAGCGAGATCCCGAAGTCGATCACCCTGGGGCCGTCCGGCGCCAGCAGCACGTTCGACGGCTTCAGATCGCGGTGCACCAGGCCCGCCGCGTGCACGGCGGCGAGCGCCTCGGCCAGGGCGGCGCCCAGGCCGCGCACCGCCTGCTCCGGCCACACCCCGTGCCGGGCCACCGCCTCCTGGAGCGACAGGCCGGGGACGTACTCCGTGGCCAGCCAGGCCGGGTTCCCCGACGGATCGGCGTCGACGACCGCGGCGGTGCAGAAGCCCGTCACCCGTCGTGCGGCCTCGACCTCGCGTGCGAAGCGCCGCCGGAACCCCTCGTCCCACAGCAGTGCTTGCCGCACCACCTTCACCGCCACCGCGCGTCCTGCGGGCGAACGGCCCAGGTACACCCGGCCCATGCCGCCCTGGCCCAGCCTGGCCAGCAGCCGGTACCGGCCCACCTTCACCGGGTCACCCGCCGTCAACGGTACCGCCGCCACCGCCCACCTCTCCCGCCGCCCACGCCCCTGCCGGCCCGCCGCCCCGGCGAACTCCGGGCAGCGGCCCCGTGGTTCCAGCATGCCGCAGATGGGACCCGCGTCGCAGGCCGTCGCTCACGGAGCGGACGTGCTTCGCGGTGTCGAGGCCGCCCGCACCTGGTCGTTCCCACCCCTACTCCGGTGAGGGGCCGCTTCGAGGGCCGGGGTCCCACCGGGCTGCCGGGTCAGGGCACTTGCAGGTCCCAGTCGAGTTCCCAACGCCGTACCGCCCCGCCCGTATCGGGAGCGGTGCGATCACCTTCGCCCGGCATGCGCCGAAGCTCCGCCGTCGCGTGCGACAGTCGCACGGCCGCCGTCGTTGTGCGGAACGGCCGGAGCGGCCGGAACGGCCGAAACTTCCGGAACGACGGCCGCGCCCCGTCGCGACGCTCGTAGGATGCCTGGATGCCCAAGCCGATACGGATGAACCGCCGCTCGTGGGTTGCCGCGTGGGTGGTGCTGTGCGCGGCCGGCCTCGCCGCCACCGCCGGACTGAACACCTCCTCGACACCGGACCCGCGGCCCGAAGAGCCCGTCAGCGCCGAGTGTGCCGAGCTCATCGCGGACATCGAGACGCAACTGGCCGAGGCCGGGCAGGAGGACAAGGGGAACGGCGTGCTGGCCTTCTCCCGGATCCGGACCGGCGCCGGGGACGACTGCCGTGACGCTCTCCGCGACCGCTTCCGGGGCGATCGGTGAGCCGCGGTGCCCGGCTCGCCGCGACGGCGGGCGTGGCCTTCGTCGTTGCCGCGGTGGTCATTGCGGTGGGTGCCGCGCCGGAACCGGAGCAGCGGCCCGCGCCGCCGCGGGTGTACTCCTCCTGCCTGGCGGCCGACACCGAGCAGATACCGGCGGGCGGCGATCCGTGCGAAGGCCGCTGAATTGGACATCAACCCACGTGGTAATCAGGGTAGTTGAGGGAGAATCAGTGAGCAGGAGGCCGCAGTTGTGGGTGGTCGGCGCCATGCTGGGCGTCGCCGCTTCGGTGCTGATGTGCGGGCTGACCGTGGTGGCCGTGGTGCTGGTTCCCGTTTGGTGGCCGCATCCGGCGGTGGTGGGCATTGCGGTGCTGATGATCTTCGGCGCCGGGTTCGCGTCGATCCACGCGTGCTTCGTTCGACTCGATCCCTGGCACTTCGGGGTGGCCGCGATCGTGGAGGTTCTGCTGGCTCTGGGGTTGTTGGGGTTTCTCGACCAGGCCGTGCTGGATGTGTGGGGCGGGCCGGTGGACACCGTCGTCACGAAGTCCGTGCGGCACGAGAAGAAGTCTCCCACGGGGAGTGTCACCGGCTTCTGGTGGGAGTGCTCGCTGGAACGGCTCGACGGTACGGAACTCGAGCGGAATCTGCGGCAGTCGGACTTCGTCCCGCTCGGGAAGTCGTGTCCCGCCGATGCGAAGGCGGGAGACCGGCTCGTGGTGTACGCGGTACCAGGAGGCTTCGCCGCGCCGCAGCTGAACGCCCCCGTCGGCGGTGTGTGGCCGGTCATCACGTTCACCGCCGCTGCCACCGCGACGGCGGCGGCGTTCACGGCTGTCGGCATGGCTCGTGCGGGTGCGTCCAGGAAACCTTCGTAGGCCCCGCGGCCTCGTACCGGTCGCTCTCCCCTACGGGGTCAGTCCCCGTCGTCGAACCACTTCCCGCCACAGCGTCGGCAGCGCTCGCCCCACCACGGGTCCTCCCAGTCGTGCTCGGTGACCACGTGGTTGTCCATCTTGCCGCAGCGCCGGCAGATCTGCACGTGGTCGCAGGGCGTGGCCCTGTGGTAGTAGGTGACGTAGTTCGGCCGCTGTGCCGCCGGGAGGCTGTCCACCGGGACGAGGTCGTTCGCGTGCCGGACGTATGCGCGCTCATGGCCGCAACGGACACAGACGACGATGTTCCGGCACGGGTCGGCCGTGGTTTGCTCACGCCCGTACTGGTGCAGCACGTCGGACCGTCGAAGCCGGTCGCAGAACGCGCACCGCCATTCGTGAAGGCACGGGGTGGCGGGGCTGCCGAGCTCGTCGGGCGCGAAGCACCGGTCCTTGTGGAGTCCGCGCCGGCACAGCATGCGCCGTACGGCCCCGGAATGCCGGAGGGGCGAGGTCATCCGTGCGGCGCTCCCCAGGTTCGCAACCACGGCGATCGGCACACCGACCAGCCCCTCGTACGCATGGTAGGACGCGATCGCACGACAGCGAACACCTCGGCGACGATGCGGTCCTGACGGTCTTCGAGCAGCCGCGGCGTCCCGCCCCCGGACGAGCTGATGACGATGCCCGCCCGGGCGCCGCCCTCACCGGGGGTGTCGCTGCCGCCGCGTCGGCGTCTCGCGGGCCGTGGGGTTCATCTGCGGTGGGCGGTGGCAACGACGGCGGGCAGGAGGGCGAGGGAGAGGACGCCGCCAGTGAGGGCGAGGACGGGGTAGCTGGTGGCGGCGACCATGATGCCGGAGGCCATGCCGCCGGTGGCACCGGCGAGGGCGATGGAGACGTCGACCAGGCCCTGGGTCCTGGCGCGGGTGGCGAGGGGGACGGTGTCGGTGATGATCGCGGTGCCGGAGACGAGGCCGAAGTTCCAGCCGAGGCCGAGCAGGGCGAGGGCGAGCGCGAGGAGGAGGACGGAGTCGCCGGGTGCTGCGGCGGCGAGGATTCCGGCGGCCAGCAGGGTGATCCCGGAGGCGGCGGCGATCTTCATGCGGCCGTGGCGGTCGACGAGCCGGCCGGTGAGCGGTGAGGGCAGGTACATGGCGCCGATGTGGATGGCGATGACGAGGCCGGAGGCGGCGGTGCCGTGGCCGTGGTCGTGCATGTGGACCGGTGTCATCGTCATGATCGCGACCATGACGAGCTGGGTGAGGACCATGACGAGGGTGCCGAGGGCGACGCCCCTGCGGCCCTCGTCGGGGGCGGCCGGGGTGGTCGTGGCTGTTGCGGTGCGGTCCTCTTCCGGCCGGGCGAGGCTGCGTGCGAGGAGCAGCGGGTCGGGCCGGAGCCATACGGCGAGGACGACGGCTGCCAGGGCGTAGGCGAGGCCGGAGAGGATGAAGGGGCCGGCGAGGATGAAGGGGCCGGCGAGGATGAAGGGGCCGGCGAGGGCGGGGATGCCGAGGTGTTCGGCGAGGGTGCCGGTGGGGGCGGCGAGGTTAGGGCCGGCGACGCCGCCGAGGGTGGTGGCGACCAGGACGGTGGAGACGGCGCGGGCGCGGTGGCCGGGGCCGCGAGGTCCAGATCTCCTTCGAAGCGGTCTGGAACGCCGACTCCCCGCTCGCCCCGGATCTGCTCCACCTGGCCGACAGCCTCGCCGCCGCCCGCCGCTAGGCATACACATTGCTTATGGTCCGATTCAGCGAAATCCTCTACCGGGCAACCGTATGGACACCTAACTTTGCCGGCAGATCGCGGCACCCACCGCACCGCGTGTTCCCTGCCGATCGAACGAGACATAACCATGACGTATCTTCAGGGCACGCCATGGTTCGCCCCGACCGGCCGCGTCACGGCTGCGGGCAGGTACGAAGGACATCTCCGGCAGGGACGGGTACGGGAAGGACGAGCAGCCGTTCCTGGGCGCCGTCCCGGGCGCTTTCGGCAAGGAGCGCATCCTCCGCGACGCGGACGTCCGGGCTCCGCGGTTTCGCGACAGCGGCCGACGCGAGGGTCCACCCGGCGAGCGACCTGTCGCCACCACGGCTGGAAGCAGCCCCCGACATCCACCCCCACGACGCAGCCCGAGGGAAGCAACATGCACGAGATCACCGCACTTCTGCGCGAGTACGACCGCGCCCGCGCCTACACCGACGAGCTGTGGAAGGACCTCACCCCGGACGAGGTCACCTGGCGCCCGCACGAGGACTCCAGCGCCATCGGCTGGCACCTGGGCCACCAGGCGCACGTCGCCCACTTCATGATCCGCAACCTCACCGCCGCCGAGCCCAGCCCCGACCCGGAACTGGACGGGATCATGGACTCGGCGAACCCGGAGAAGTTCCGCGGCGCGTTGCCGACCGTCGAACGGCTCACCGCCTTCCGCGACACCGTCGCCGAACGCGTCCACGCCCGCATCGGCGACATCGCCGCCGGCCGGGTCGGCGCCCCCACCCAGCTGACCGTCGTCGCCAACCACCTGCTGCTCGCGCTCATCAACCACGAGTACCAGCACGACCAGTGGATCGGCGAGGTCCGGGCCGACAGCCTCGGCCACGCGCTTCCCCCGGATCCCGCCTCGGACTGGCTCAGCCGCGTCGACGGCTACCTCGTCTGCAACCCCTGCGCCTGACCCCCGGACCACCGGGCACCCCCCTGTCCGGGCCGCCCACACGTCACAGGAGCACCACACCACCACCTCCCCCGCTCGGCACGGACGTGTGGGGCGCGTTCTCAACTCGCCGTGGCCATCGCCAGCGCCTCGTTCAGGTGGTGCTCGGCGATCCCTCGCATGAACTCCCGGTCGGGGAAGTCCCCGTCGAGCAGGCGCAGCGGGCCCGCTGTCAGTGACAGGTGCTGGGTGAGTCCGTAGAGCGCGAGGCGGTCCTCGTCGAGGCCGTCCGCCGTCAGTTGCCGGTACTGGTCGGCGGTATGGCGGAGGCGCAGGAACACGTGCTCCCACTCGACGTCGAAATACAGCAGGTTCTCGATGTCGATCATGACGGGACGGCCGTTCCGGTCGACCATGACGTGGTCCAGGCCCAGCTCGCCGTGGACGACGGAGTACTCCGCGCGCGGTCGCACCGCCGCGGTCAGCCGACGCAGCCGTTCCTCCAGCCGAACGCGGGCGTCGGCGATCCTGTGGTCGCGTGCGGCCGCCTCGGCGAGGCAGCGCAGTGCGAATACGAGTGCTGCCTGCTCGCACGAGGCCGACCGTGACGTGCCGCCGCCGTCGACCAGGGCCACCTTGCCGAAGGACGGTGCCCGGTGGGCACGCATCGTCGCCAGGCTCTCGGCGAGGCGCCTCATGGTCGGCTCCGCGGCGCGCGGGTCGCGGTTGCGCAGGTCCATCAGCTTCTCGCCGGGCACGTCCTCGACGATCGCGAGGTCGGCCGGGTGGTGGGTGCGATCGCGGTCGACCAGGTGAATCTTGAGGACCCGGAGTCCCAGCGCCTCCAGCCGGGCGTGCGCGGCCTCGAACAGGTCGAGCCCGGTGCCGGACGAGAACGGGTCGGCGAGGTCGCCGTCGTGCTCGGTGGCCGGCCAGTAGTTTTCGGAGTCGTCCCACAGGTAGGCGATCGCCGTCATGGTGTCGTCCATCGTGAGCCGGTAGACGCCCTTCGTGGTCCCGCCCGCGAGTCGCTCGACCGCCTCCAGCCGTCGCCCGCCGCCCAGCGCGGCCCGCGCCGCGCCCGCCAACTGATTCCGCGTCACTTCTTTCGGTGCCACGCCCGTAACCCGCCTTCGGCCTCGATGACCGGGGCACCTTACGCGATTTGTCATTCAACGCCGAACGAGTTGTTCCGTAAGTTTCACGGGTGATTCGAGAACGGGCGACGGGCGGCGTTCCGCCCCGTGCGCCGGCGTCGTTCATCGGGTTGGCGACAAGGGCTGCGTGGTGAGCGAGGCCCGGTCCGTGCCGTCCAGGAGCTCCTGGTGGTGAGGGAGCTCGGCGGACCGAGAGCTTTCGGGCCAGGTGTCGCGGTGGGTCACGGGCTGGGGCCATGGCGTCGTCGGTGTCGGTCGTGCTCGCACCGGTCCGGTTCGGGGCGTTCCCGGGAAAGGCGGGTGGTGGGCACGGTCGCCCTTCACGGAAGGAATCCCGTCGCCTTCCCTGCCGAGCCCCCTGCCCACCACCCACCGCCTGCCTCGTCCCGCCTCAGCCGGTCGTGGCGCCCACCGCCTCCGGTGTGGTCTCCGTCAGTTCTCCCTCCTCCAGCAGCAGCCACCGGGTGATGCCCAGCGAGTCGAGGAAGGGAAGGTCGTGGCTGGCCACCAGCAGCGCGCCCCGGTACGACGCCAGGGCCGTGGTGAGCTGCCGGACGCTCGCCATGTCCAGGTTGTTCGTCGGCTCGTCCAGCATCAGCAGTTGGGGTGCCGGATCGGCCAGCATCAGCGCGGCCAGCGCCGCCCGGAACCGCTCGCCGCCGGACAGCGCCGCCGCCTTCCGGTCGGCGACGGCGCCCCGGAACAGGAAGCGGGCCAGCCGCGACCTGATCAGGTTGTTGGTGGCGCCCGGTGCGAAACGGGCCACGTTCTCCGCGACGCTCAGTTCCCCGTCGAGGATGTCCAGCCGCTGCGGCAGGAACCGGGCCGGCACGTGCACCGTCGCCTCCCCCGACACCGGAGCCAGTTCCCCGGCGATGGTGCGCAGCAGCGTCGTCTTGCCCGCGCCGTTGCGTCCGACCAGTGCGACGCGCTCGGGACCGTACAGGTCGTACCCGCCGCTCACGCGCGCGCCGTGCGCCATCTCCAGTTCGCGCAGCGTCAGCACCGACCGGCCCGGCGGCACGGCGGTGCACGGCAGGTCGACGCGGATCTCGTCGTCGTCCCGTACGGCCTCCACCGCGTCGTCGAGGCGTTCCCTGGCCTCGGCCAGTCTCTCCTCGTGCAGCATGTGGTGCTTGCCCGCGGACTCCTGCGCCGCGCGCATGCGCAGCCCCATGACCATTTTCGGTTCGCGCTTCTGGTCCCACATCTTCTGGCCGTACCGCTTGCGGCGGGCCAATTTGACCTGGGCGTCGACCAGTTCGCGCTTCTGCCTGCGCAGGTCGGCCTCCGCGACGCGGACCATGCGCTCGGCGGCCTCCTGCTCGACGGCGAGGGCCTCCTCGTACGCCGAGAAGGTGCCGCCGAACCAGGTGATGCCGCCCGCGCGCAGGTCGGCGATCTGGTCCACGAGTTCCAACAGCTCCCGGTCGTGGCTGACCACGATCAGGACACCCGGCCAGGAGGCGACGGCGGCGTGGAGCCGCCGCCGCGCGTACAGGTCGAGGTTGTTGGTCGGTTCGTCCAACAGCAGGACGTCCGGGCGGCGCAGCAGCAGTGCCGCGAGCCGGAGCAGCACGGATTCGCCGCCGGACACCTCGCCGACGGTGCGGTCGAGTCCGATGTGCCCGAGGCCGAGTTCCCCGAGGGCGGCCAGGGCGCGTTCCTCGACGTCCCAGTCGTCGCCGACGGTCTCGAAGTGTTCCTCGGTCACGTCGCCGGCTTCGATGGCGTGCAGCGCGGCCCGCCGGTCGGCGATGCCGAGTGCCTCGTCCACCCGCATGTCGGTGTCGAGCGTGATGCTCTGCGGGAGGTAGCCGATGGTGCCGGCCACGCGGACGGTGCCGTCGACCGGGGCGAGCCGGCCGGCGATCAGTTTCAACAGGGTTGATTTACCCGATCCGTTGACGCCGACGAGCCCGGTTCTGCCGGGGCCGAAGGAGGCGTCGAGTCCTTCGAGGACGCAGGTGCCGTCGGGCCAGGCGAAGGACAGAGAGGTACAGGTGACGGAATGAGTCATACGGGGTCTCCGCGGTTGCGTGATGTGTTCAGGGCAAACGCGTATCGAGACACCGGGAGGCGGCGACCTGCCGTCGGCGGAAGACCGACAGGGGACCGGCAGGAGCGAGGTGACGTCCGGGGAGCGCGGGAGAACGCAAAAGCCCTGCTCCGCAAGGACGGCTCTGACGCCGAGGTCGCACGCGGCATCCCCACACGTACAGGGGGACACGGTGTCTCAGGACCTCAGACGTACAACGTCCTTCTCCAATCGGCGGCAGCAGAAGCCCGTACAACGTAGCAGGGTGCCGGCCGGCACGGTCAACGGCTTTTTCGCCGCCCCGGTGCCGGGGCGGCGAGCGCCGGACCGGCACCGGCCAACGGCCTCGCGGAGCCTAGACGGCACTCTTCCGAACGGAATCCCGGGGGCCCGAGCGATCCGGGACGGCCTGGTCAGCGGCCGGGGCGGCCGCACGCAGCGCCGCTTCGACCCGGCGGTTGCCGGTCATGGTCGACGTGACGGCGGTCATGGTGAGGAGGAGGCCGGCGGCGGCGTAGAGGGGGGTGCGTACGTCATGGGCGGTGGCCAGCCAGCCGCCGAGGAAGGCGCCGAACGGGGCGGCGCACATGGCGAGCATGCGGGAGGTGGAGGCGACCCGGCCCATCAGATGGGCGGGGACGATCGCCTGCCGGAGGGAGGGGCCGAGCACCATCGTGGCGCCCATGCCCGCTCCGCAGACGGCGAGCGCGAGGCCGGCGACGTACGGGTTCGAGGCGGTGGCCAGGCCCAGGATGGCGAGTCCCTCGACCGCGGCCGTGCAGGTCAGCGCGGTGCCGGTGCCGAGTCGTCGGCCGAGGAAGGAGGCGATGCCCGCGCCGAGCAGACCACCGGTGGCCTCCGCCGTGAGGAGCAGGCCGAAGCCGAAGGTGCCGATGCCGAGACGGTCGTGCGCGAAGAGGGCGAGTACGGTCTCCACGGCGAGGAAGGCGATGTTCCCGACCGCCGGACGCAGCGCGAGCCCGAGCAGCAGCCGGTCCCGGAAGACGTACGAGGCACCGGCCCGCGCCTGCCGCAGCAGCGACTCACGGGCCTGCGGTACGGGCCGGGGTGCGGCGGGCAACGCCCGTACGAGCAGTGCGGAGAGCGCGAACGACACCGCGTCGGCGAGCAGCGGAAACGTCCGCCCGAGCGCGAGCAGGGCGCTGCCCGCCGGCGGCCCCGCGAAGCCGGACGCGGCGGTCTGGGCGCCGCGCAGGCGGGAGTTGGCGCGTTCCAGGAGTGCGGGGTCGCGGCCGAGCAGGTCCGGCAGGTAAGCCGTGGCGGCCGTGTCGAAGAAGAGTCCGCCGAGGCCGAGCAGGAAGGCGACGGCCGCGAGCAGGGGGATGCTCAGCACGTCGAGGGCGGCCGCTGCCGCCGGTATCGCGAGCAGCGCCGCGCGTACCGCGTCCGTGACCCACATCGTGCGCCGACGGTCCCAGCGGTCCACCAGCGCCCCGCCGAGCACCCCGAAGAGCAGCCACGGCAGCGTTCCGGCGGCCGTGACGACGGCGAGTGCCATCGGATCCCGCGTCAGCGTCAGTGCGAGCAGGGGCAGCGCGGCGTGTGACACCCCGTCACCGAGCGAGGAGATCGTCTGCGCGGTCCAGAGCCGTCCGAACCCGGTCGGCAACTTCCTTGCGTTCGAGGTCACTCGGCGCCCCCTTCGGTCTGCTTGCGCGGTGCGGGGTGGAACAGTGCGAAGACCAGCGACGCGTCCGGCAGCGAGGGGTCGGACAGCTTCCGGTACTCGTCCGCCAGCGCCTGGAGCCGTGCCCCCAGCTCCGCGAACTGCTCCTCGGTGAGCCGCAGATGCGCCATCCGTACGTGCCGTTCGCTTTCCGCCGGCGCGGCCTCCAGGTCCGCCACCGCGTGCCGCATCAGCACGTCCGGCCCGCCCTCGCCCGGATCCGGCAGCACGATCGAGCGCGCGGCCATCGCGTAGTACCGCTCGGTGACCCCCCGGACCTTCCGCGTCCGCACCACCTTCACCAGCCCGGCCCGTTCGAGCAGCCGTACGTGGTAGCTGGAACTTCCTTTCGCGAGGCCCACCCGCTCGGCGATCTGCGTGATCGTCGCGGGCTCGAAGCGGAGCACGGCCATGATCCGGTGACGGGTGAGGTTGGAGACGGCGCGCAGCTGTTCGTCGGTGGTGACGTGGAACGCCTCGGGGAGGTCTTCAGCAGCCATGCCCTCAATGGTCAACATTTCTTGACCATTGGGCAAGGGGTTTCGCCGGGACTTCCGGAACCGACTGTCCGGCACGCGGGGTCCCACGGAGCCTTCGCCCGTACCCCTCCCGGGTCATCCGCGTCGTCCGGCACGCCTTCCCCGTACGGTCACCCGGCCTGTCCGGCGGCCCGGTAGGCGCTCGGCGGGCGGCCCAGCAGGGTGCGGAAAGCGGTGGTGAACGCCGCCGGGCTGTCGTAGCCGAGGTCGGCCGCGATGCGGGTGACCGGCGTACCGGCGGCCAGGTGCCGCAGGGAGTGCACGATGCAGGCCCGCTGCCGCCACTGCGCGAAGTTCAGCCCGGTGGCGCCGCGGAACCGCCGGCCCAGGGTGCGTTCGCTGACACCCAGGGCGGCGGCCCAACGGGCGGGCGGATCGTGGACGTCGGGGCGGCGCAGGAACGCGTCGCACAGCCGCCGAAGTCCCGGGTCGGCGGGCAGCGGGATGTCCAGGGGCAGCGGTGCCAGGTCGGCCAGTTCGTGCAGGAGCAGGCCGACCAGGGCCGCGTCGCGGCCGTGCTCCGGGTAGAGCGGCTTCATGTCGACGGCTGCCAGGAGGAGTTCGCGCAGCAGCGGGGAGACCTCGACGACCCGGCAGCGGGCGGGGAACCACGGCACGGCGGCGGGTTCGATGTAGAGGCTGCGGGTGCTGACCCCGGGCATGGCGACCTGGTGCCGGGTCCCGGCCGGAATCAGCACCGCACGGTCGATGGGCACCGTCCACGTGCCCTCCGCCGTCGCCAGCTCCATGACGCCGGTCGCGGCGTACAGCACCTGGGCCCGGCGGTGCTCGTGGTACGGCAGCAGGTGGCCGGGCGGGTAGTCGGTGCCGATGGCCAGGACGGCACGGTCGATGGCATCGACCTCGTCGATGGGGACGTTGCGCACACCGCCAGACTAGGTCCCGGCTCCGCTGTCGGATCGGCGAAGGTATCTGGCGTTCATTCGATTGCCCGCCAGGTGGCCGGATCCGTAGCGTCGTGGCAGTGCTGACCTCATATCTCGTGCTTCTTCTGTTCGGCTGCCTGACCGGGATCACCACGGTGCTCTTCGGGTTCGGCGGCGGCTTCGTCACCGTTCCCGTCGTCCACGGCCTCTGGAGCGTCACGACGCACTCCGGCGCCGACGACGGCGCGATGCACGTGGCGGTGGCGACGTCGACGGCGGTCATGGTCGTCAACTCGGTCTTCGCCACTCTGACGCAGTGGCGCCAGGGTCGGCTGCGCCGGGAGTACATCTGGCCGATGGCCGCGTTCGTCCTGGTCGGCGCGGCGGCCGGGTCGTTCGCGGCGACCCGGATCGGCGACACTCCGCTGCGGGTGCTGTTCGCCGCTTACCTGCTGGTGACGATCGCCGACAGCCTGTTGCGCAAGGGCTTCCTGTCCGCCCCGCAGGATCGGGAGCCGCGCCCGCCGAGCCGCCCGGTCAGGACGCTGGGCGGGGTCGGGATCGGCGCGGTCGCCGCCTGCCTGGGCGTGGGCGGCAGCGTCATGACCGTGCCCCTGCTGCGCCGCCGGGGCCTGCCGATGGCCGAGGCCACGGCGATGGCCAACCCGCTCAGCGTGCCCGTCGCCGTGGTCGGCACCGTCGTCTACGCCCTCGCCGCCCCCGCCGTGCACGCCCGGGCCGGGCTGCTCGGCCACATCGACCTGTTCGCCTGTGCCGCGCTGCTCGGCGGCTCGCTGCCCACCATCGCCCTGGCCCGCCGCGCCGCGACCCGTGTCCCGGACCGGGTGCACTCCGTCGCCTACGTCACCCTGTTGGTGATCGTCCTGCTCGCCATGGGGATCTGAACGACAGGTCGAGGGTCGCCTCGTCCTCGTCGACGAGGAGCCGGTCGAGCTCCCGCCGCCAGGAACTGGCGGGCGCCGCGCGACGCGGGGTGCGGGTCGCGCCGGGTGGCGCGGCCGGCGAGTCAGGTGCGAAGCCTGCTGGACTCTGCGCATGTCCCCATCGAAGGGGCACGCCCCGGTGGTCGCAGTCGGCTACGGCGGGCCCAGGGACACCGAGGGTCCGCCTCCCGGGCTGAAGAGCGGTCCAGCGCCGTGGGCGGAACCAGTACGCCGTGGCGTCGCGGCAGGAGCTATTGTCAAATCCTGTGGATGACCGGACAGCCCGATGGCCGGTCGATCAAGCAAGCGGCTTGCGGTAGCGGACGTATTCGTTCTGCCGCCGGAACCCCACGCTCTCGTAGAGGTCGTAGGACCGGTGTGGATTTGCCGTGCCCGTGAACAGCCGGGCGATCGTTGCACCCTGTTCGCGAAGGCTTTGCAGCCCGTCCAGTAGCAGGGCCCGGCCGATTCCGAGGCGTCGCTGGTCCGTCCGGATACTCAGCTCTTCTACCTCGCCCACGGTGTGGTCGTGACGGCGGATGGAGCAGAGGGCGACGCCGACCATGTCCTGCCCGTTCCAGGCAGCCCTCCAGCATGCCGGGTCGGCGGTGTCGACGAAGTCCTGGAACGGCCATCTCTGAGTGAAGCCGCTGTCCGCGTACGAATCGACGACCGTCCTCCAGGCTGCACGGTAGTGGCTTGTCCCGATCGGCCCCGTCCGTATCCCGGCCGGCAGTTCGTCGCCCGGCTCGGGCATCTGCTGCAGATCGCCCAGCTCCAGCTCGACCAGACTGAAGACACGTCGGTAGCCGGCTGCGCGCAGAAGTGCCGTGGCATCCTGCTCGGAGGTCATGGCGTTCGCGCCGATCACTGCCGTCCGCGCCGTTCCATGCTGTTTGACGAGCCGGCGGATCCGCTCTTCGGCCCAGCTCAGCATCTCTGAGCCGATGCCCTGGCCGCGATGCTCGGGCAAGAGGTAGCCGCGGTGCAGGTACAGCCACGTATCGTCCCGCTCCTGCCACCACCGGATCGTCGAGTAGCCGACGACGCTCCCGTCGCACACCACCAGGATCTGGTTCTTGGACGGCTCCTCCAACTTGGCAGAAGCTTCCGCGATCTCGGCTGCTGTCGGGAGCCCTTCCACAACCGACTGGGCATCGACCCGGTCCCGTTCAGCACACCCCCGCCGCACCGCAGCCATGGCGCCGTGGTCTTCGTCGCCGCGATACGGCCGGAACCCGAAGCCGACCGGAAGGTCCTGTCCTGCCGTGCCATCCAACATGACCGGATGATCTCGAACTTCGAGGCAGGCCCGCCACCCTATTCACGCCGCGGTCGTCTGCGGGCCGTTCAACGAGCTGGCCGCGTTCGAAACAGGCCCCGGCGCGGACGAGGGCAACGAGGTGGGGCGCATTCACGGCTCGCCAGCGGGCCTGGGCGGCCTCGACGAGCTTGAAGACCATCGCCGGGGCGGCGGCCCGGGATCCGGCACCCTTGGTGACCTTGGTCCGCAGACGGACGGTCGCGAAGGTCGACTCGACGGGGTTGGTTGTCCGCAGGTGGATCCAGTGCTCGGCGGGGAAGTCGTAGAACGCCAACAGTTCGTCCTCGTCATCGACGATCTTCTTGACAGCCTTGGGGAACTTCGCGCTGTACTGCTTGGCGAACGTCTTGACCGCGGCGGCCGCGTGCTCGCGGTCCTCGGCGTTGTAGATGTCCTGGATGGCCTTCTTCGCCGCGGGTTGAGCTGACTTCGGGAGGCTGTCGAGGCAGTTGGCCGTTTTGTGAACCCAGCACCTTTGGTGGCGGGTTTCGGGGAAGACTTCGTTCAGCGCGTTCCAGAAGCCGAGGGCGCCGTCGCCGACGGCGAGGACGGGAGCGCGCATGCCGCGCCGCTGACAGTCCCGCAGCAGGCCGGCCCAGGACTCCGCCGATTCGCGGTAGCCGTCGGTCATCGCGATCAGCTCCTTGGTTCCGTCCGCGCGCACGCCCATGACGACCAGGACCGCTGCCTTCGCCTCCTCCAGCCGGATGCGCAGGTGGATACCGTCGGCCCAGACGTAGACGTAGTCCGTGGCCGACAGGTCGCGCTCGCTGAACGCCTGATGGTCGGCCTGCCACTGGGTGGTCAGCCGGGTGACGGTGGCCGGGGACAGGCCTGCCGAGGAGCCGAGGAACTGCTCAAGCGCGGGCACGAAGTCCCCGCTGGACAGGCCGTGGAGGTAGAGGAGCGGCAGCACCTCGCTGATCTTCGGGGACTTGCGGCACCACGGCGGCAGGATCGCAGAGGAGAACCGTTTGCGCTCGCCGGTTGCCTCGTTGATGCGCTTGTCGTTGATGCGTGGAGCCTTCACCTCGATCACCCCGGCCGCGGTGGTGACCTTCCGGGGCTGGTGGTAGCCGTTGCGGACCACCAGGCGGCGCCCGTTCTCGTCTCGTTGGTCGGCCAACTCGGCTATGCAGGAGTTGACTTCAGCCTCCAGGGCGGCGGCCAGCATCCGCCTCGCGCCCTCACGGACGATGTCGTCGATCAGGGAGCCGGTCTCGGTCGTTCCATCGGCATTCACTACGCTCAGCACGGGGCGCCTTCCCGACCGACGGTGCAACGTCGGCCCACTCGATGACCAGAAGTCGATCACTCGGGAAGGTACGCCCTTCGCGTCCAACCCGAGGCCGATCCACAGGTCATGAGCATTGCTCACACATCGTCCCGTCCCGCTTGCGTGACATGCCCCGGACCGGCCCATTCGGTCAGCTGGTCGTACGTCGCCATCGAAAGATCCTCTCCCGTCGGCTGGGGCCCTGACCCCATCGAGCCGGCCTCAGTCACGGCACGGCCGTACTTGCGGGACAGCCCTTGGGGCGCGGCGGTAGTCGAAGACGAGAAGCCGGGCGTGCATTCACCACCCGATCGAGCTTGCCACGCTCCTACGCCCTGGCAGCAGCACAAAGCCGACTGTGTTCCCTGGCTTGGAGACAGCCCCGGCATTCAGGCCCGCCCGGTGAACCAGCAGAATGCTCAACGTCCCGGCTCTGTCGAGTCCGGCAGGAGGAATCGAACGATGGGGGATTTCGGTGTGGCAGGGAGTCACGGCGGCAGAAGTTCCGGCCCATGACAGGCTCGACTGGTTCGTGGAGACAGTCTCCAGCGCCTTGATGCCATCGAAGTTCACTGCACATAAGCCAGCTGCATTTGAAGCAGAGGGTGCCTTCCTGGAATTCGGTTCCGTGCAACTGTCGAGGTTCTCGTACTCGCCCCTTCGTTCACGGCGTACCCCGGCCTTGATCCGTCGCGGGGATCCTGAGCAGTACCAGCTTGGGTTGGTGACCCGGGGGTCGGCCTGGTACGCGCAGGGTGGCGGTGAGGCCGAGCTGCACGGCGGAGACATGCTGGTGTGGGATACCTCCCTGCCGTACGAATCGGGTTCAGGACTCGACGGCAAGGATGTCGAGGTCCTCGTTCTGCACATGCCCAAGGAGCACAAACTGCTGGGCTCCCAGCAGGTCTGGCCTCTCCTGGGCCGGTGTCTGGACAGTCGCACCGGAATAGGGGCGGTCCTATCCCAGTTCCTGCTCTCGGTGGCTGCCAACGGGTCTCACTGCGGACCTCAGGAGCTGAGTAGCCTTGGACACGTGGCGATGGAATTGGCCACATCGTGTCTGGTCCAGCAGTCGGGCGCTGAGGCAGAGCTGCCGGAACTGGCCCGGGCGCATGTTCTGCTGCGTCAGATCTACGCGTACATCGGACAGAATCTGGCTGACCCCGGTCTGTCCCCTCGCGCGATCGCGGAGCGGCATCACATCTCGCTGCGCAGTCTGTACACGCTGTTCAGGGACCACGCCGAAGACCATGGCCAAGGAGAGGGAGTGGCGGCGGTGATTCGCCGGCACCGGCTGGAGCGCTGCCGGGCGGATCTGGTCAGCCCGCACATGCGTCGACACCCGGTCCACGTCATCGCTGCCCGGTGGGGGTTCACCAATGCGTCCACGTTCAGCCGAAGCTTTCGTGCCGCCTACGGCATCACCCCCCAGGACTATCGCTTCCAGTCGGAGAGGGTGGATTCACACGACTGAAGCACCCGACGAACGCGGCAGTAGCCCGCGGCCCAGAGGAAGGGACACCTGACATACACACCCTCTGGCCTTCGACAGAGCACCGGGAGGGCTGTGAGTACGCACCCCGGCTGAGCATGCGAGACGGTGCCACTTCTGTCAGGCACCCGTCCTGCCGCCCGGCCCACCGTGACCGCCCCGCTCCTGGCGGGCGAACGTGCAGGGGCGGGTATGTCCCCGGAGATCCACGACACGCTCGCCCAGGGCATTACCAGCGTGCTGATGCTGATCCAGGCCGTGGACGCCGAACTGGCGCACGACGTGCCGTCGGCCCGTCACCATCTCGCGCTCATGGCCGACACCGCACGGCACACCTCGCGAAGGCCGTCGCCCTGGTCATGGGTGGGGCCTCGGCCGGTCTGGACGGCACTTCGCGGCCCGAGCTCTGCGCCGCCACGCCTCCCGGTACGCCCCATAGGTACGGATCACCGTGCTCCGGTAGGTCTTGCCCCCCTCCTCGGTGACATTTGTCCCGAGCATTACCGGATAGGCGGCTCTGCCGCTGTCCCCACGCCTGCTGCGAACGTGGTGTCACCACCGAGAGACGCGGGAGACACGATGTTCAGCAAGCGCGCACAACTCATTGCCCACCAGGTTCCGACCGACGCCAAGGGCGCTGTTCTGGTCCTGCCCGGTGGCTCGATGAAGAGCAAGGGGCGATACTTCAGCATCGTCGAACTCGGCCTGCGCCCCCTGCTCGCACGGCTTGCCGAACAGGAGGGTCTGGCCGTCTACCTGCTGCGCTATCGCGTCCGCGGTTGGAATGGCGACGACGCCGACAGCCTCGCCGACACGCGCTGGGCCCTTGACGAGATCGTCCGCCTGCACGGCCAGGTTCCGGTCGCCCTGGTCGGCAACTCCCTGGGCGGCCGCGCCGCCTACCATGCCGCAGGTCACCCCAGTGTCGTCAGCGTCACCGGCATCGCCCCCGCGCTCCCGAGCGACGACCCCGTCACCCAACTGGCCGGCCGCCAGTGTCTGATCCTCCACGGCGACAAAGACCACAGCGAAGCGAGCGCCGCGATGTCCCTGGCCTACGCCCGCCGAGCCCACGCCATCACCACATTGGCCCGCTTCGAGATCCCCGGCGCCGGCCACTTCCTCCTCCGAGGCTCCCGAGAGTGCTACATGGCGACCACGGAATTCGTCACCGCCACCCTCGCCCGCACCCCACTCCCACCACTGATCGCGCAGGCTCAGTCCGGTGACCTGTGTTCCCCGCTTCCTCTGGACGTCTGAGGTGGCGCATGGCCACCTGAAGTGGCGACTCACCGGCCGTCCCCCGACAAGCTCAGCTCTTCGGCGGCACGCAGGGCGCCCGGCGGTCCCGATCCTCGCAAGGCCCGCCGCGAGTACGAGAACCGCGTCAACGCCCTCCGGGCGCCACAGCCGGACCACGATCAATGTCAGCGGTGCTTTCTGTACTCAACTACTCGCACAAGTCGTGAGTCCGCAGTGCAAGGTACTCGTACATCGCTCCGAGGGGCCCTGGGGCACGGGGTGTTTTCGTCCTCAGGGCGCTTGTCTCTTCATGAGTCGATCAGGGCGATGCCGTGGTCGCTGCATCGGGCTCCCCGGGCCCCGGTGTCGGGGACGGCGTCGTCGATGGTGCCGAGGTCGGTGACGGTCAGGTGGAGGTCGAGGGCGGCGAGGTTGTCGCGCAGGCGGGGGCGGCGGGAGCTGCCGGGGATGGGGATGACGTCGCTGCCGCGGGTGAGGAAGCCAGGCGAGGGCGATTTGGGCGGGGGTGGCGCTCTTGGCGGTGGCGAGGCGGGTGATGGCGTCGGCGATGGCCGGGTTGGCTTTGAGGTCGTCGCCGTTGTAGCGGAGACGGTGGCGCGGAAGTCGCCGGGTTCGTAGCGCGTGGCGGCACGGACGGCGTCGGTGAGCAGGCCGCGGCCGAGCGGGCTGTAGGCGATCAGGGTGGCGTCGAGGCTGCGGATCGTGGGCAGGATGCCGATTTCGACATGGCGTTCCTACAGCGAGTACTCGGTCTGGACGGCGCTGATCGGGTGGATGGCGTGGGCGCGACGGAGGGTTGTGGCCGAGACTTCGGCCGCATCGCCTTCCTGCCGCCGGCCCCGTTCGCCGAGCGGGCCGCCCATGCCCGCGCCGTCGCAGAAGCCGCAGGCCGCCGCATCGGCCGCCCCGTAGCCCACCCCTCCGACAAGATCGAGTACGCGCGCCTGTTCAAGAACCAGGGCAGCAAGCCGCTACGGGGCGATCAGCACCAAGACCGGCATCCCGAAAACCTCCCTGCACCGCTACCCACAGGGGTGGCCGCACCGGAGTTGCTGAGGTGGTCAAGACCGGACGGCGCCTCCACCGGAGGTCGGCGAGCCCCGACGGCCTGCTCCGGTGGCTGCCCGGGTGCGCGGTTTCGGGGCCAGTGCCGCGCGGAGCGCCGGGGTGAGGATGTGGCGGGTCTGGGCCGGGGTGAGCGCGGCGGGGGTGGGGAGGGGGTTGAGGTAGCGGGTGTAGATGAGGCCGCCGAGGATCGTCACCACGGCGGTCGCGCGGGCGGTCGCGTCCCGGCCGCCGAGGAATTCAACAAGCCGGGCCAGCAGTTCGCGTTCCAGGTATTCGCGGATCACCTCGGCGGCCTCGTCGCCCTGCGCGGTGAGTTGCCGGAAGTCGGCGTCCTCCCACAGGTCCGTCACCGCGTCGACCAGCCGCCCCGGCAGCGTGGCCGGGTCACCGCCCAGGACCTCGTCCACCGCCAGCGCGTTGGCGCACTGGAACTGCATCACGTCCGCGAACAGGCCCTTCTTCGAGCCGAAGTGGTACGCGATAAGCGCCGGGTCGACCCCGGCGGCCCCGGCGACCGCGCGCAGGGTCGTGGCCCGGTAGCCGTGCTCCAGGAACAGCGCACGCGCCACCGGGACGATCGACTCGCGGGTCGGCGGATTGCCGCGGGGGCGACCTCGGGTGCGGGCGGGGGCAGGCGCGGCGTTATTCATCAGCGTTGAGCTTGCGTTTCGCGATCGGCACAGTCAAGGGCGTTCCCACCACCGCCACACGAAGGACCAGCTGCGATGCGTATCGCAGTCTTCGGCGCCAACGGACCGACCGGCCGCCACCTCATCCAGCAGGCCCTCGCAGCCGGGCACGAGGTCGTCGCCGTGACCCGCCGTCCCGGCTCCCTGCCGGCTCGCCCCGGCCTCACCGTGGCCGTCGCCACCGACCCGACGGCCGTCGATGCCGCGGCCGCCGGAACGGACGCCGTCCTGTCCGCGCTGGGCGCCCGCTTCAGCAAGGAGACCATGCTCGGACCAGTGGGGAACGGTGTCCACATCTGGGGGGGCTGCGATGGCATGACCCAGCGCACCCACGGCCGCCATGTGCCCGGAACGCGCCGGTCTTCCGCTTCACTTGGCGGCTTCGAGAAGACGCCTGGCTGCTCTCACCTCACGCGTCCGCGCCTGCTGTGCCTCGTGCAGGCTCAAGCTATCCCTTTCGATATACGCTTGTTGGTAAGCGGCCGTCACCATCGTCACGGTCTGCAGATAGGCGGTCTTTCGCTTGCACTTGACGTCCTGGACAGCGACTTCGATCTCTGCGGGAGAGGGTGGGGGAAGCGTCGCCCCTGCCGGAATCGGCAAGCCGCGGCCCAGCAACGACCTGTCGTGGGCGGGCTTCAGGGGATCCGGGTAGGCGAAGCCCGAATCCTTCATGCAGGCGCTCCACCTCGATTGGGCGTGCTTGACGCGGCTGTCACCGTTGGCTGCGCTGAGAGACTGCGCCGTGAGCTGTTGAATGATCATGAAGAGGGGGGTCTGGTTCCCGCCCCTCAGCTTCTTTCGGGCTTCGCTCTCGCAGCCGGTCCGGCCGGACTTGGGGTCATCGAAGTAGGCTCGCGAGACTGCCGGGGAGATCTTTTGCCGAGGCTCTGGCCTGGATGTGGAGTTCGCGGGCGGGACCGGCTCCCTGTAGCCGAATTCCTTGACGGCCGCCAAGTCGATCACGCCGAAGAGTACATAGGGCGGCGGCGACTGCGGTCCTGACGTCAGCTTCAGAGTGGGCGGAAGCGTCAGACCCTTGGCGCGCATGCACTTCTCCGCGAGAACGGTTTCCCCTTTGACGAGCACCGTCTCGTCCTCCGGGGATTCGTACGCGTCGAGCGGCAACGTCACGGAACCGTCCGGGCGGACCACCGCGCCGCCGCCGCGGAAGGACACCGGCTTGGACGGATCGCCCTCCATGCCCGTCGACAGCGCGGGAATCGAAGGTTCGGGCCCCCGGCTCTCCGCAGTACCCTTCGCGCCTGTTACGCCCTCGGAGCTACTGCACCCAACGACCGCTGCCAAAACCGTCAGCGATGCTCCAGCCACCCACAGTAGCCTCGATCTGCGCATCCCTTTTCACCTTCCGCCTCAATGTGACCATCGAGCATGTACTGCGGGGCCGCATCGATTCGTGCGGCAGACGTCGAGGGGGGCCTGCGGTGTACTTCCGGCAGGCCCTGCCCCCGCCCCTTAGCGCCAGCGCTGGTTCGAGTTGTTCCAGTCAGTGCTGTTGGCGTAGATGTTGCCGTAGCCGTCATCGTCCAGGACGTAGCCGGTCTGCCTGTTCTGGAGCTTCCAGCCCGAAGAGGTGGAGATTTCCCACCACCGCTGCCACCAGTTGGTCGCGTCGCTCTGCCCGCTGGAGCAGGGCTCGGTGTATACCGATCGGTAATAACCGGTCAGGCAACCGCGTCCGGGAGACCACTCGTTGTAACTGCCGTCGCTGTTCGCTATGTCGACCCAGGTCGCGTTATCGGTGCGGTTGGAGTCCCCCCTCACGCCATCGTCGGTCGCCGTGAGGTACTTGTTGGTTCTCTTGTTCTGCCAGGTGATGTATCCGTCGGCAGACGCGGGGCTGGATATCGCCAACGTGAGCGCCGGAATGGTCATGGCTATGAGCAGTGGCCTGATGATGGTCTGCCGTTTCACGGAAACTCCTCGGGTTTGGCGAGAAAATGGGCGGCGCCGGGCTTGGCCCCTGGCCCCGCCGTCGCCTTCTCAATGGGAACGACGTATCGCCAACTCGTTAGTGGCGCCCGGTGATCGTAACCAGACCGGGCATGCCCGATGCGCAGGGAAAGCCCGTTGGCGCTCACCGTGCACGCATCGCAAAGAAGGGCTGCACGCTTTGCATACTCCGCCCGCCAGGCCGACTCGGAGGGCAACAGCTCGTGGGCGACGCGGAATCGGGCCGGTCGAGGCGCCGGGCGGTCGGCCCTGCCCCGGCCCGCCCCTTGCGGCCCTGCCCGATCCTCCGCAACCGCCGATCACCACGCTGTCCGGCCCTTGAAGAAGAATCCGGCGCAGGTCGCGCACCAGGACACTCCGCGGCCGGACTTCCCACAGTCGCGGGCACGTCACGAGGCCCCAAACGCCAGAGGACGGTGATCGTCCTCCTTCCGCTATCTCGATATGCCGGCTGCACCGAATCGCTCAGTCTCCGGATCCTCGATTTCCCCGACCGCAGTTATCCGTGTGGCGGTGTCACATGTCGACGCGCGTGACGGTGCGATCAACCGCACCACCTGGAACACCAAGGCGTGGAAGCCCGCGCTCGCCGGCTCCGGAGCCATCCCGCCGGTGTCCGAACAGCAGCCCGACAAGAAGCCGTCGCGAGTCTCGGAACCCGGTCGCGCGTACGCCTTTTACGTCCTGCTCATACATATGCTTCGGTGATGCCCGAAGCCGGAGAGTCGATCGTGGCGCTCGCGAAGTGGCTGGGGCACTCCGATCCGGCGTTCACACTCCGGGCCTGCCCTGAGCTGTTTCCAACCTATCGGCGGTGTCCGTCAGTTGGGCGGCTCCGCATCGCGACGAAGCTCCTGGCAGGAGGTGTCACGACCAAGATCCACCGTGCCCCGCCAGGAGTCTCAATGACGAAGTCAAGTCTCCTGCGCGACGGGCGGGACGAGGGTGAACAGCCTGTCGTCGCGCAGGAGAGCCCAGAACACGCTGGCCCGGCGCCGGGCCAAGGCGTTCGCGGTCCTGGACGGCACCCTCCTGCCGATCGACCGCACCGCCGCCGACACCCCGTACCACTCAGGGAAACACAAGCGCCACGGTATGAACGTCCAGGTCCTCACCGATCCGTCCGGGCGGCTGCTGTGGGCGTCACCCGCCCTGCCCGGCTCCGCCCACGACCTGACCGCCGCACGGACCCACGGGACCATCGACGCACTCGCCGCGGCCGAGCTGAAGTGCTGGGCGGACAAGGCCTACCAGGGAGCCGGCCACCCCGTCCGCGTCCCGTTCCGAAGCCGTCGCCTCAAGCGGTGGCAGCATCGGCACAACAGCACACACGCCCAGATCCGCTGCCTCGGCGAGCAGGCCATGGCCACTCTGAAGGGCCGGCGCCCTCTGCGGAAGCCCCGCTGCAGCACCAACCGCATCACCGCGTTCGTCCAGGCCGTTCTCGTCCTTCACCACGCGTCAACGCGAGGTTGGAAAAGGCTCACTGTCCCCCATACACCTGCTATCCACCCCTCCTTGCCAAGTCGGCGAACAGCATGATCGCACGCTGTCGACCACGTGCCGCAGCCGCAGTTCAGGGCACTCGCCGGCCTCGCTGAACAGGGTGGTGCGATCAGCTGGGCCCTCCACCGCGGACCGTGAGCGCCGATCACGCGGCTGCCGCGGGCCGAGGGCCGGGGCCCGGGCAGCAGGAGCACGGAGACGGTGGGAGTAGGCACCCACCGCCGCCTGCTCCCCTCGGGGGCCATGGAGCAATTGCCAAGAGTGGTGGGTCAGGTGGGGCATGAGGAAGCTTGATGAAAGCCTTGTGCTCGACCCCGGCATGCCGGCCTGGGAGGACTTGTCGACCGGACGTGGGGCTTTGTGGCCCCGACGGTGGTGTCTCATATGCTCGGTCCATGAGAGAGCCTCATCCCGTCGAGCTATCAGGAAGGTTCGTCAACAAGGGCGACGATCGTTGGCGCGATGATCGGTGGTACGGGCGGTACCGGTTGCGGTTTCCTCAGGTGTCGCCGTGGCCCGACTTGCACTGGACGTTTGTTCGAGTGCGTCCGGGATGGCGGTCTTCGGTCGAGGAGACGCTCTCGGTGGCGGCCACCGAGGTTCCCGGGCAGAAAACCTGGCCGGTCCATCTGCTCAACCAGAAGGTTCATGGGCGAGACCGGGGCTTCGACCTGGGCCCACCGGAGGCTGACTACCTCGGCCTGGAGATGCTGTCGGACATCTGCTACATCGACATGCGCAACCTTCACCAGCTCATCGATCTCCTGGCACCGGCCATGGAGGACGCGCACTTCTTCGTCCATTCGTGGGGCGACGGCTTCGACCGGTGGGTCGACGAAGTGCGCATCCGTGACGGGCGCAGCAGCGTTGCCAGGTGGACCGTCGAGGGAGAGTCCTGGCTTGATTTCCCTGCGTTTTGCGCGGAGCTCGCCGGTGATCGTACCGGGGACGATGCCTTCGGTCGCTTCGTCACTCTCCTGAACGGTCAGTGAGCCCAGCCGCGGATCCCCTCACGCGGCAGTGTTCTCCAAGCGTTCGACGAAGACCTTGGGCGACTTGCGGCACCACGGCGGAAGGATCTTCGAGGAGAACCGCATCCGCTCGCCGGTGGACGCATCCATCCGCTCGTCGTTCACTCGCGGGGCTGTGACCTCGACGGGACCTGCGGCGGCGGTCACGGTGCGGGGCCGGTGGTGCCCGTTGCGGACCACCGGACGACGCCCGGCTCCGTCCGTCTCGGCGGCCAACTCGGCTGTGTACTGGTTGACTTCGGCCTCCAGCGCGGCGGCGAGCATCCACCGGGTGCCCTCGCGGACAATCTCGTCGGCCAAAGAGCCGGGCTCGGTCGAACCGTCGGCGTTCACTACGCCGAGCACGGGCGCGCCCTCCCGACCCGCGTTGCGAACGCGGGCCTCCACTCGGTGACCATCACAGGATCATTCGGGAAGGTACGCCCTTCGCGTCCTGTCCCGAAGACCGATCCAGAGCTCCTGAGCATTGCTCCGGCCATGAGGGTTTGCCGCCTTCGCCCCGTTCGCGAACTTACGGTCACAGGAGGAAGTGCTCCAGGTAGTCATCGCCCACGGCTGCCGATTGGCGCAACCTTCCGATCTCCCGCTTCCGTACGACAGCCGGATTGATCGTGTGGAACTTCTCAAGTTCCCCGACCACCCATCGCCGACGGTCGGGGTCCCCCTGCCATACGCGGTTCGCCTGAAAAGTCGACGTGCGCGCCCAGTCCTCGGTGGGGACCTGATCGTAGGAGTTCTCCTCCGGGAACACGGTGTCGAACAACTCCGTGCCTGGATAGGGCATGTAAAAGTGGTGGGACTGATAAGAACCTCTGGTCTTGACGTCCAGTAGATTTTCCGCCAGCTCCAGCGTCGCCTTCGCCTGCGCATCACTCTCTTCGGGCAGGTCGTGGATGAAGCTCATCTGGACCTCTATTTCAGCCCGGTCGAGCGCCATCACCGCCTGATGGTGAAAGCTGGCCGTGGCGCTCTTCTTGAGCGATTTCAACTGCTCGTCGTCGCCGGACTCGATGCCGATGAATATTTTCCGGAATCCGGCGGCCCGAAGTCGATCCAGGGGAATGATCTTCTCGATTTCCAGCACATCACGGGATCGCATGTTGCACAGGATGGGAACGCGGCTTCCGGCCAGGATCAATGCCTCCGCCAGGGCCGCGACCCGGGCCGGCTGACTGGAGATGTTGGGGTCGACGAACGAGATCATCCTGGGGTGGTAGAGGTCGTCGAGCCGCTTCATGTCCTGGACGACGCGCTCGACCGAGAAGCCCCTCCAGCGGCGCAGGCTGTGAGCGGGTTCCGCGCAGAACGTGCAGGCGTACGGGCACCCGTAGGAACTGATGTACTGAAGGGTCTGTCTGCCCGGCACGTAGTACTTGGGCACCTCGACGAAGCTGTAGTCCATGGGCGGAAGCTCGTCCAGGAAATCTATCTTCGTTCGCCGGTTCTGCTTCACTTTCCCATTTTCGTCCCGGTAGGACACATTGGGAATGTCACCTATGTCGGTCTTCCCTGCCAAGTGATCGAGGATGCCGATGAGCGCGTGCTCCCCGTATCCCTGGACCACGAAATCGGCCCACCCCTCGCCGATGATCTTCCGATTGGCCAACGTGCCGTGGTATCCACCCCAGACGACCGGCTTCCGGATGCCCCTTTTCCGCAACTCCTTCAGCAGGACCAGTACGGCGTTGATCGAGGGCCCCGTATAGCTGGAGACGCCCACGGCATCCGCCTGCCCGGCAAGGGCCACACACCGGTCGAGCCACTGTGCGTCGACCTGTCCGTCGACGATGTCGGCCTGGTGCCCGCAAGCCTTCGCGTAGGTGGCGAGCGCCAGAAGATTCAGGGGGAGGTACGGTTCCGGCCCTTTGATGTTGCTGAACAAAAGGATGCGCATGAGTGAACTCCGATAGAGGTTTCAGCCTACTGAGCCGCCTCAGCAGATCTATTCGTCCAGAACTTCAGCACGGGCCCGTAAGGCTTCGCGTTCCCACGCCTCTTCACCAGTACGCCGACAAGTGCGATGCGGGGGGACTCAGCCGTTCGTCGACAGCTGTTCCAGGAATTTTGACGCATCGGCCGGCCGGTGCAGAAGAGCAACTTCGTCAGGAAGTTGGAGGCGCGGATCGGTCTGCCCGCTGTCCAGCAGCTTTCGGAATGGAGTGCCGGGCCGGGCCCACAGGACCGCGGTGACGTACGGGTTCGCCATGAGCGTCGGGCATTCCACCCGCTGCCAGGTGTTCCCTTTCCTGACGACGTCGCCGAAAATGATCCTCACCTCACCCCTCGCGGCTTCGGAAAATCCCACGGAAGCGTTTCTCCAGAAGGCCGCCGCTCTTTCGGAGTAGTCGGAGTAGTACGGGGTCGACAGGTTGAGGCTTTCGATCAGCATCATCATCGTCTGCCCGCCGTACTTCTTGGCAGTGGCCTTCGCCGACTCCTCGACCGGCTTCCCCCCGTAGGTGCCGCAGTAGTACCAGAGTGCGGTGGGGTCGCCTTGTTTCACGGCGTTCCGCATCTGTTTCCTCGTCACCCATTGGGAGAAGTCGTCCGTCTGCCCGGGCAGAACGATGCCGCCGCCGTTGGTCGGCCCCTCGTCCGCCCATGGAACCGACTCGCCGATCGGTTCGGCCCTGATGGCCGCGGCAGGACCGACCAGTGGGATCGACGGTTTCGGGTGGATGTCCATGGCAGCAAGTCCGGTTCTCGACAGTGCCTCCCCGCGGGCGTCCGGTGGTCAGGGAGGCGCGGGACCGGCCGGGTGCCGGCGGCAGGCGGCGGCACCCGGCCGAGGAGTGGACGTCAGATGACCTCGAGGCCACCCGAGATGGTCTCCAGCTCCTCGTCGCCGATCTCGGCGGCGAACTCGTCGGCACCGGTCTCCGGCGTGACGTCCTGGGTGTCGCTCATGATTCCTCCAGAGGGGTTTCGATTGAATTCCGACGGAAGCCGTTTCGGTGAAATACCGTCCGGGCCCTGCCGGAATGCGCTGCCTCTCGGCGAGACACTTCGAACCTAGGGGCCCCGGGCCGGGGGTCACAATAAATTCCCGACGCTTCCTCGGGAGCATGTACGGCCGGGTCCGGACCGTTTCACCGATTCGTGCCGCGGTCGTCGTGACCGTCGGAATTCGACGCCGACGCAGCGGTGCGCGCAGCGAGCGGCCCGTCTCCGTCCCGCCTCTTCCCCTCCCCCACTTCTGCCGACGTCTCCCGGGCCGGCCCGGTCGGAACACGCTTCGGAACGCGAAGACGCCCCGGCCTGTTCGGAGGACCGGGGCGTCTTGTCGGGGTGGCGGGCCGCGGTGCCGGCTCAAGAGAAGTCGGCGGACCCGGCCCGAGTGCGGGCGGCGCACGTCGCGGGGCGGGGGCTGGTCAGGGGCGGGGCGTCGGGGGCAGGCCGAGGTGGTCGCGGAGGGTCTCGCCGGGGTAGGCGGTTCGGTAGCTGCCGAGTTGCTGGAGTTCGGGGACGACCCGGTCGACGAATTCGTCCAGGCCACCGGGGGCGTACGCGGGCACCAGGACGAACCCGTCCGCGCCGCCCGAGCGGACGTAGTCGGTCATCTGCCGCGCCACTCCGGACGGGGTGCCGATGAAGGGCTTCCCGGCGGTCAGCCTCATCACGAGTTCCCTGATGCCGAGGCCGTGCCGGGAGGCGTAGGCCCGCCACTTGTGCGCCCGGCGCAACCGGACCGGGGCCGCGGAAAGCCGGGGCCACTCGTCCGGATCCGGTTCGGGATCGGGATCGACGTCGGGCAGCGGCCCGTCGGGGTCGTGGTCGGTCAGTATCCGTCCCCAGGTCCGTTCCAGGTACCAGATCGCCAACTCGGGGCTGACCGCCTGCGCTTGGGCGGCGCGCGCGTTGTCGTGGGCCTCCTGGTCGGTGTCGCCGAGGGCGAAGGAGACCCCGGGCATGACCTTCACGTGTTCGGGGTTGCGTCCGTGGCGGGCCACCCGGTCGCGGATGTCCGCGGTGAAGTCCAGGCCGGCCGCGCCGAGGTGGCGGCTGTAGACCACGTCCGCGTGCGAGGCGGCGAACTCCCGGCCCTGCTCGGAATCGCCGGCCTGGACGGTCGGCGGGGAGCCCTGGGGGCCGGGCGGGACGGTGAAGTGCCCCTGGAGGCGGAACTGGGGACCCTCGTGCCGGAAGCGGGTGGGGCCGTCCGCCGTCCAGCCGGCCCACATGGTCCGGGCGGCGTCGACGAACTCGGTCGCCCGCCGGTAGCGGTCGGCGTGCGGGAGGTAGCCGCCGCGGCGGAAGTTCTCACCGGTCCAGGCGTTCGAGGTGGTGACGACGTTCCACCCGCACCGGCCA
Organism: Streptomyces sp. NPDC002669; assembly: GCF_042889165.1. Lineage (NCBI taxonomy): Bacteria > Bacillati > Actinomycetota > Actinomycetes > Kitasatosporales > Streptomycetaceae > Streptomyces > Streptomyces sp. NPDC002669. The sequence continues at coordinate 217,077 of NZ_JBIAQQ010000002.1, read as the reverse complement.
CCGGAGAAGTGGTCCAGGGTGGCCAGTCTCCGGGCCACCTCGAAGGGTTCGTTGAAGGTCGCGTTGACGGTGGCGACCAGCCCGATCCGTTCGGTGACCGCACTGAGCGCCGACAGCACGGTGGTCTGGTCGAGTTCGCCGGCGATACCGACGTCGGAGACCGTGCCGCGGTGCTCGGTCAGCCGGGGGTAGTCGGCGAGGAGGAAGAAGTCGAACAGACCTCGCTGCGCGGTGTGGGCCAGGCCGGCGAAGGTGGCGAAGTCGTTGTGGTCGCCGGACCTGGGGTCGCGCCAGACGGCCGTGTGCCTGGCGGGGAAGAGCGCTGCCAGATGCATCTGCTTGCCGGTCGTGCTCGTGCCGGTCGTGATCATCGCACTCGTCCTGCTCTCGTGCCGGTCGTGTCCGTCTTCCTCGTACCGGTCGTGTTCATCGTGCGAGTGCCGCCTTCCGGACCGGGAACGCGTTCGGCCTCGGGGCGGGCAGAGCGAGCCGCTCGCGCAGCGAACCGCCCGCAGGACCGGGGCGGGCCGGACGGTACCGGCGCAGGAGCGGGACGACCTCCTGGACGAGGCGCTCGACCGTCCCGGGGAGCGCGGCGGGCCGCAGGTGGAATCCGTCCACGGGCTCGCGCGCGGACACCGCTTCGAGGGTCGCGGCGAGTTCGGCGGCGCTCCCGGTGAACCGGAAGCGGTCCGTGGCGCCCGGCCGCTCGGACCGCCCGTCCGCTCCGTCGCCGTCGAGTCGCACCTCGACCTCGGCGATGACCCGGGCATCGGTTCCGACGCGGGCGCGTACCCTCCGCGTGTCCTGGACCTCGGTGAACACCAGGTCGGCGCCCTGGACGTCGGTGAGCGGGGAGTGCGGGCCGAGCCGGGTCGCGAGCACCGGGTGGCCCTGCGGGGGGCGGGGCACGACGGCCGGGCCCTTGATCCGGAAGTGTGCCCCCACGTGGTCGATGGGACGTACCTTGGCGCGGTCCAGGAAGCGGCCGCTCGCGGTGTCACGGATGACGGCGTCGTCCTGCCAGCTGTCCCACAGCGCGGTGACGACCTCGGTGAACTCGGCCGACTCCGCCCGGAGCCGGTCGGTCCCGGCCAGGGGTTCGGGGCCGAAGTGCGCCGCTTCGGCCGCCGATGCCGCCACCCGTGGACACCAGCCCGCCCGGCCGCGGCTGATGTGGTCGAGGGTGGCCAGCGCCCGGGCCACGTGGAACGGCTCGGCGTATGTGGTCGTGACCGTCGCCACCAGGCCGATGGTCCGGGTCACCGGTGCGAGCGCGGCCAGGGCGGTCACCGCGTGCGGCCGCCCAGGGCCCGGTGGGGTCACCGGGGCCATGGAGTCGTCCAGCGTGACGAAGTCCAGATCGCCCCGCTCGGCCTCCGACGCGAGCCGCCGGAGCCGGCCGGCGTCCATCGGGTCGGGCGGCGACGCCTGCCGGGTGTCCGGATCCCATCCGGTGCCGCCGATAGCCAGGCCGAGCAACATCCAGGTTCCTTTCGGGGATTACGCACGGAGGACCGAGCCGCCCGTACCGGGGAGGCCGGGCCGTCCGCGTCGCGGAGGCCGAGCCGTCCACACCGCGAAGAGCGATCCGTCGCGTGCCCCGGGGGTCGTCCGGTCCGCAGCCTAGGTCCGCAGGACGGCGTCGGTGCGGCGCCGAACGCGAACGGCACCGCTCCCGGCCGTCGCCGCGCGCACACTTGCACGGATGCGTGCCACGGATACGCCGAGGCCGGTGTCCGGCCCCCGGTCAGGACGGTCGCGGGCGCGTTCCCACCGGGGTGGTCCGGTGTTCTTCCGGCGCACGGTCCGGGTCACTCCGCGGTGCCGGTGCGGCTCTGCTCCAGCAGCGTCCGGGCGGCCCGGACGGTGTCGGACAGGTGCCGGTGCACGGGCAGTCCCGGTCGGGCGAGCAAGAGCTGGATCCTGAGGTCGCGCCCGCGGACGTAGTCCGGGTCGGCGCCCACCGCGATCGGGACGTCCCGCCCGCTGTGCATCCCGAGCTCGTACAGCGCGATCGGCTGCACGCTGCCCACGCTCCGGGGAAACCAGAACAGCACGACGGCGGCCCGGTGCAGGTGTCGGTACTCCCAGGTGATCTGCTCGGTGACCGGGATCGGCGCGACCGACGTGCTCCGCCGGGGGTTGAGCACCGCGACGTCGTCGTCGGTGAACATCCGGGCCGCCTCGGTCTGCCAGTCGGGGCAGCCGGTGATGCCGCCCGCCAGGAACACGGCGGGCCGGGCACCGGGGCGGTACTCGGCGGGGGCCTCGAAGTATTCCATCGGATGCTCCCTTTCTCGTCGGACCGATCCGGAAGCGGCCCGGGGCGGCTCATTTTCCGGGCGACGCGGAAGGAACGTCCAGGGCGGCGCAGCCCGTGAACGACCGCGGCACGAATCGGTGAAACGGTCCGGACCCGGCCGTACACGCTCCCGAGGAAGCGTCGGGAATTTATTGTGACCCCCGGCCCGGGGCCCCTAGGTTCGAAGTGTCTCGCCGAGAGGCAGCGCATTCCGGCAGGGCCCGGACGGTATTTCACCGAAGCGGCTTCCGCCGGAATTCAATCGAAACCCCTCTGGAGGAATCATGAGCGACACCCAGGACGTCACGCCGGAGACCGGTGCCGACGAGTTCGCCGCCGAGATCGGCGACGAGGAGCTGGAGACCATCTCGGGTGGCCTCGAGGTCATCTGACGTCCACTCCTCGGCCGGGTGCCGCCGCCTGCCGCCGGCACCCGGCCGGTCGTTCACACGGAGGAATTGCGTTGAACCTGCCCAGCGATCTGGCACACGACTTCCGGCAACTGCGCGAGCGCATCACGCGCAAGGCGTCGTCCGCATGGTTCCTGGAAAAACGCCGGGAGATCGAGAGCCTGGCACCGTACGACCCCGAGCAGGGGCGCGAGCGCCTCGATCACCTGCTGGCCACCGCCGCGGAACGGGCACCGTACTACCGCGCCCTGCGCGGCCGCGAGCGGTTGAGCCTGCGCGACTTCCCCCGGACGCGCAAGAGCGACCTGCGCGAGCGCTTCATCGACTTCGTCAGCCGCGACGCGACCGGCCGGATGGCGTCCGGCGCGTTCTTCCTGACCCAGACCAGCGGCAGCACCGGGCAGCCCGTCACCCTGCTGTCCACGGCGGAGACCGGCGGACTGCTGACCCATGTGGTCCGGGAGCGGTTCAGCGCCTTCCTCGGCCTGCCGGACAGCGGCACCGTCCTCAACGTCGGGCTGCTCTTCCCCGACACCCCGCTGTTCCAGCCGGTGATGCTGCCCCGCCCCTACGTCAAGTGCAACCTGCGCGGATACGGCCCCGACGCGCCCGACATCGTCGCCGACTACGAGGCCGTGGTCGGCCGCTTCCCGGTCGACCTGATCACCGGCTCCTCCAGCCGCGTCATCACCCTGGCCCGCTACTGCCTGGAGCGCGGCATCGTCCTGCGCCCGAACGGTGTCGTCGCCACCTACGAGCACATGCCCGACAGCGGTCGCCGCCTGATCGAGGAAGCGTTCGGCCGCCCGGTGACCATGCTGTACACGACCGCGGAGACCGGTTACGCGGCCTTCGAGTGCGGGCGGCAACGGATGCACTTCCAGGACGACTTCGTCCTGCCCGAGATCGAGGCGGCCGGCGACGGGGCGGGAGAGATCGTCCTGACCTCCCTGTTGTCCACCCCCATGCCGGTCATCCGCTACGTCACGGGCGACCTCGCGCACCGTCCGGTCGACTGCGACTGCGGTCTGCCCGGCACCGTCACCGCAGGGCTCGTGGGCCGGGCCCGCTGCAGTCTGGTCGGCCGCGACGGGGCCGCCTACTCGCCCTACGCCCTGCTCGCCGCGCTCGCCGCCGCCGGTCTCCCGGACTACCAGGTCGTCCAGGACGAACCGGGCACGCTCGATCTGATCACCGTCGGCCCGACGGCACCCGCCGCGGCCTGCGTCGACGACCTCAACACCCGCCTCGACACACACTTCGGCGCCCGGCAGGGCTTCCGGCTGCGCCACCGTCCGGACCGGGACTTCCATTTCACCGCCGGCGGCAAGCGCAACCCCGTGGTCCAGCACCTGCAACTGCCGGACACTCCCCAACGCTCGGCGTATCTACAGTCCTGAACCTCCGCGAGCCCCGAACGACAAGGAATGGCGCATGACGACGACCCAGCGGGTGCGGGTGATCGAATCCCTGGAGGAATGCGTTCCCCGCCCGGGAGAAGCGAAGGTCTTCCTCGCCGGGGGGATGCACAACTGCCCCGACTGGCGGGCCGACGCCATTGCCGCGTTCGAGCGGAGCCGGCCCGACGGACGCCCCCTGGTGCTGTTCAGCCCCCGCCGGAGCGTCTCCGGCTCCTCCGGGTTCGACGAGGCGATGGTGGGCTGGGAACACCGCCATCTGTCCCGCGCCGACCTGGTGCTCTTCTGGTTCCCCGCAGGCAACGCGCACCGACCCGAACAGCCCATCGCGCTCTATGAGCTGGGTGCCGCCGCGGCCTCCGGGCGGCCGATCGCCGTCGGCGCCGAGCACGGCTACCGCCGCCGCCCGGACGTGATCGCCCAGCTCCGGTACGCCCGCCCGGAACTGCCGGTCCACCACGACCTGGGCTCCACCGTCCGCGCGGCAACGCGCGTGCTCGGCAGCGGGACGTACCCGTTGCGCGACGCCTCGTAGGCACGACCCCGGCGCCCCCGACCTGTCACAGAAGGCCACCGATCCCGATGGATACCCTCCGCTCCCTGGTGGGCGAGCCCGAACCGTTCCTGACCACGACGTGGCGACGCCGTGCCCGGCTCCTGCGCCCGCCCGTACCGTCCGCACCACCGGTCACCCTGGCCGACGTGGACGCCGCGCTGGCCTCGGGTCTGCTCCGCCGCCCGTACCTCGAACTCGTCTCCCGCGGAAAGAACCTGGAACCGGGTGAGTACACCGCCGCGCGCACCGTCGGCGACCAGGTCTTCGGCGGCTATGCCGACCCCGCCGAGGTGCTGCGGCGGCTCGCCCCCGGTGCCACCCTGCTGATGCGCAACATCGAGCACTGGCACCCCGGGGCGGCCGCCCTCACGGCGCGGCTCGGCGTCGAACTGGGCCGCCGCGTCGAGGCGTTCCTCTTCCTCACCCCGCCCGGTGGGCAGGGGCTGGGCTCGCACCGCGACGACGCGGACGTCTTCGTGCTGCAGCTGCACGGCAGCAAGCGGTGGCGGGTGCACGCGATCCCCGAGGACGGACACTGGCGGATCGGCTACGAGCCGGACCCGGGGCCGGTGGAACTGGAGAGCACGACGGGCGCGGGAGAGGTGTTCTACATCCCCCGCGGCGCACCGCATTCGGCCGTCGGCCACGCGGACGGCCTCTCCGTCCACCTGTCGCTGACCGTACGGCAGCCCGGCACCGCCGACCTGCGCGCGGCGCTGGCCCGCCACCTCGACGACGGGCTCCGCCTGCCACCCCGCCCGGTGGGCCGGGCCGAGTTGCACCGTGCCGCGGCCGAGCTGCTCGACCACCATCGCCGACGGCTGGCCGGGCTGACTCCGGAGGACCTGTGCGCGGCGGTGGAGACCGTTTCCGAGCCCGAGGACGGGACCGGTACCGGGTCCGGGTCCGATATCGGTGACGCCTCGCTTTCGCCGGATTCCGCCCGTACGGTGGCGGATCTCGCGGCGGCACTGCGGAACGGGGCGAACGGCGCCTGAGCGGGGCGCGTCCGAGGGGCCCGGCCGATGTCGGCCGGGCCCCTCGGGCGTGCCCGGGCCGCCGGTATCGACGCGGGCGCGGATGCGGGCGGGAACGGGGTACGACGCTACTCGTCGCCCGCGATGTTCAGGCCCTTGATGCCGGCCACAAGGGCCTCCAGGTCGTCGTCCGACAAATCAGCCGCATAGGTCTCGTCGTCCTCGTTCACGGTTTTCCCTTTCCTTTTTCTGCGGGCTTTCACGTCGGGTGGTGGACGATGCACCGCACTCTCGTCCGCAAGAGGAATCTAGGCGTCACACTTTCCGGCAACAAGCCTTTCCCGACCGTGGCACCGATGAATGCCACGGTCGGGTTTCCAGGTCCGTCATCGGGGAGTTCCCAGGAATTCCGGAACGCCGGTACCGGCCACCAGGGCGTCCATTTCCTCCTCGGTGAGATCCCGCGCGTCGAAGCGGTCGGGACGGGGCACGAACAGCGTGAGCCGGCCCCGGGCGGCCGCCTCCTCCCAGGACCGGATCTGGACCTCCACCACCTCCGGCGCGGCCGGCAGGTCCCGGACGACGTCGACGGCCGTACCGGCCGGCACCCCGATGCCGTGCTCGGCGAGCAGGACGCGTGGTTCCTCGGTCAGGAGCCGTTCCCGGCTCGGGTCGGACCAGACGGCTGCCACCATCGCGCTGTAGCCGGCGGCGAAGGCGGTGCGTTCGGCGGAGTACATGGTTCGCTCCTCTGCTCTGTGGACGGGCTCTGTGAACGGGCTCTGTGGGTGAGCTCTGTGGACGGGCTCTGTGGGCGGCCGCGAGCGGTTCGGGAGGAACGGTCCGGGGCGCGGGGCGGGGCATGCCCCGCCCCGCCTCAGGAACGGACCGGGTCCTCGACGGTGGCCGGCTGCTCCCACAACTGCCGCCGGGCGAGCTGGTGGAACAACCCGCCGGTGTCCGCGAGCAGCTCCTCGTAGGTGCCGCGCTGGACGATCCGGCCCTCGTCCATGACCAGGATGAGGTCCGCGTTGACCACGGTGGAGAGCCGGTGGGCGATGACGATCCGGGTGGCGGCGAGCTGGTGGGTGCTGGCGGTGACCACTTCCTGGGTGTGGTTGTCCAGCGCGCTGGTCGCCTCGTCGAAGAAGAGGACGCGCGGCTTGGCGATCAGCGCCCGGGCGATCAGTACCCGCTGCCGCTGCCCGACGGAGAGCGTGCCGCCGCCGAAGGACAGCAGACTGTTGAGGCCCATCGGCATCCGCCGGATATCCTCGTCGAGTCCGGCCATGGCCGCGGCCTCCCAGACCTGGTCGAGGGAGTACGGGTGGGCGCCGCAGATGTTCTCGCGGATGGTGCCGCTGAACAGCCTGCTGTCCTGGAGCACCACCCCGCACTGCCGGCGCACGGCCTGCACGTCCAGTTCGGCGAGGTCCTGGCCGTCGTAGAGGACGGAACCGCTGCGCGGGCGTTCGAATCCGAGCAGGAGCCTCAGCAGGGTGGACTTGCCGGAGCCGCTCGGCCCGACGACGGCGACGAACTGCCCCGGGCGCGCGTGGAGGGAGACCCGGTCGAGGGTGGGGGCGTCCTGGCCGGGATAGCCGAAGGAGGCGTTGACGATCTCGATCTCGCCGTGCAGCTCCACGGGCTGGACGTGGCCGGGCTCCCGTTCGGTGCGTGCCGTGATCACCTCGGACAGGCCGTTCAGCCTCGGCAGCACGGCGACGAACTCGGTTCCCGTCGTGACCAGTTGGATCATCGCCTGGAGTTGCAGGGCGAAGGCGGCGTTGAGCGTGAAGAAGTCACCGGCGGGCACCTGTCCCCGCAGTGGTCCGGCCAGCACCGCGAAGAGGACCAGCTGTCCGGCCACCGGCACCGTGACGGCCACCGCCGCCATCGCCGCCTGAACCCGGTGCACCCGTTGCAGGCCCGCGCGGGCGGCGACGGCGGCCTGGGCCCAGCGGCTGAACATCGCGTTCTCCGCGGCCGCGAGCTTGATCTTCACGATGCCGCCGAACAGTTCGTTGGTCACCGCGGCCGCGTGGTGCTCGGCGGGCAGTGCCTGACGCTGACGCCGTACCACCACGACGCCGAACAGGACCCCCAGCCCGGAGGTCGCCGCGAGCAGGGCCAGCGCGTACAGGCCCATGACCGGGCTGATCCACACGGTCAGCGCCAGTCCCGCGACGGCGGTCAGCAGGGCCAGGATGGTCCGGGTGGCGAGCCCGTTGAGCGCCTGCCGGGCGTAGGCGGTGCCCAGCATCTTGTTCGCCAGGACCCCACTGGTGGTCCGGGTGAAGAAGTCGGACGGCAGGCGGACGAGCCGGTCCCACAGGGCCAGCTGGATCCCGGACTCCAGCCGGTCCTCCAGCCGCAGCGCACGCAGGTTCAGGATGACGGTGAAAAGGGCCGCCACCACCGCACTCGCCAGATAGAGCCCGGTGGCCCAGGACAGGTCCCGCGCGCCGCCGGTGGCCAGCGAGCTCAGCGCCCATCCGATGAGGAGCGGGGTCGTGAGGCCGAGCGCCGCCACGACCACTCCGTTGAGCAGCGTCGAGCGCAGTTCCGAGCCCGTTCCGGACGCCCCGAGGCGCAGGAGCTGCCACAGGCTGCCGGCCGAGGGCAGCGGGAGCTGGACGAGGGTGGCGTTGCGCGTGCAGGCCGCCGCCAGGCGCCGGTCCACGGGGGTACGGGCCCGGGTGTACGGGTTGACCATCCAGTAGCGGCCCCGGGCGAACAGCAGCGGCACCGGTACCGGCCGGGCCTTCTCCCCGTCGTGGGCGGTCTCCGGGCCGGCCCCGGGCACCTGCGCCGGGGTGGCGGAGGCCATCACGTCGGTGGGGTCGCACCACCCGATGAGCGGTCCGACGTCATCGCGCCACCAGTCCTTCGGGAGCCGGACCTGCCGCAGGTGGAGCCGGGAGCTCTGGGCCACCGCGCGCAGCTCGTCGGCCGGATCGGTGGTGCCGGGGATGTGGACCGGCGGCTCGGTGACGGTGACTTCCGCGCCCTCGGTGACCACCCGCAGGGTTTCGACCGCCCAGGCCCGGGCGTCCTGGGTACCGTTCGCCGTCAGGTGCCCGCTCCGGGCACCGTCGGTGCCCAGTACCCGCAGCGCCCCGCGGGCACTGGCCGCCACCAGCTGATCGGCGGCGTGCCGACGGGCGTCGAGCGAGCGCAGGAACGCCGCGTCGGCGGCCTGGATCCGGTCGGTGAGCGAGCGCACCAGGTGGGCCATCTGCTGGTCGACGGCTTCGAACAGGGCGCCCGACCGCAGCAGGTCCGGGGTGCTGAGCAGTTCCGCCAGGCAGTCGCTCTCCACCCGGGTCCAGTCGCGCACTCCGAGGAACAGTGCCTCGCGGCCCGCCGACACGGTGTGTTCCGTCAGGCCGTTCTTGCTCATCCGGCCGTCCGCGAGCCGCAGCCAGCAGGGCCGCCCGCTGCCGACGACCGTTCGGCCGCGCGCGAGCGAGACGATCTGGCGCGGGCGCAGCACCTCGGCGTCGCGCGGCGCGGTGGTGGTGCGCGACGCGTCCGCGACCGCCTGCAGCGCGCGGTCGAGGGCGTCGCTGATCGCTCCGGCGACCCGCTCGCCGTGCTCCGGCGGCTGGGTGCGGTGCCGTTCCGGGGACCGGGCGGAGTCGGATTCGCCGCGCTGGACCATGAGTTGCAGCCGGGAGAGCTGGTCGTGGTCGACGTCGCGCAGCCGACCCCCGGGCAGCGGGACGACGGTGAGCTGCCACTCGCCGGTGGCGGTCGAGGAGGGGATGGCGCTGTGAGCCGGGCAGCGGGCGACGAAGTGCTGGCGGGAGGTGCCGCCGCCGGGGGTGGGGCGGGTGGCGAAGATGTCGGCCGGTCCGCCGTCGAGCAGGTAGACGGTGTGCCGTCCGTCGAGCCGGCGGGCGGTTTTGGTGGCGGAGCCCGGTGCCGCGAGGCGGGCGAGCAGTTCCCAGTCCCGGGGCGGAGCAGGGGTGTTCACGAGGTTTCCTTCCCGGGGTTCTGGTGGTGGCGGATCAGTGCCGCGTACGAGCCGTCGCGGGCGAGCAGCTCGTCGTGGGTGCCGCGTTCGACCTCCCGGCCGTGGTCCAGCACCACGATCAGGTCGCAGTCGCGGATCGTGGAAAGGCGGTGCGCGATGATCAGGCAGGTGGCGCCGCGGCGGCGCAGGTTGGTGTCGATCAGCCGCTCGGTCTCGGTGTCCAGGGCGCTGGTGGCCTCGTCGAGGATCAGCAGGCGCGGGTTGCGGACCAGGGCGCGGGCGATCTCCAGCCGTTGGCGCTGGCCGCCGGAGAAGTTCCGCCCGCCCTCGTGCACCGGGCTGGCCAGGCCGCCCGGGCGGGCCGCCACCTCCTGGTGGATGCAGGCGTCCCGGAGTGCCTGGACGACGTCCTCGTCGGGGACGGTCGGGTCCCACAGGGTGGTGTTGTCCCGTACGGTGCCTTCGAACATGGCCCGGTCCTGGTCGACCATGGCCGCGGTGGCGGCCCACAGCGCGGGGTCGAGGTCGGTGATCTCCCGGCCGTCGACGGTGATCCGGCCGCTCCACGGCCGGTGCAGCCCGGCGACCAGTCGGCCGACGGTGGACTTGCCGCTGCCCGAGCCGCCGACCAGGGCGACCCGGGTGCCGGGGGGCAGGTCGAGCGAGAACTCGTCGAGCAGCGGCGGGACCAGCGGGTTGTGGCCGAAGGTGACCTTGTCCAGCACCACGTGTCCCTCCGGCGGGGAGACCGGGTGGGCGGCGGTCCGCACCGGTGGCAGCGGGTAGCGCTCGACGTCCTGGAGTCGCTGGAGGTCGGCGCCGATCTCCTCCACCTGGGCGCTGACCGCGGCGAGGCTGGTGACGGGCCGGTTCATCGCGACGGCCAGGCCCTGCATGGCGATGATGACGCCGACGCTGAGCGTTCCGGCCACCACCAGGTGGCTGCCCAGGGCGATCAGTACGACCGTGTTGAGCGCGGCGAGCAGGGCGGGGACCGCCGCGACGATGGCGGCCGGCACACCGGCCTGCTGCTGTCCGCTGGTGACCGCGGCCTGCCGGGCGGCGAACTGCTGGTAGCTCAGCTCCTCCTGTCCGCTGGCCTTGACCGTCTCGATCATCGAGATGGTGGTGCAGACGGCGCCGTAGAGCCGGCCCCGCTCGGCCTGGAGCCCGGCGATCGCGGTCGCGCGCATGGTGGAGAGCCAGCGCAGCACGGCGACGTTGAGTCCGGAGAACAGCAGGGCGCTCAGGCCCAGGATCAGGTCGTACTGGCACAGCAGGCCGGCGTAGGACAGCACCAGCATCATGTCGACCGCGACGGAGGCCAGGCGCCGGGTGAAGATGTCGGCCACGACATCGTTGGTGCGTACCCGGCGGGCGAGGTCGGCGGCCATCCGCTGGTTGAAGAAGTCCAGGGGCAGTCGCAGCATGTGCCGCAGCAGGCGGGCCGCGCTGCCCAGGGCGACCGCGGTCTCGGCCCGGACCAGCAGGCGTTGTTGGAGCCAGCCGGCGACGAAGGTGACCGCCGTGGCCACGGCCAGGGCCGCCACCAGTCCGGTCAGCGTTCCGGAGTCGGAGCCGAGCAGCGTCCGGTCGACGAAGACCCGGGTGAGCGCGGGCACCGCCATGCCGACGAGGGCGACGAGGATGCCGAGCAGCACCGTCTGCGCGACCACGGAGCCCAAATTGCGCCAGCGTTCCCGCAGCGCACGCGGCAGACTGAAGCGGGTGCCCCCGGCTTCGAACTCCGGGCCGGGTTCGAGGGCGATCAGGATGCCGGTGTACGCGTCGTCGAACTCTTCCCAGCTCACCGAACGCGGGCCGGTGGCCGGGTCGTTGAGCCAGACCTTGCGGCCCATTCCTTCGAGCACCAGGAAGTGTTCGAACTTCCAGTACAGGATGGCGGGCAGCGGCACCGAGCCGAGGTCGGCGATCGGGCTCTGTCGTCCGCGCGCCGTCAGCCCGTAGCGTCTGGCCGACTTCGCGACGCTGGCCGCGGTGGAGCCGTCCCGGCTCACTCCGCAGGACTGGCGCAGTTCCTCCAGGGGGACGTGGCGGCCGTAGTGGGCGAGCACGATGCCCAGGGACGCGGCTCCGCACTCGGTGGCCTCCATCTGGATGACTGTCGGGGTGCGGACCCGTCTGCTTCTGGGGCGGGCGGCGGAACGTCCGGGGAGGGTGAGGCTCATCGTTTCACCAGCCAGTTGATGGGGTGTTCGGCGGAGACGTCGAGGACGGCGGTCACCGGGCTCATGGGTCCGAGCGCGAAGGCGGGGCCGGAGCGCGACCACTTCAGCCCGGTGGGCGACTGCGGGTCGGTGGCCAGGCGGATGGTGACCGCGGTGACCGGGCCGGATCCGAGATACGGGGCGAGGTCGTGGTCGGCGCCGAGCCGGGCCCGCAGGGACTGCTCGGTCTCGGGGGCGGAGGCGATGGCGGTGACCGTCCCGGACAGGGTTCCGGCCGAGGCGGCGGGGGCGGCCGCGGCCGACAGCCGGACGGCCTGACCGGGGTGCAGCAGGGACGCGGTCGGTACCGGCGCGTAGACCACGGCCTCGGGCCGCTCGTCGCTCGCACCGACCAGGACCCCGGGTGCCGAGACGGTCTCGGTGACGGTCGCGAGGGCGGACCAGCCGCCGACGGTGAGGACCACCACGGACAGTGCCAGGGTGGTCAGCCAGCCGGGTACCGAGGTCAGCCGGGCGATCTCGTCGAGCTGTTCGGGCGATTCCAGTTTCCGCACGGCCTGTTTGCGAAATCTCATGACTGCTCCTCGGCTTCGGTCGGGCGGGAGCCGAGGGTGAACTCGGCGATGGCGGGTTCGGCCAGCGGGTCCAGGCCGGTCAGGGCGGCGAAGGAGGCGGCGTCACCGGCGCCGAGGGCACAGGGCGCCAGGTCCATGTCGGTGGCCACCAGGTACATCCAGGCGGTCAGGATTCCCGCGTCCTTGAGTGCCAGGGCGTAGGGGATCCCCTCGTACTTGCGCATCAGAGGGCCGACCCGGGCGGTGATCACGAACAGCACCTGCGGCGGGCCCGGCATGGTGGCCGTCGCCCGGGCGAACGACAGCATCCGTTCGGTCTCCGTCCCGGGCGCCGCGACGGTGGTCAGGCGGTGGTGCGCCGAGTCGTAGTGGTAGAGGCCGCTGCGCAGGCCCGCGCAGCGCGAGACCAGGGCGTAGACCTCCAGTTCACCGAGGCCGCCCGCGCCCGGGTAGGGCCGGACGCCGTTCGCCCCGCCGTCGCGGCCTCGCGGTTCGAACCGCTGGACCCGGTGGAGGAACTCGCCGAGCTGGGCGACGGTCAGCGGCCGGGTGTCGTCGTGCCGGCGCACGCTGCGGCGCCGGGACATCACCGCCGACAGCGAGTCGGACGGCCGGTCCCGCAGGCCGGCGGTGCCGGGCTCGGGCAGCGCGATCGAGGGCCGGGCGGAGCCGGACACCGTCTCCGTGATCCCCGGCTCCGGCTCCGGCAGGTCGCGGAACCGGTCGGTGGCGCCGATCGGGGCGGCGTGCCGCTCCGGCCGGGTACGGTCGTGGAGCCAGAGCTCTTCCGCCGACCAGAGGGCCAGCGGCGCCGTCCGGGTCTCGGCCTCGGCCTCCTGCGGGGTGAGCAGGAGGCGGGCGGAGAGCAACTCGTTCAGCAGCAGCTCTGCCGTGCTCTCGTCGAGTCCCAGTTCCCCGGCCACCTCGCCGAGACCGACGGATTCGCCGCACGCCCGGGCGAGCACTGCGGTCAGCCGGGGCTCCGGGCAGCTGATCCCGACCGTGCTGAGCGGCGAGTACACCACCATCCGGCTCTGTTCCGCCCGCAGCACCGCGAACCTGGACAGGCGGTACGCCGCCCCGGCGCCGTGGCGGTGTCGGGGCGGCATGCTGTGGGCGCCGATCCGGCGCGGCACCACGTCGAGCAGGGCGCGGGTGCCGAGGGAGATCCGGCGTTCGAGCCAGGAGTGCAGCACCAGCCGTCGGACCAGCAGCTGGGCCTGCAGGAGCCGGGAGTCGCTGTCCAGGCCGGTGACGAGCTGGGCGATCTGCAGGTCGCCCAGCCAGTTCTCCGCCATCCGCAGCAGCAGAGCACGGCGTCCTGCCTCCAGGCCGGGCAGGCGCAGTCGGTAGCGGGACTGTTCGAGGACGAGGCAGCCCCCCGGTTCCTCGGTCAACCGCGCGTCGGCGCGGAGGCGGTAGCTCTCGGTCTTGACGGCGCCGTGCAGGAGAGGAGTGCGGTTCACTGGCTTTCATGCTTCCGGTACTGGGGCGTCCGTGCGGCGCATGGGCGGGAACTGTTGGCAGCGCGTACGCGCACGGCAACTGGACTACTGCCGATGTGTTTTGACCGTAGTACCGGTGGGACGTCCGGTACGCGGAAGGAACGACCCCGTGCCCGGCAGCTGTTCGACCGTTGCACGAAAGCGTGCCGTCGACGGGGTGTTGCGGACGGGGCCGGGACCCGCTCAGCCGTTCTCGACCACCAGGTGTTCCTCGATCCAGGCATCGGAACCGCCGTCCGCCATGAGGAGGTCCGTGACCAGTTCCCGGCAGCGTTCCTCCGCGGCGGCGCGGAAGGTGTTCACCAAGAGGTCCACCAGTCCCTCGGTGAACCGGTCGGTCGGCGGGGCACCGACCGGCTGGGCGGCCGGGTGCTGCGCGAACCCGGTTGTGACGGCCATGAGTTCCGCGCTGGAGGAGGTGACCAGCTCCTCGGCGGCGTTGGCGATCCGGTCCAGCAGCCGCGCCAGGCAGCGCAGTACGGCCGTCGGCGGGATTCCGGTCCGCACGAGTTCCATCGCCGCCCGCTGCACCCCGGGCCGCGAGATCGTCACCGTGCCGTCGGCCTCCCACCCGAGCATGCCGTGCCGGTTCAGGCAGTGGAACACTCCGGGTTGGTCACGCACCGCGCGGTTGACCGCGGCGGCGAGCCGGCCCTCCTCGTTGCCGTGGCCCTCGACACCGAGGAAGGCGGCGATGGAGACCAGGTTGAAGCCCTGCCGCTGCAGGGACACGATGTGCTGGAGGCGGCGGACATGGGTCTCGTCGTAGTAACCGATCCGTCCCTTGCGAGTCGGTGGCTGGAGCAGCTTGCGCGACTGGTGTGCCCGGATGTTCCGCGGTGACATCCCGACCAGTCTGGAGATCTCGTCAACCGTGTAGTGGGCGTTCGAATGGTCCGGGTGGATAGCGGGCAGCGGCAAAGGCGACGTCATGTGTAACTCCCTCATGGTCATGGGGCGCTGCGGTGGCATCAGCGACGCTGCGCTGCGAGGTGTCACCGGAACCCGTGCCCCGCCTCGAATCCTGTTCGAGGAGCCTGTCGGTGATGTGGTGGCCGGCGAGGCAGGCGGTGTACTGCCCGTGTTCGTGGGCGCGCCCGGTGATCCGGTGCGGCCCTTTGACGCGGTGGGCCCTGCTCGGTCCGGCCCTCCCCGGCCCCGGTGTTCACGGCGTCTCCCCCGCCACGCTGCCGAAACCGGGCGGGGTCCGGCGGAGGCAGGTCGGTCACCGTGCCTCCGCCGGTACGGCAGTGCCGCTTCATCGAATCGCCGGGGACGCGTGTGGTTCCGTCCGGCCCGATCGGCCTGCCCGAACGTGTTGGCCGGGCCGGACGGTGTTTCGGTCAGTGCGGTGTTGTGGTCAGTACGGCGTTTCGGTCAGTACGGTTCGGGAGCCGTGGGCCGGGGCACAGGTGGCGAGGCCGTATTCGCGGATGACGGTGCCGACGCCTTCCTCGCAGTGGCTGAGCGTCTGGGCCGGGGTGGCGGCCGGAACCGTGCCTGCGGTGACCGCGGCGGTGGGGAGGGCAGCCCGGATTCTCTTCATTGCGGGTCTCTCTGCGCTTGAGCTTATGCTGTCCCGCTCGGGCCGGGCCGGATCCTGCTCCGGCCGATCGGAAGCCCCACCCTGTAGGCGGCAACTGACGTTTTACTGACGTTCCACTGATCTCGATCCTTCGCGACGGTCCACCGGTTTCCCGGTGGACCGTTCCGGTCGTTCGGGCTGGTGGTGGGCATGATGACGGCCGGGCTGTCGCGTCGGCCGCCGCCGGGACCGCCTCGTCGAGTCCGCTTCCGCCCACCCCGAAACGGCGTGCGCACCGTCACCGCCGGTCTGTCCACCGAGGACGGCATCGCCGAACCGCGCCGTCGCAGCGCCCACTTCGGCGGCCTGTGGGAGTCGGGCACCGTCGGCGAGCACACGTCCGCCCGCAAGTCCGTCGGCCATCCGGGTGCCGGTGCCCCGACCCTGGACCGCGACGTCCTCGGCGTCGTCGGCGGCGACCTGCGCGTCATGGTCTGCCCGACCCGCCACCGGAGACGCCGATCGCCGGGTGCTGCTTTCCGCGACGGGGCGCGACGCTCACCGGATGACCGCTCAGGGCCGAGGCGGTGGGCCCGGTGGTGGAGGGGCCGACGGCGGGGGTGGGAACCGCGGTCGGGGCGGGGCCTCGGTGGCGGGCGGTGGTGGTGGCGGTGGTGCGCCCCACCGAGGACGGTCGGGCCGCCTGGGCCGGGCCCGCGACGGGGCCGGGGGCGGGCCCGGTGGCGGAGGCGGAGGCGGGTCCACCGCCGGCAGCAGCGGACCGCCCGCGCGCAGCCGGGCAATGGTCAGTTCGGCGCGACGGCGCGCGATCGGGCCGTCGTCGCGTTCGTAAGCAAGTCGGATACCGAGCTGCCCGAGATTCTCTGCCGCTAGGTTCCGTCCGGCGGATCTTGATGCCCCTCAGGGCGCTATAGCGCCCGTACCGGGGACGACACCCTGGCCGTGGCCGGACCCAAGGCACTGACGGCGATCCGCCGCGCTCGGGCCGAAGTCCGCGAGAGAGTCTGGCGGTTGGCCTGCGAGGCGGCCCCGGACGTGGGCGGCGAGGTGATCGTGGACATCAACGGTGTGCCACCTCGCTCAACTTCATTGTCCTGCGGAGGAATCGACTCTCCGGGCGGGGTTTCTATTGGCATGTTCCTGGTCAACTATTCCAACTATGGGCTTATCGCTGATTGCCGGTCATCCTCCCGTCGCCGTCTTCCGTACGCCCCGGGGCGGCCAACCCGTCGCGGAGTTGGGCCCGCGAGTCGCCGGCTCTGCGCAGCGCGCCGCGAGCGTGCTGGCCGCCGTCGCCTCGCACGCCCGACCGATCCAGCGGACAGTGTCGGTGCGACAGGCGGCCGCGGCGGTCGGCGAGTTGGTCGGTGCGCTGTCGGCTCCGGCTCCGGCCGTGGTCGGTGAGGACGTGCCGGCGGAGTCGGCCAGCCAGTCGTACTTCCGGGTCCGCGAAGTGGAGCTGTCGGATCAACAGGCCGCCCTGCACGGCGCCCTGGTCGTCCACCGCGGTCTGGAAGACCTCTGCGACGCTCCGCTGTCGGGCGCCGACCTGGCACTGGAAGCGGCTGGGATGCGGCAGGCGGTGCTCGACATCACCGGCGCGTTGCCGGACGCCGGCCCCGAGTCCGCGCTACCGGTGCCCGTCCCGCAGCCCCGCGCGGGGGTGCCCTTGGAGCAAGCGTGGAGTGCTCGGTGGCTCATCGGGCACCAGGTCCACGTCCTGTTCAACGTCTGCGCCGCCGTCGCCGTGGCCGACACCGCCCACCACCTGCGCCACGGCGACACCGACGCCGCACTGGACCGGCTGGCCGCTGCGACGGTGTACGTGCGCGGCTTCCCAGCGGCGATGAACCACGCCAGTACGATCCCCACCGACTACTACATGACGGCGATCCGCCAGACCATGGCGCCGCCGTCGACGGACATCCCGTTGAGCGGGCGTCAGCACCGCGGGTACAAGCTGTTCCGGGCCGCGATGAAGGACCTGCTGTCGCTGCTTCCCGACTCCTACGAGCAGTTGGCCGCCCGTGCTCCCGAACTCGCGGAGGCACGGGGCGCGCTCCTGGAGGCCGATCTCGTGGACGCCGAACGGCACGTCACCCTGGCGTACTCGATGGTGCACCTGCGCCGTTCCATCGCCCAACGGCCCGAGGGCCCCGACAACGCCGTCGCGGAGCTGCGGCTGATGCGCCACCGCCGAGCGGCCCAGTACGCCTCCCTGGTCCGCTTCGGGGACCACTACATCGCCGACGCCGTGGCCGACTTGCGCCATTCGTGACTCCACCCGCCCACCGTCCGCACTTCCGGCAGGAGCCCTGATGCCCGGCACCGCACCCGGCAAGACCGTCGCAGCCGACTGGACCCTGGACCCGACCGACGCCGACGCCTGCGAACGGCTGGCCCGCGCCCTGTGCACCGACGGGCGTGACCAGGTGGACAGTCCCGAGTGGGTGGCACGGGCCCGGGACGCCTGGGACGAACTCCCGCTGCAACTGCGACGCGCGATACGCCGCTTCCGCCGGCACTCCGGCCCGCACGGCACCCTGGTGATCGGCGGCCTGCCCGTCGACCAGGCGAGTCTGCCTCCGACACCGGCCGTACCCGGCTCGGTCCAGCGCCAGGCCACCGTCCCGGCCGCGCTGCTCACGATGGTGGCCTGCGGGCTCGGTGACCCCCTCGCCTACCTGGCCGAGAAGTCCGGCGCCCTGGTGCAGGACGTGGTGCCCGTGCCCGGGCAGGAGACCTTCCACGGCAACGCCGGATCGGCGCCGCTGTCCTTCCACACCGAGAACGGCTTCCACCCCCACCCGCCCGACTACGTCGTCTTCCTGTGCCTGCGAGCCGACCACGACCGCACCGCCGGCATGCGCGTCGCGGGCATCCGCCAGGCGCTGGCGCTCCTCACCCCGGCAGACCGCGAGACCCTGTTCGCACCGGAGTTCATCACCACGCCACCCCCCTCCTTCGGCCCCGACACCGCGAGCGGGGCCGCGGCCGAGCCCCGGCCGGTGCTCTCCGGAGCGGTCGAGGACCCCGACATCCGCATGGCCCAGCTCGTCACCACCCCGCTCACCCCTCGGGCCACCGCCGCGCTGGCCGAGTTCGGACGAGCCTGTGGGGCTACCGCCCGGTCCCTGCGCCTGGTCCCCGGCGACCTGGTCGTCATCGACAACCGGGTCACCGTCCACGGCCGCACCGCATTCCAGCCCCGCTACGACGGAGCCGACCGCTGGCTCCAACGCACCTACGTCAGCAGCGACCTGCGCCGCTCCCGCGACCACCGGCCCCACGACGGCCACGTACTCGCCCGCTGACCCTTGCCTCGACGGCCGGCCCGGCAACCGGCTCGATCGTTCCCTTCAAACCCCATGTCGCCCCAAGAGATGAACATGGTTCGTACCCGGGCGTGTCGCAGCTGACCTCTGCGAACCTCTTCCATGCCAGGCAGGTATGCCAACTGCGCTTTCCGGCAGGGCCTGGCCACGTCCGACCATCCCACCGAGCCGACACCCGTCGGCGCACTTGCGGAGGTACCCCATGTCCCGTTCCATTACCGCGCTGGCCGGCCTGGCCGCCGCCGGCCTGATTGTCGTGACCGCACCCGCAGCTGCCGTCGCCTCGCCCCGCGCGGCCAGCACCATGTGCCTGGACGTGGGCGGGTCCCGCAACAACGGCGACTGGGTCAAGATCTGGGAGTGCCAGAACCCCGGCTTCGGCAACCAGGACTTCGTCGTGGACCGGGGCCAGATCAAGGTCAGGGACACCATCGGCAGCGGCCGAGAGATGTGCCTGGACGTCGGCGGGTCCCGCAACAACGGCGACCGGGTCAAGATCTGGCAGTGCCAGAACCCCGGCTTCGGCAACCAGGACTTCGTCATCGACAGCGGCCAGCTCAAGGTCAAGGACACCATCGGCAGCGGCCGAGAGATGTGCCTGGACGTCGGCGGGTCCCGCAACAACGGCGACCGGGTCAAGATCTGGCAGTGCCAGAACCCCGGCTTCGGCAACCAGGACTTCGTCATCGACAGCGGCCAGCTCAAGGTCAAGGACACGATCTGACAAATCGGCGGAGGCGAGTCGACGACCTCGCCTCGTTGAGGACGGGTCGGCCCCGTACGCACCGGCCTCCGGAAGGTTCCTGGCCCAATGCCGTTGCTTTAGACCGACCGGCAAATGGATCACTTGAGGCGTCGGGTGGTGGGGCGGCCCTGCCAGCGGTAGTGGCTTGTGGAGCGTCGGATGAGCATGCGGAGCGTGACGAGAGCGGCAGCGAGGTAGAGGTAGAAGTCCACGACCGCGCCGCTTCTCTCGGTGCAGCGCCGCAGCTTGCCGTAGTCGTTCATCCACGAGTGGGTGCGCTCGACCACCCAGCGTTTGGCGGCCTGGATCGGGGCGGGCACGCCCTTGCGGGCGACCTCGGCCGTGAAGCCCAACTCGGCTATAAGCAGACGGGATTTGTTGCTGTCGTAGCCGCGGTCGAGGTTGATATTGGCGGTCTCTGGCATCGCGCCGACCTGTGCCCTGGCCGCGTCCAGGGTGGAGCCGAGCAGCAGTGAGTCGTGCCGGTTGGCCCCAGCGGCGACAACTGCGAGGGGGACGCCGCAGGCGTCGGTGGCGACGGAGCGTTTCAGCCCTTGCTTACCCTGGTCAACCGGCGAGCGACCGGTCTTCCTGCCGCTGGACGGGGCCTTGGTGATGCACCCGTCTGCCGAGATCTCGCCGAGCCCGAGGCCGATCATGCGGTCGTAGGCTTCCAGGGCGAGAGCATGCACGGCCTGCGAAATCCCTTGCTCGGCCCACTCTTTGACGCGTCGGCGGATGGTGCGGTCGGAGCATCCGGGGGTGGAGATGCGCTCGTAGCCCGAGCCGTGGACCAGAGCGAGGACCACATGCTCGAAGACCGTACGGTCAGGCACCCTGCGCCTGTGGCAGCCCAGTGGATGGCCTGCCGCGAACTCTTCCCGTGCGGGCAGAAGGGCGGCGAACTGAGCCCACAACGGTTCGAGCAGGCTGGATGGCAGCGCGGGCACAGCCCGTTCCCTTCCTGATCACTGGGGCTTTCCCCGTCGTGATGACGCCGGGATCGTGTTGAGGATGAGTGTGGCGGACGCGTGGGTCTCGCGGCAGGGGCGGTCAGCGCACCGGGGCCTCGTCCTTACGGCCCGGGTGACCGCGCGGGATGGTTGCGGCACCTCGTGCGGAGCGCCGGGAGCGCCGCCACCAGAGGGTGGTGGCGAGGGCGGTCAGGGCGACCGCGGCGAGGGCCGGGCCGCCGACGGTGAGAATCTGCTGGAGGGAGGTTGCGGCGCTGTAGCCGATGCCGGCTTCGGCGGCGGCCCACAGGACGGCTGCGGTGGCGCTGTAGGGGGCGATGCGGCGGTAGGGCAGGCGGGTGGCGCCGGCCAGGTGGGGGGTGAGGGTGCGGACCACGGGCAGGAAGCGGCCGATGAAGACGGACCGGCCGGCGTGGCGGGTCATGAGTGTCTCGGCCTGCTGCCAGGCTCCGGCGGGGATTTGGCGGCCGAGGCGGCCGGTGCGCAGGCGCTCGCCCAGGAGGTGGCCGGTCCAGTGGGCGAGGCGGTCGCCCGCGACGGCCGCGGCGGTGGCGGCCGCGATCACCGGCAGGAGGTGCACGGCGCCGGTGCGGGCCATGGCTCCGGCCGTCAGCAGCAGGGCGAGGGTGGGGGTGAACGTGCCCAGCAGGAGCACGGATTCGGCGAAGACGGCCAGGGCCAGGACCGTGTAGACGGCGGTCGGCGGCAGGTGGGCGAGGGCGTCGGTGAGGTGGTTCACTGCTCGGCGCCTGGCAGGAGGGGCAGCGGGTGCGGCGGGGTGTCGGTGGTGGCTGCGGGGCGGTGCAGTTCCCAGACGTGGGCGGGCGGCAGGTTGGCGAGGACCGTCCAGCGGGCGGTGGCGTAGCGGCGCTGGTAGGCGCCCACGACCTGGTCGACGGCGGCGTGGCGGCGGGCTTCGGCACGGGGGGCGAGCAGGGTGCGGGCGCGGCGGGTGCCGAGGTAGGCGAAGTAGGTGAGGGTGCCGCCGGGGTGGAGCAGGTCCAGGTAGCGGGCCATGATGCGGTCGACCTGTTCGGGGGTGAAGTTGGTCAGCGGCAGGCCGGAGACGATGACGTCGTAGCGTCGGCTGGTGTCGAGTTCTTCAACGTACGCCTGGTGGACTTTTGCGCGGACGTGTCGGCTGACCGGGGCGGGGTGGTGGTCGACGAGGCGGTGCAGGCGTTCGGTGAAGCGCGGGTTGGCTTCGACGATGTCGAGGTGGCTGCCGCGCGGGAGGCGGGAGAGCAGGGCGCGGGTGACGGCTCCGGTGCCGGCGCCCGCCTCCAGGACGGACAGCGGGCGGGGGCCGCGGGTGGTCACCGGGTCGGTCAGGGTGCGGGCCAGGGCCCGGCTGCTGGGCGCGACGGCGCCGGTGGTGCGCAGGTCGCGGGCGGCTTCGCGCAGGAACGTCCAGCTCTCGGCGGCCTGCCGGGCGGCGGCGTTCCGGGGAATTCGGGGGGAGGGGGTCTGGTGGTCCATGCTTTCGACGCTAGGAATCCAGGACGCCCTTCGGACCTGCCGTTGTGCGACGGTCCTCCCCGACGAAAGTAGGGGGTTGGGCGTCGCATTTCGTACCGCCCCCGCGTGCGGCGGGCTGCCTAGCATGGTGAGGGTGAAGTGGTGGAGGAGCCCGCGGTGGGCCGCGGTGGGCCGGGCGGCGTTCCTGGCGTTCCTGGTCTGGACGGCCTACCAGAACGGCACCGCGACGGCCGGGGCCCGGTTCGGAGTGCCGGTGCTGATCGCGGCCGCGGTGTGCGCGGTCGTCCTGGCGGTGCCCCGGTGGCGCCTGTCGGTGGCGCCGGTGGCCGTCACCGTCGCCACTGCCTGGTGGGGGTGGGTCGTCGACCCGTTCCTGGCCGTGGTCCTGTTCGACCTGGCAGTGGCCCGTCGCGCCCGCACCGCCCTGGTGTGTGCGGCGCTCGCGTTGGCGGGCAACCTGCTCGGGGTGCAGGCCGGCTTTATCTGGACCGACCGGCGGTGGGCTGCGACGCTGACGGTGCTGCTGTTCGGCCTGGTGGTCGGACTGTGGCAGGGCAACCGCCGCCGCCTGCTGCGGACCCTGGCCGACCAGGTCGACCACCTGCGGGTGGAGGCCCGGCTGCGCGAGGACGCCGCCCGGGCCGCCGAGCGCTCGCGGATCGCCGCCGAGATGCACGACGTCCTCGCGCACCGCCTGAGCCTGATCGCCCTGCACGCCGGTGTCCTCGCCGCCCGCTCCCCCGATCTGCCGCCCCGGGTCGCCGAGCGCCTCGCCCTGCTGCGCGCCACTTCCGTCGAGGCTCTGTCCGACCTGCGCGAGGTGCTCGGCGCGCTGCGCGGACCCGCTTCCGAGGACGGCCCCGGCCCGCTGGAGCCCGCGCTCAAGGACGTCCGCGACCTGGTCGACCAGGCACGTGCCGCCGGGCAGGACGTCACCCTGACCGTCGACGGCGACCCCTCGCAGGCACCGATCACGCACCGCCTGGCCGCGTATCGGATCGTCCGGGAGGGGCTGACCAACGCCCGCAAGCACGCGCACGGCGGGCAGGTGGCCGTCCGGGTCGGCTACCTGCCGCCCGCGACCTCGGTCGAGGTCACCAACGACACCGGTTTCCCGGGGCCGGGCGCTTCGACCGGCTCCGGCTACGGGCTGGTCGGTCTGCGCGAGCGCGTCACCGCGCTCGGTGGCCACCTCGACGCCGGCCCGGCGGGTGCGGGGTCCTGGCGCTTGGCGGCCCGGCTGCCCCACCCCACCTCCTCCCCCGACCGGAACGGGAAGTGCTCGTGATCCACGCGATGATCGTCGACGACGACGCCCTGGTACGCCTGGGCCTGACCGACCTGCTCGACGGCGACCCCGGCATCGAGGTCGTCGCCCAGGCCACCGACGGGCTCCAGGCCATCGAGCAGGCCACCGCGCACCGCGTCGACGTTGCGCTGGTAGACGTCCGGATGCCCCGGATGGACGGCATCACCGCCACCGCCCGGCTGCGCGCCCTGCCCCACCCGCCCAGGGTGATCACCCTGACCACCTTCGACCTCGACGAGTACGTCTACAACGCCCTCGCCGCCGGCGCCGACGGCTTCCTGCTCAAGGACACCGACCCCGCCGAGATCCTGCGCGCCGTCCACCTCGTCGCCGCCGGTTCCGCGATGCTCCACCCCAACGCGGCCCGGCGCGTCATCGACCGCTACCACGCCACCAACCAACCCCACGCCATCGCGGCCCGGGCCCACCTCGACAAGCTCACCCCCCGCGAACGCGACGTCCTGGCCCTGCTCGCCGAGGGCGCCCCCAACGCCGACATCGCCACCCGCCTCGCCATGCGTGAAAGCACCGTCAAAGCCCACGTCAGCCGCATCCTCACCGCGCTGGAGGTCACCAACCGGGTCCAGGCCGCCCTCCTCGCCCGAGACGCCGGACTCACTTCCTGACCAAACCAAAGACCGAAACCACCGAGCGTGAGCGCGGCCGAGCCGACGCCGAGTGACGCCCCCTCCAGCAATCACTGCCTACTGCCGGTCGGTCTAAGCCCACCCAGCCGCTGAAGGGGAACCGAACGGGTTCAGGCCCGCCGACTATTGGCCGGCGGGCCTGAAAGGAGCTGTCAGCGGTCCCGGGCAGGAACCGTGTGACGCCTGCTACTCGATGGTGATGTCCTCGTACGTGATCGTGACCGCCTCAGTTGCCATTCCCGAGTTGGCTGCACCGAGCTGAGGCCCCTCCCAGCTGGAGGCCCATGCGTTGGTGAGGTGAATCCTTCGGACGTGGCCCGTAGCGTCGGAGATTTGGAGGACAGCTGGCTCCGGTGTGCCGTCTTCCGCCGCTTTGGCCAGGGCCTGGGCCTGTTCTGCCGGGAGCACGAGCGTGATTGTTCCGGGCTGGGCGACCTTCGGCTTCACCTCGCCGACCAAGTCCTGAACTGTGGTGGAGCCGTTGACCTCGATGACGTCCTGCCCAATGGTCAGGCCGTCGATCGACTGGACGGTCTCAACCTGGAACTGGCCCAGGCTGAGCTCGAACGTGTGGTCGGTCAGGGCGTCCTCGATAGTCATCCTGCGTCACCGATCTTCTGTCTCATGGCCCGGCGGGTCAGCCCCGGACAGGCGCATCCCGTTTCGGCGGTGCGTCCGACCTTGCATCGCAGCACCGACTGCTGACAGTAGTGGGGCGATTCCACTCTGTCTCGGGTGCGCGCCAAAAACCGGCTACGCGCGCGTTCTCGTACGACTCCCGGGCGAACAGGCAGAGCCCGAGCACGAAGTACATGACCAGCCGGGCGGGCAGTATTCGCCGTCGCTGCTCGGCCCTGCCGTGCTCGGCTATCGCCGCGTCGACCAGCTCCGGAGTGAACACCTGAGCCAGCGTTCCTAGCCTCAGCTGGCCGCCCGGCCCCGCCCCTCGAAGATCCACACCCGTCCAACAGGCCAGGCAGGGCTAAAGCAACGGCATTGGGTTCCTGGCCCCCCGGTACCCCGGCGCCCTCGCGGGCCCTACGCCCACCGCGACGGTGAACCTCTTCTGAGGGCACCGGAGCACGACCGGCACGCGTGGCCCCGCGAGAGCCCTTGCCGATCGAGGCACCCCGGCAGGGGCTCTCGCCGTTCCCGACACCAACCGCGCCCCGGGGGGCGATGTTCAACCGCTGGTCCAGGTAAGCACCTTCAGCCACCTCGGAGCCCGAGCTGTCAGCGGACGTCAAGTCCGTTTCTGGTAGCGGCCTGGCTGCGGGAACCCGGATCCCCGGTTGCCGACCGCGCCACCCGACCCTGCTCCCAAGCCGTGACCATCGCCTCGATCAACGCCCGCTGCTCGTCCGACAAGTCGCTCGGATACGCCCGTCCGTCCATGCGCCGCAGAGCCCCGCTCGCGAGGCCGGCTAGGAGTCTCCTTTCTGCTTCACGTGATTGCAAGCAGCCGAGGCGATGCATCTGGCGGGCGGGTAGGTTGTGTGTGGCGCTGGCCCGATACGATCTGATGGTGATCACTTCCATCGCGCGCACCACGGTCTTCGACATTGACGGCACGCTCTGCTTCGACGGCCGGACCATCGACCGCCGAATCCTGGCCGCCATCGAGGCATGCGAGCGGGCTGGTCACCGACTGGTATTCGCCTCCGCCCGACCGGTCCGCGATCTCCTGCCCGTGCTCAACGGAGCCTTCCCCACCGCCACCCTGATCGGAGGGAACGGCAGCCTCGTCTCCGTTGATGGTCAGGTCCGGGCTCGGGCCGCGTTCGACGGAGGCGACCTCGACAAGCTTCTCGTCAAGGCCGCCCAGTTCCGGGCGGGCTATCTCGCCGACGGCCCCTGGGACTACGCGTACACCGGGCCGGCCGACCACCCGATCCTCGGCCGCGTTGACCAGAGCCGCCTCGCCCGCCGGGTTGACCTCGCCGACCTCACCACCGTCGTGAAGCTCCTGGTGGTCGATGCGACCGACATGGCCGCCCTCGCCGATGCTGGCCGCGCACTCGGGATGACCGTCAACCACCACCTCGACGAGGCGATCATCGACTTTGCCCCGGGCACCACGAACAAGTGGGAAGCCCTCTCCTCCCTCGGCATCAATCAGTACAACGCCTTCGGCAACGACATCAATGACTTCGACCTGCTGCGCAACGCACAGCACTCCGTCCGCGTCGGCACTTACCCGGGCCTGGACCACGTCGTCCGCGTCACCACCACCCCCAACCCAGAGGCTGTCGCCGCAGAGATCTCCAGGCTTGCCGTAGCGACGCCTGCATACTGAGGGCCTGTCCCCGGCTCAGCCCCGGGTCCAGATGAGGATGGCTGCGAGATGAAGCGCAGCGTGGTAGACGATGGCGAGTTTGTCTGTTCGCATGGCCAGGCCGCGCCATTGCTTGAGCCGGTTGATGCAGCGTTCGACGGCGTTGCGCTGCTTGTATGCCTCGGCGTCGAAGCCGGGTGGGCGACCACCGGCGCGACCTCGCCGCAGTCGGTGACCGACCTGGTCGGCCGGCTGCGGGATCACGGCACGGATACCTCGTCGCCGGAGATGTTCACGGATCACGCGGGATGAATACGCGCGGTCCGCCAGAACGGCGTCCGGCCGGGTCCGCGGTCTTCCTGGCCCGTCTCGCGGAACACGGATGCCTGCCATGACCACCTCGAAGGCTGGCGCGTCGCCCGCCTGACCTGGGGAGAGGCGGAGGGCCAAGGGCCGTGCATGGCTGTCGCTGACGAGATGGACCTTCGTACTCAAGCCGCCACGGGAACGTCCGAGCGCATGGTCGTCAGGCTCAGCCCGAAATAACGCCCCTTTTTCCTGGCTCCGGCGGCGTGCTGGTGAGCCCAGCAGACGGTGGAGTCCACCGACACGGTCCAGCCGATGTCGTCAGCGCCGTCGGCCGCTGCCAGCAGCGCGGCGAGGATGCGTTCCCAGGTGCCGTCCACGGCCCACCTGATCAGCCGTTTGTGAGCGGTCTGGAATGCGCCGAGTTCGTCCGGCAGGTCCCGCCAGGGCGAGCCGGTGCGGTACTTCCACGCAATGGCCTCCAGGGTTCGACGATGGTCGGCCCCCCGCCGACCACGGACCGGATCGGCCGGCATCAACGGCTCGATCCGGCCCCACATCTCATCAGTGATCACCAACCGAACAGACACATCCGATCAACTGACCCATCGATCAAAGAGACACGCTCTAAGCGGACCCGGAACAGGATCCCGTTGATCACCGTCCGATGATCAACCCAACGTCCTCCCCGGCACCCGGTCTTCGGCAGATGCGGTGCCAGTTGCACCCACTCGTCGTTCGTAAGATCGCCCCGCCCCATGACCAACACAATGGTCCATGCGAGGCGATCACTTGATCCGCCGGACAGAACCTAGTAGCCGGTAGCCGAGCGTGTGGGCGATCTCGTCGATCCGACGCCGATTCGCTGCTGCGACGTGGCCGAGCCGCAACTCGACGCGGGCGCGGCCGTCGAAGCTCGCGCGTATCCCGTCGTCCTTCACCCGACTCCGCCCCCGGGAAGGCTCGGCATCACTCCAGTCGCTTCCACATCACGATCGTCGCACGCGCCTGCCTCTCGCGAGCACGGGGGTGAACCTCCGGCCGGCCCGCCGCGAGGTGCCGCACCCCGTGCCCCGTACCTCGCGCCCCGTGAAAAGCGGGGAGGTGGCTCGGGGCTGCCCGAGGACGGTGCTCCTCAGGGAACGCTCGGCGGGGTCGAGCGGGTGGTGGGTGAACACGGCTCCGCCCCCCGGTGGCCGGTAGACACTGTTGGCGAATCCGGTCCGCCGAGCCGAGGCGCGACGGCTGTCACGTCATCTATGCCAATATTCGAGGGTGGAGATGACCGACGTCACGCGTGCGATCGCGGCTGCGACTTCGGTCGCTGCGTCCCTCGACCTGCCGGCCAACGATGCAATCGTTCTCCACAACTCGAACAAGCTGGCACTGCGGCTGACGCCATGCGACGTCTTTGCCCGGGTCGCCCCTGTGGGACAAGAGGTTGCACAGTTCGAAGTCGAGCTCGCTCAGAGGCTCGCCGAGGTCGGATGCCCGGTGTGTCCCTTGGAGCCGCGGGCGGACCCGCGCGTGTACACGCGCGATGGCTTCGCAGTGACGCTGTGGACCTACTACGAGCCCGTGACACCTCGCACCTCACCAGTCCACTACGCCATGGCGCTGGAGCGGCTGCACGCCGGCATGCGCAAGGTCGATGTGCAGAGCCCGAGGTTCACGGACCGGATCACGGAGGCGGAAGAAGTTGTCGCCGACCCGGATCGCTCGCCGGAGCTCGCCGACGCGGACCGCGTGTTCCTCGGCGGCAGGCTCGCAAGCCTGCGGCGAGCGATCGACGACCGTGGCGCCGTGGAGCAGTTGGTCCACGGCGAGCCGCACCCGGGCAATGTGCTCAGCGCGAAGAACGGCCCGTTGTTCATAGACCTCGAGACGTGCTGCCGTGGCCCCGTCGAGTTCGATCTCGCCCATGCTCCCGAGGCGGTCTGCGAGCACTATCCGAGCATTGATCAAGGACTGCTGGATGAGTGCCGGCAGCTCGTTATCGCGATGGTCGCCGCGTGGCGTTGGGAGCTTGGCGACCAGTTTCCGAATGGGAGGCGATTCGGAGAGGAACTCCTGCGGTTGCTGCGAGAGGGTCCTCCTTGGCCGACACTCGACACAGTGACCAGGCGGCTGGAGGGTCTTCGGCAGTGACAACCATACGTGCCAGCGGCGGAAGGGCGGAGCGGGGGCGCGGTTCCTCAGCAGCCTGACGCTGTCGAACGTCTCCGCCGCCACGCCGATCGTCGTGGCCACGCGGGTCCGCGCCACGTCCTCGGACGTGAAGTGAATGCGTTTCACCGGGCACTCCGTCCTGCACGTCACTGTCCGGCCCACGACAGTCTCAGTTGCGGGCGAAAGCCATACAACGATCAATCAGGCCATGATCGGTCACTCCAGGGTTTGCGCGGGTATTTCGGCCACCCCGGCACGGACGTGCGAGTGGACTCGTACGACGGGACCAGCGGGACCGAAGGGCCCGGCGGAACCGGCGGCTGTCGTCGGTCCCGCCGGGTGGACCCGGGCGCGGCGCCGCCCGTGGGGAGCGCGCCGTATCGGCAGTGGTGTCGCCCCCGCGCCCGCGCTCGCGTTCTCACGTCGGGCGGCGCCGGATGCGTCAGCTCTCCCAGTCGACGGAAACCACCGTGCCGTCCCGGGTCAGCTTGACGGCGAGTATCTGATCGCTGAGATCGGGATCAAACACGTAGTCCAGGATGACAGGGGGCCCGTCGGACAGGCCGCCCAGCCACAGACCGACGCCGCTCAGGCGCATCGCGGCGGCGAAGGAATCCGCTCCGACCGCTTCCCCGGCCGCGTCCCGTACGAGATGGACGACCGGCTCACTGTCTTCGAGCTCCTCGACGTGGTGGTCGATGAAGGAGCGGTCCTCGCGCAGGTACGCACGCAGCGCCGTGCGCGCCGTCGCGTCGAGGGCCGGCAGGCCGGTGAGGCATCCGGCGAACGCGTCCAGTTCCTCGGCGTCCGGCTCACTGGACGGCCCGGCCCACAGCCGGACCTCGACTTCGTCGCCCCCGAGCCGCGCAGCGCCTTCCCAGACGACGTCCACGTCGTCCAGCGCACTTGTTTCCACGCGCCCGAAGTGGGCGTGTTCCATGGCTTTCACGAGAGATCACCGTTCTCCCGCCCGCGCCGGATGCGGGCAGCTCCGTAGGTCGGTTCACCGTAGTGGGGACCTCTGACATCGACGGCGGCTCGCTCGACCCGTTCAGTCCGGCAGGCCGCGCAGGAAGTCGCGGATCAGCGCCACGCTCCGCCTCCGCTGGGTGGTGAACGGGAAGTGGCCCGCGTCGAGCAGGTGGATGCGGGCGTCGGGCAGGTCGCGGGCGAACGCGCGGGCGCCGTCCGGGCCGAAGATGTCGTCGCCGCGGCCCCAGACCGCCAGCAGCGGCGGCCGGTGCGTGCGCAGGTACTGCTGCCACGCGGCGTAGCGCGGCGGGTTGGTGCCGTAGTCCAGGAACAGGTCGAGCTGGATCTCGTGGTTGCCGGGCCGGTCCAGCAGCGCCTGGTCGTGCAGCGCCTGCGACGGGTCCACCAGTGTGGGGTCCGGGACGCCGTGGGTGTACTGCCAGTGGGTGGCCTCGGCGGCGAACAGGCCGCGCAGCGCGTCGCGGTTCTCGGTGGACGGGTCGGCCCAGTAGTCGCGGATCGACTTCCAGAACGGGGTCAGGCCGTCCTCGTAGGCGTTGCCGTTCTGCGTGACGATGCCGGTGATCCGCTCGGGGTGGCGCAGCGCCAGGCGGAATCCGACGGGCGCGCCGTAGTCGTGGACGTGGAGCGCGTACCGGGTGATGCCCAGTTCCTCCAGCAGCGCGTCCACCGTGTCCGCCAGGTGGTCGAAGGTGTAGTCCCACTCGTCGGCGGGCGGCGCGGAGCTGAAGCCGAAGCCGGGGTAGTCCGGCGCGATCAGGTGGAACTCGTCGGACAGGTCGGCCATCAGGTCCCGGTAGACCACCGAGGACGTCGGGAAGCCGTGCAGCAGGACGAGTGTGGGCGCGGTCGGGTCGCCGGCCTCGCGGTAGAAGACGTCGAGCCCGTCGATCCGGACGGTGTGGTGGCGCACTGCGGTCATGATCATCTCCAACCATCTAAATTCACTTAGCCGGTTAGCTGCCCGATCACCGTAGGACGGCCACGACCAACCAGTCAAGTACGTTTTACCGGTTGAGTAGACTGTGCGGCATGACACGCCCGCTCATCGGCGAGCCCCTGGCCCTGGACCTGGTCGACTCCGTCTGGGTGGACCACGGCCGCCGCCTCGACCAGTTCGACGAGCCCGACGGCTTGGAGAGCTGGCTCGCCGACCACGACATGTCCGGCACCGCCGCCGACATCGCTGCTGTCCGCGACGCACTGGTGCAGGCCCGGTCCGCGCTGCGCGCCGCGCTGGAGGACGGCGACGACGAACCGCTCAACCGGGTCCTCGCCCACGGCTTCCACCGGCCCGGACTGCGCGGCGGAGCGCCGCTGGTCGCCGCCGTCGTGGACGACCCGGCCTGGCTGCCCGCCTGGACCGCCGCCGCCGACCTGGTCCGCCTGCTCGCCGAACGGCCCGACCGCGTCCGCCACTGCGCGCACCCCGAGTGCGTCCTGTGGTTCTACGACACCAGCAAGAACGGCTCCCGCCGCTGGTGCTCGATGGAGGTCTGCGGCAACCGCGCCAAGTCCGAGCGCTTCCAGAGATCGCACCCGCGGCGGTAGCGGGGGCGGTACGGCAGCCCCGTACGGAGGGCCCGACCGCATCGGTGCCGCCCGGTCCGGTGGCGCACGGCTCGTGCTCGAAAAAACCCGCGCCGGGCGGAGCGGGGGCTCCGTCCGGCGCGGGTTTCGGGCGGTCGCGTTTCTCAGCCGCGCCGGGTCCCGACGACGACGGCGTCCCGGGGCGTTCGGCCGGCTCGCAGGTCGGTGAGGTTGTCCCGGAACGCCTGGCCCACGGCGGCGGGTTCGCCGGGGAAGGCGAAGGCGCAGTGCGGGGAGATCACCAGGCCCGGTGTCCGCCACCGGGGGTCGTCGGCGGGGAGCGGCTCGATGTCGTGGACGTCGAGCAGCGCCCCGCGCAGTGTTCCGGTCTCCAGTGCCTCGTGCAGGGCCCGGTCGTCCACCGTGCCGGCCCGGCCGACGTTGACCAGCGCCGCTCCGGCCGGCAGTGCGGCGAGCACGTTGCCGTCGACGAGGTGATGGGTCCGGGCGGTGGCCGGCAGGCAGCAGACCAGGTGGTCGACGGTGGCGGCGGCCTCGGCCAGGCGGTCGGCGCCCACGGTGCGGTCCGCCCCCGGCACGTCCCGTTCCCCGGTGCGGGTGACGGCGACGCACCGGGCGCCCAGCGCGGTGACCTTGCGGATCACGGCCTGTCCGATCCTTCCGGCTCCCACGACCAGGACGGTCGATCCGCACAGCATCGTGGCGGTGGACGTGTGCCAGGCACGCCGTTGGGGGCGCGCCGACAGGGTCGGGAACTCCTTGAGCAGCATGAGCAGTGCGGACAGCGCGTACTCCGCGACGGATTCGACGGGGACCCGCGCCGAGTTGGTCACCAGTGTCCCGGGGGCGAGTCCGGCGGCGGGGAGGTGGTCGGTTCCGGTACCGGTGAGGTGCAGCCATCGAAGGCCGGGGAGCAGGTCGAGGGAGCGTTCGGGGAAGTGGTGTCCGACCAGCACCTCGACCTCGGCGAGTTCGCTCCGCGACAGATCGCGGAGGGAGGTCGCCCGCGCGGCCGTGGCCAGTGGTTCCAGATGGGGCAGCAGCTCTTCGGCCATCGCGGTGTGCGCGACGAGGACACGCGGGTCGTGCCAGGTGGACGTCCTCACCGGTGCACCGCCCGGTGTGCGAGGAGTTCCGCGACGGGGTCGGGGCTGCCGTGGCCGGTCAGCTCGGTCACGAGGGCGCAGTTGCGTCTGATCTTGTCCGCGATCCAGCTGCGCAGCCAGTCCGCGAGACGCGGCGCGGGCAGTCCGGACGGGGCCACCCCGGTCAGGATCGCCCCGGTCAGGGCCGCTCCGCCGACGTTCACCACCACGTCCGGCAGCACCGTGTGGCCCGCCTCGCGCAGGAGGCGGCGCGCGGCGGGGCCGCAGCTGAGGTTGCCGCCCTCGACGACGACGCGGGCGCGCACGTCCGGGACCGAACCGGGGCCGATCGCGTCGGCCCCGGCCGCGAGGACGAGGACGTCCGCGTCGACGGTCAGCCAGGACCGGTCCGGTCCCAGGGACCGCACCCGGGCCGGAAGCAGCGAACGGTCGACGGTGCCGTCGGCGGAGGTCGCCGCGATCAGTCCTTCCGTGCTCAGGCCGGCCGGGTCGGTCAGGGTGCCCAGGACGTCGGCGACGGCCACGACGCGGTGGCCCGCGCGTTCGAGGTGCAGGGCCGCGGCCCGGCCCACCGCTCCGAAGCCCTGCACCACCACGCGCTGGGGTGCGGTGACCCGTTGTGTTTCCAGTGTGCTCAGGGCCGCCGTCGCGACGCCGAAGCCCGTGATGTCGGACATGGTCCCGTAGAACTGTTCCCAGGGCATGTCCAGGCGGGTGGCCCCGGGTACTTCGGTGAGGTCGTAGTCGGCCGCGGCGAAGAACGCGTCGCGGTCCGCCGGTGTCGTGCCCTGGTCGCAGCCCAAATACACACCGCCGTGCAGGAGCGGGCGGCCGACCTTGCCGAAGGTCCGCATCAGCCGGTCGCGGTCGGTGATGGCGGAGCGGGGGCGGATGCCCGCCTTGGCTCCGCCGATCGGCAGGTCGACGAGTGCGAGTTTGTGGGTCATCGCCCGTGCCAGGGCTGCCAGTTCGAGTTCGTCGACGGTCTCGGTGAGGCGGGTTCCGCCCATGGCGAGGCCCCGTACGGTGCTGTCCACGACGACCCAGGCGTCAGCCTCGCAGCCGGGCATCGCGAGGGTGGTGGTGAAGAGCGGCGACGCGGCCAGGGTGTCGTCGCTGTGAAGGAGTTGGTTCATGTCCACGTCTTTCTGGTTCCGGTGGGTACGTCGTGACGGGGGCGCGGGCGCGGGCCGGGTACGTGTCCGGGTGGGGGCGCGGCCCGAGCGGCGTCAGGTGCGGGTGGTGCTCCGGCGCAGCAGGGCGTCCGCCTCGTCCTGGAGCGTGTCGAGGTCGTCCGCCACGACCTCCGCCGTCGAGATGTCGGGGAGCCGGCTCTCGATGTGGCGCAGGGGGCGGTAGCGCAGGCCGAGGACGCCCCAGCCCGCGAGCAGGAGCCCGCCGGTGATCATGAGCAGTCCCATGCCCCGGCCGGGCCCCGTGCCGCCCGCGATCTGGAGGAAGGGGGTCTGTCCGACGAGGGGGTCGAAGAGGTGGTTCAGCAGGAGGGGGGTGAGCAGGAAGCCGAGCGGCATCAGCCCGGTGGCGAGCATCTGGTTGGTGGCCACGACCCTGCCCTGCAGTTCCAGGCCCACCTTGGCCTGGAGGATGGCGAGCCAGTGTGCGTTGAGGAGGGCGTTGCACACCCACCACAGGAACAGGCCCACGCCCATGAGGACGGGTTCCGGCCGCAGCCCGATCAGCGCGGTGGCCAGTCCCATCCCGATCGTCATGCCGATCATGCCGTCGGCCCGGCGCCGGGTGCCGCCCCAGAAGGCCATGGCCAGGCCGCCGGCCGCGGCGCCGAGGCCGCCCGCCGCGGTGACCGTGCCGAGGACGGCCGGGCTGCTCGTGGAGAGGACGAGCGGAGCCGTCAGCACCGTGGTGGTGGCGATGATGTAGTTGACGACGATGAAGAAGAGCACCATCGCCACCATGGGCGGCCGTCGGGCCAGGAAGCGCCAGCCTCCGGTGATCGAGGACAGGAAGCCCTCCTGGCGTCTGCGGAAGAGGCGGTCCGGGAAGCGGATGGCGAGAAGGACGGCCCCGCCGGCGAGGACGGCGACGAGGTCGAGGCAGACCACCCCGGCCAGTCCGGTGAGGCCGACCAGCGCTCCGCCGAGCACCGGCGCGATCAGGGTGCTGAGGGCGGTGCCCAGTTGCACCACGCCGTTGGCCTGGGCGAGGTAGGGCTTGGGCACCAGTTGGGCGACCGAGGCGAGGTAGGCGGGCCGTTGGAACGCCGCGGTGAGGGAGGTGAGCGCGGCGAACACCGCGACCTGCCACACCTGTAGCGTCCCGGTGGCCGCGGCGGCGACGAGGCCGGACAGGGTGACGCCGTAGACGGCGGCGCAGCCCAGCAGGACCTTGCGGCGGTCCCAGCGGTCGGTGGCGGCGCCGCCCAGTGGCGCGGCGAGGAAGGCCGGGAGCATGGCCAGCATGGTGACCAGGGAGTAGGCGGACACCTGGTGGGTCTTCTGGAAGACCCACACCCCGAGGCCGAAGGAGGTGAGTGCGGAGCCGGTCATCGAGGCCGTCTGGCCGAGTGCGAAGATGCCGAACCGGCGCAGGTCCCGCCGTTGCGACGAGTGGTCCGGTGCCTTCGGCACGGGGACGGCTCCGGGCGCGGAGGCCGTCGGCGCGGAGAGTCGTTCCTCGATGATCCCGGCGAGTTCGCGGGCCTGGTGCTTGAGGAAGTAGTGCCCTGCGTGCGGGATGCGGGAGAGGGAGACGTCGTCGGCGACGGCGGTCCACTCGCGGTACCGCTCCTCGAAGAGTTCGGTGGTGCGGTCGCGGTCGCCGACGACGCACCGTACGGGCGCCCGCAGCCGCCGGGGGGCGCGGGTCTCGAAGCGGGCGCTGAACCAGTCGACCGCTTGGCGCGCGTCGTGCCGGACGGCACGGATCACCGAGTCCCGGGTGTCCTCCTCCATCTGCCCGCCGAGGGCCCGCAGCACGTCGTGGTAGGCCCGGTCGGAGGTGCGCCGGTCGTCGGGGAACCAGCGGTGGACGAGGGCGGACAGCCTGCCGGGGAACCGTGCGCCGGGGAAGGCGGCGCCGAGGACGACTCCGGCGAGTTCCTCGCCCGCCTCCTCCAGTGCGAGGGCGAGGGCGACCGCGGATGCGGTGCCGACGCAGTGCCCGTAGACCAGGATCCTGCCGGTGTCGGTGCCGGCGAGTTCGTCCCGGCAGCGGGTCACGACCTCGGTGAGGGGGCTCAGCTCCTCGTCGGCGCGTGCGGGGTCGTGGCCGGGCAGTTCCACGGCGAGCACCTGGATGTCCGGCCGCAGCACGGCGAGTTCGTGGGCGAGGGGCCGGTACGAGGCCGCGGAGCCGCCGCCGTAGGGCAGGCAGACGAGGGTCACTTCCGGGGACGTGCCCGGGGGCGGCCCGGCCAGCCGTTGGAGGAGCCCGGTGCCGGCGGAGGCGGGATCGTCGAGCAGGGTCGCCAGTTCCCGCACCGTGGGGTGGGTGAAGAGGGACACCACCCGCAGGTCGGGGCCGATCAGCCGGGCGGCGCGCAGTGCGCTGAAGGAGTCCCCGCCCAGTGCGAAGAAGTCGTCGTCGATGTCGAGGTCCCGGTCGGGGAGTTCCAGTACCTCCCGCCAGGCCGCCGCGACGCGCCGTTCGGCGGCGCTGCGCGGGGCCGTGCCGTTGTGTTTCCCGGACGTCTGCGGGACGGGCAGGGCGGTGCGGTCCACCTTGCCGTTCGGGGTGAGCGGTATCGCGGGCAGGGGCACCAGGGCCGACGGGACCATGTGGTCGGGCAGTTGGGAGCGCAGCGCCGAGCGCACGGCCGTGGTGTCGAACGGGGTGCTGTCGTCCGCCGGGACGACCCAGGCCACGAGGCGGCGCCGGTGTGCCTCCCCGACGGCCAGCACGACCGCTTCGCGTACGGAGGGCAGTGCCCGGCAGGCCGCGGCGACCTCGCCGGGCTCGACCCGGTATCCGCGTACCTTGACCTGGTCGTCGAGGCGGCCGAGGAACTCCACGAGTCCGTCCGGGCGTACGCGTACCCGGTCGCCCGTGCGGTAGCAGCGCCGGGTCCCCTCGACCGGGTCCGGGACGAAGGCCCGCGCGGTGGCCCCGGTGTTCCCGGCGTAGCCACGTGCGACTCCGGGGCCGGCGATCCACAGTTCCCCGGGGGTTCCCGGGGGCGCGAGCCGGCCGCCCCGGTCGACGACGTAGCACAGCGCGTTCGGGAAGGGGGTGCCGAGCGGGACGGAGACGGCGGTCGGGTCCGCGGGGGCGTCGGTGTGGTCGGCGGGTTCGCATCCGAGGACGGACACGGTCGTCTCGGTGGGGCCGTAGTGGTTGTGCACCCGCAGGCCGGGGCGGGCCGCGCGGACGCGGGCGACGAGTTGCGGCGGGCACGCCTCCCCGGCGAGCACGAGGAGGTGTTTCGGCAGTACGGCTGCCAGATCGCCGTGTGCGGCGAGGAGTTCGAGGTGGCTGGGCACCATCTTGACGACGTCCACCGGGTGGGTGGCGAAGTACGCGGCCAGTCCCTCGGGGTCGGTGGCCCGTTCGCGTTCCACCAGGTGCAGTGTGCCGCCGCTCACCAGCGCCCCGAACAGCGAGAGGTATCCGAGGTCGGCCGCCGCCGTGGAGAGCAGGGCGAACGACCGTCCGTGTCCGTCGATCCGTTCCAGTGCGGCGTGCAGGTAGTGGGTGAGGGAGCGGTGTTCCACCCCGACGCCCTTGGGGGTGCCGGTCGTTCCGGAGGTGAAGATCAGGTAGGCGAGCTGGTCCTCCGCCACCTCCACCCGTGCGCCGGGCCGGTCGGCGGGGGCGGTGCCGGGGGCGGACAGGTCCTCCGTCACCAGGACGTGCGCCGCCCGCACCCGGCCGGCCAGGGCGCGCGGGGCCAGTACGAAGCGGGCGCCGGACGCCGTCACGGTGCGGGCGAGCCGGTCGTCGGGGTGGGCGGGTTCCAGCGGGACGAAGGCCGCTCCGGCCCCGAGCACGCCCAGCAGGGCCACGGGCAGGTGGACGTCCCGCTCGGCCAGTACCGCCACCGGTTCGCCCGCGCGTACCCCGGCCGCGAGCAGGCCGTCGGCGACCCGGGCGGCCCGCTCCTCCAGTTCCGCGTAGGTGAGGGTGCCGTCCTCCGCGACGACGGCGGTCCGTTCGGGTGTGGAGCGGGCCCGGCGCCGTACCAGTTCGGGAACGGAGTCGCCGGGGTAGGTGCGTACCGGTCCGCGCAGCACTCCTTCCGCCGGGTCGGTCAGGAGCAGTTCGCCCACGGGGCGGTCGGGGTCGTCGACCAGGCCGGTCAGCAGCCGCAGGTAGGACTCGCCCAGCCGTCGCGCGGTCGCCGGGTCGAAGCGTTCGCGACGGTACTGGAGCACTCCGCTCAGCGGCCCCTCGGCGCCCGCCAGGAAACAGTGCAGGGCCAGTTCGCTCTTGACGGCGCCGGTCGCGATCTCGGTGAACCGGGTCGTCAGTCCCGGGAAGAGGCCGGTGAGGTCGGGCCGGACGTACAGGTTCGCCATCGTCTCGAAGAGGGGCCCGGTGCCGGAGGCGCGCTCGGGGCGCACCTGGTGCACGACGCGGTCGAACGGGACGTCCGCCCGGGCCAGTGCGTCGAGGACGACGTCGCGCACCTCGGCGAGCAGGCGCCGCCCCGACCACGCCGGTGACAGGACGGTCCGCATCACGACCGTGTTGACGAAGGGACCGACGGCCCGCCCGGCGCGTGCCGTGTGCCGTCCCCCGTCCGGTACCCCGACGGAGATGTCCTCGCTGTCGGACACCCGTGCCAGCAGCGCCTGCCAGCAGGCGAGAAGCACCATGAACAGCGTGACACCGTTGTCGGCGGCCAGGGAGTCGAGCCGTGCCCCGAGTCCGGCGGGGAAGACCAGGGGGACGCCGCCGCCCGCGTCGGAGGGGAACGGCTGGGCGGGGCGGTCGGCGGGCAGATCCAGTGCGGTGGGCGCGTCGCGCAACCGCTCCTGCCACCAGTGGAGATGACGGTGGGTCAGTTCCTTGCGGACGGGCGTGACCACCTCGGAGTACTGCGGGGGTCGTGGTGGCGGCGGTCCCTGCCCCAACTCGTGGGTGTAGAGCGCGGCCAGGTCGGTGAGCAGGAGTCCGTTGGACCAGGCGTCGGTCGCCATGTGATGAATGACCAGCAGGAGGGCGTGCTCCTGCTCGTCGAGGCGGAAGCAGGTGACGCGGAGCGGGCATTCGCGCTCGGGTGCGATCGGCTGCCGTACGTGCTCGTGGACGAGCCGGTCGAGTTCGGCCCCGGGGTCAGCGGCGGCGCCGAGGTCGACGACGTCCAGGGGCACGGCCCGGGCCGGGCGCAGGGCCAGGACGGGGACGGGGCCCGAGGCGTCGACGACACCGCGCAGCACGTCGTGCCGTTCGACGAGCCGACGCAGTGCGGTCAGGAGGGCCGGACGGTCCAGCGGGCCGCTCAGCCGCAGCAGAACGGGGACCGAATAGGCGGGGCTGTCCGGCTGGAGCTGGGAGGCGAGCCACATCGCGTGCTGCGCGGGACCGAGCGGCAGGGGCTCGTCCCCCCGCCGTTCGGCGGCCTGGGGGCGTGGTGTCCTGCGGGCGGCCAGCAGAGCGCGCAGCCGGTCCTGGTCGGCCTGTGAGGTCGTGGTCGTCGTATCGCTCATGCCGTCCCCTCCTTCCGGTCCGGGTCCGTCGCGTCCAGGGCGGCCAGTGCCTGCCGTTCGACCTCGGCGGCCAGATCGCGCAGCACCGGCAGGGCGAAGACCGTGCGCACCGGGACGTCGACGCCGAGCGCGTCCCAGATCTCGGCCGCGACCCGCATCGCGGTGAGTGAGGTCCCTCCGAGGTCGAGGAACGAGTCGGCGGCGGACACGTCCTCCACCGGCAGCAGCTGTTCCCAGACGGTCGCCAGGAATTCCTCGACGACGGTGGACGGTGCGATTCGTCGACTCCCGTCCGGGTCCGGCGACTCGGCCGAAGGGGAAGGGAGTTCGGCCGGCGGGGGCGGGAGGGGCAGGTCGATGGCCGAGCAGGAGCGGTCGGGGGCCTCGGCGCCCCGGGCGAGGACGTGGAGGAGCCCGTCCAGCAGGGCCCCGGCGGTCTGTTCGTCGAAGCATTCGAGGTCGTGGACGAGGTGGATCTCGGTGCCCGACACCGTTGTGTTGACGAGGAAGGTGGCGTCGTCCCGCGCGCTGCCGGTGTCGCGTTCACCGAGGACCCGCAGGGTCACCGCGCCGGCGTCGACCCGGACCGGTGACCCCGAGGGCCGCATGGAGAGCGAGACCGGGGTCAGGGGTGCGCCGGGCCGTCTCGGGAGCCCCGCCGCCGCGGCCGCCTCGGCGAGTACGGCGGCGGGGAGCATCGTGTGCGCGAGCGCCCGGTTGCGTGCCAGGGCCGCCCGCGCGGCCACGGTGCGGAAGGTTTCCTCGG
The DNA here is from genome assembly GCF_042889165.1 of Streptomyces sp. NPDC002669. NCBI lineage: Bacteria > Bacillati > Actinomycetota > Actinomycetes > Kitasatosporales > Streptomycetaceae > Streptomyces > Streptomyces sp. NPDC002669. Next base: position 177,336 of record NZ_JBIAQQ010000002.1, on the reverse strand, counting down.
GCCTGAAGGCGACCCGGACCGGGGGGACGAAGAGCAGGGGCCCCACGACCCGGTCGAGTTCCGGTACGGGGCGCCGCGCCACCGGCACGGCGACGAGGACGTCGTGCCGTCCGGTCCAGTGCGCGACGAGCACGTCGAGCGCCGCCAGGTACACCGCGAATTCCGAGACGCCCGAGGAGGCCGCCAGGTCCCGTACGGCCTCGGCGGTGCCGGGCGGCAGCAGGCGCACCAGCCGGGCGCCCCGGTGCGCGGGGATCCCCGCACGCGGGCGGCGCGCAAGGTCCCACGGGGGCAGCGCCCCCTTGAGTTCCTCGTGCCAGAAGTCGCGGTCGGACCGGGAGGAGAGCGCGAGGGCGTGTTCCTCCCAGCGTGCCACGTCCCCGAGTTGCACGTCCGGCTCCGGTACGGGCCGGCCGTCGAGGGCGGCGGCGAGTTCGTCCAGGACGAGGCTCCCCGACCATCCGTCGAAGGCCAGGTGGTCGACGGCGATCACCAGCCGGGCGCGGTCGGGGGCGGTGCGGACGAGCACGGTGCGCAGCAGCGGGGTGTCCTCGGGCGCGAAGACCTGCCGGGCCGCCGCGTCGACGAGCGCGTCGGCCTCTTCCGCCGTCCGCCGCGTCATGTCGTGTTCGGTGAGGGGGGCCGGGGCCGGGGGCAGCACCCGTGCCACCGGGCCCTGCGAGGTCTCCGCCACAACGGTGCGCAGTGCCTCGTGCCGCACCACGAGTGCGTCGAGGGCGGAGCGGAGCGCGTCGGTGGTGACGGCGCCGTCGATGCCGAGGACGAACGCCTCCGTGGTGACGCCGGGTACCGGGCTGATCCGGCGGGTGGTCCACAGTTCGCGCTGCATGTCGCTCAGCGGCGACTCGGTGGCGTCCGGCAGCCGGGTTGGGGCGGGCACCGGAGGGGCGGCGTCGATGAGTCCGGCCAGGGCCGCCACGGTCGGCTCGGTGAGGAAGTCCCCCAGGGATACCACCGCTCCCCATTCGGTACGGACCCTGGCGAGGACCCGCGCGGCGGCCAGGGAGTGTCCGCCCAGCAGGTCGAAGCGATCGGTGCGGCCCACCGGCCGGTCCGTGCCGAGCACCTCGCCGACGATCGCCGCGAGCCGGGTCTCCGCGCCCGGCCGGGGGCGTTCGCCCGGTTCCGTCGGGCCGGCGGGAGGGGTCACGGCGGACAGGGCCTTGCGGTCCACCTTGCCGTTGCTGCTGCGCGGCAGCCGGTCCGTCACCAGGACGCGGGCCGGCACGAGGTAGTGCGGGAGGCGGGTGCGCAGCAGCCGGAGGAGTCCCTCCTCGGTGGGCCCGGGAGCGCTCTCCGGGACGGCCTCCACATGCGCGTGCAGGGTTCGTGTTCCCCCGTGGTCCACGGGGGCGAGGACGACGGCGTGCCGCACGCCCGGGAGGGTCGCGAGGACCGCCTCGATGTCACCGGGTTCGACGCGGAAGCCGCGTACCTTGATCTGCTCGTCGAGGCGGCCGAGGTAGTGCAGCACGCCGTCCGTGCGGCGCACCAGGTCGCCGGTGCGGTACCGCCTGCCGCCGGGTGCGTCGGGGTCGGTGACGAAGCTCTCCGCCGTGGCCTCCGGGGAGTCCAGGTAGCCGAGGCCGACCAGTGGGCCGGCGACCCACAGTTCGCCGGCGGTGCCGTCCGGCACCGGGCGCTGCCGGGGGTCGCGCACCGAGAGTTCGCAGCCCGCGATGGCCGTGCCTATGGGCGGCGTGCCCGTTTCGTCACGGCCTATCGGGTGGGTGGCGCAGAAGACGGTGCATTCGGTGGGCCCGTAGAGGTTGACGACGGTTTCGACCCCCGGTTGTGCGTAGAGCTGGTCGACGAGGGGGCGGGGCACCGGTTCCGCTCCGGCGTTGACCCGTCGTACGCCCGGGGGCAGCGGGCGTTCCAGCAGCATCGCGAGGCCGGAGGGAGGGGCGCTGATCATGGTGACCTCGTCCCGTGCGGGGAGGTCGGGGAGCGCCAGGATGTCGTCGGCGATGACGACGCTGCCTCCCGCGCACAACGGGCCGAAGATCTGGTGGATGGAGGCGTCGAAGGAGAGTGACGCCGTCGCCAGGCCCACCCGCAGGTGCGCGGGGTCGATCGTCCGGGTCATCCATTCCATCAGGGCGAGTACGGAGGAGTGTCCGATGACGACGCCCTTGGGGGTGCCGGTGGAGCCGGAGGTGAACAGGACGTACGCCTCCTCCCCCGGGGTTCGTGCCGGGGGCGGGGCGGGGCTGTCGTGGACGTCCTGGTGCGGGGTGGTGTCGACGATGAGGGGGCGGGCGCCCGCGGCCGCGACGACGGGGGCCAGTTCGGGGGTGGTGAGGACCTCGTCGATCCCGGCGGCGTCGACCATGTGGGCCAGCCGGGACGGCGGGAGCACGGGGTCGAGGGCCACGCAGGAGCGGCCGGCCCGCCACACTCCCAGGAAGGCGGCGACCGTGCGCTCGTCGCGCCCGAGGCAGATTCCGGTTCTGCCCCGTGGGGCGGTCGGGAGGAGTGCGCCGATCCGTGCGGCGAGAGCGAGCAGTTCCCGGTAACTCGTTCTGCGCTCGCCCGCGATCACGGCGGTGGCGTCGGGGCGGTGGGCGGCCCGGCGGGCCACCAGGTCGTGGACCGTCCGGGCAGGGAGCTGCTCCTCGGTCCGTGGTTGCTGCGGGAAATCGACCTGCATGGGGATGGCTCCAGATCTTCGAGGGTGCTGCGGGATGGGGGCACCGCGGCGCGTGGAAACAAGCCCCATGGGTATGGGGGTGCCTCGGACGGGTGGAGGAAGGAAGAAGGAAGAGCGGGGCGCGTGGCGTCCCGGTGGGGCCGACCGTCCGGTCAGCGGGTCCGGTCGCGGGACTCGCCCGCGACGGCACGGGTGTTGCGTTCCCGCAGCAGGGCCGCGAGCAGGGGCCGGTCACCCGGCGCGGCGGAGGATGCGGCGGGCGCGGGCCTCCCGGCACCGAGCCGCTGTTCGGCGCGTGCGCGCAGGCCCGCCCGGTCCAGCTTGCCGCTGCCGGTCTGGGGCATTTCGTCGAGCGTCAGGTAGTGCCCGGGCACGTACGCGGAGGGGAGGGCGGAGGCGATGTGGTTGCGCAGGGCGGCGGAGAGTTCGCGGGTGGGGACACCGGCCCCGGCCGCACGGATCCACGCCACGAGTTCGGTGTCCTCCCCGAGCCGGACCGCCACCACCACGGCCTCGTTCACCGAGGGGTGGGAGCGCAGCCGGTGCTCGACCTCCTGCGGCTCGATGCGCTGTCCCCGGATCTTCACCTGGTCGTCGGTCCGTCCCAGGTACTCCAGGTTCCCGTCGATCAGGCGCACCCGGTCACCGGTCCGGTAGATCCGGTCGACGGACGCCCCCGGTGGGGCGGGCACGAAGGCGCGGGCGGTCCGTACGGGATCGTCGAGGTAGCCCAGGGCCAGTGGTGTGCCCCCGATGCACAACTCCCCTTCGTCGCCGTCGAGGACCGGTCCGTCGTCCTGGCCGACCACGAGCAGTACGCAGTTGTCGATCGGGCGGCCGATGAGGACGCGGTCGATCTCCCGCGCCGGGGCCGGGACGGTCCAGTGGCTGACCTCGATGGCCGCTTCGGTGGGACCGTAGAGGTTGTGCAGGGCGGCGGGGATGGTGTCCACGCACGCACGCGCCACTTCGGCCGGGAGCGCTTCGCCGCTGCAGAAGACGTGCCGGAGCGAGGTGCACCGCGCCGCATCACGGTGCCGGAGGAACTCGCGGAGCATGGTGGGGACGAAGTGGCAGAGGGTGATGCCCCGTTCGCGGATGGCGCGTGCCACGAGTCCGGGCTCGCGGTGCTCCCCGGGCGGCAGCAGGACGCAGGTGCCGCCGGATATGAGGGGCAGCCACAGCTCCCAGCCGGAAACGTCGAAGGTGATGGGGGTCTTCTGCAGGACGCGGTCGTCCGGGCCGGCCCCGTATGCGTCGCGCATCCACACCAGCCGGTTGGTGAGGGCGACGCTCGGCAGCACGACTCCCTTGGGCGTGCCGGTGGATCCCGAGGTGAACAGCACGTAGACGGGCTGCGCGTCGGGGACCGGGGGCAGGGGGTCCCATTCCGTCGGTAAGGGGTCCCGGTCCGTCGGTGAGGAGCCCTGTTCCGCCGGCCCGGAGGCCCGCTCCGTCGGCGCGGAAACCTGGTCCGTCGGCATGGAGGTTCGGGCGGTCTCCCCCGCCGCCGGGTCCTCGAAGCGCGCGGGCAGCACGAGCGTGCGCAGCCCCTGTGCGGCCAGTCGGTCCCGTGTGGTGTCGGTGACGAGGGCCAGGGTGCTGCCCGATACGTCGAGTACGCGTCGCAGCCGGTCCGGGGGGTCGTCCGCGTCCAGGGGGAGGTAGGGGCGCCCGGCCTTCAGGGCGCCGAGCAGGGCCACGAGCAGGGGGACGCTCCGCGGAACGGCCACCACCACGGGCGACCCCGATGGTGTGGTGGCCCGTAGCGTACGGGCCGTCTCGTCGGACCACGCTTCGAGTTGCGCGTACGTCAGTCTCTCGTCGCCGCATTCGACGGCGACGGCCGTGGGTCTCGCCCGGGACACTTCCCTGATCAGCCCCGGGAGCCCTGCGGGGATGGAACACACTGTCCGTCGGCCGGATAACTCGGCCATCGACGGGCCCTGTTGGGGGCGCACATCCGCTCCACTCATTTTTGTGACCGTTTCAGCGCGAACTTGTAGAGGTGGTGAGGCACAACACAAGGTTCCTTGATGCCATGCCGACGCCTTCTTCCCGTCCGGGGAGGAACGCGCAGGTGGGTGCCGGTCTCCCCGGCACGGACCGTTCGTCAACAGTCTTCTTCTGTCTCGAATTTCCCGAGATCATCGGGGTTCCCGGATCTCTCGGACGGTTCGAATGGCGGGCTTCGGTGGCCCCGGAGCCTTTGCGTGAAAGGAGACGGGGGCATTCGCGATCAGGTTGCGCAACCCTCCGAAAAAAACTTCCTGGAACACCACGCAACCTCATGGCGCGATACCCCGTCCGGAGAGTGGGCGGGAGGGCATGACGATGCCGTTCCCGTGGCAGCGACAGCCGTCCTGGCGCACAGTCATGCAGACTCAGAATCAAGGGAGTTGGGGTGGGCCGGCCGGAACGCGGGCAGTTGGAGCGGGGCAGCGGTCATCGACCGTCACGGGAGTCACCCGCCGCACGGGGATGTCGTTGTCGACGAGAACGGGCAGCACCTCCCCAACCGCCGGCGAAGTGCTGCTCCTCGCCATCGGCAGAGCCGATCCACTCGTGCGGCGCCATGGTCTACGGTCTCCTATTGCACCAGCACCGATCAGTTCAGCAACGGAGAAGTACGCACATGCGCAGGACAGCAACCCTCACCATCAGTCTGCTCGCGGCGGCGGTCCTGGTGACCGGGTGCGGCAGTGAGAAGAAGGACGCAGGCCCGGCCAAGGCGAGCGAAATCTCGGCAGGCGGCGAGGCGAAGGGCTCGTCCTCGGGGAAGAAGGGCGTCCCGCATCAGGTGGTCTTTGAGGTGGGTGGCACGGGTGCGGCCCAGGTCATGTGGAACGGGAGCAGCAACCACTTCGAACAGGTGACGCTGCCCTGGACCAAGACGGAGCCCATGCAACTGGAGGGCGCCGAGCTGAAGGTCGGTGTCACGGTGTCGGTGGTGCCGGGCTCGGTCAAGGGCCCGGACGGGATGCTCAAGCCGGCCCCGTGCACGATCAAGGTCGACGGCAAGCAGGTCGCTGACAACCAGAACGGCAAGTCGGCCGAGCCCTGCGAGTACAAGCTCAAGGACTGACGGCCGGCACGCGCTTCGCCTCGTTCCTGCGAGGCGTCCGCGTATGCTCCGCCGCACCGTCATGCGTGGAACAGCCCGCGGTGCGCCGGGGTCGGCCGGTCTCGGCGCTCGCGCGCGAGCGACCTCCAGGAGGTTCCATCGAGCCGGCGGAACCGCGTGGCGTCCAGCAGGACCTCATTTCGCAGCCGGCCTGTGCGTCGGCCTCCAGCTGGGCTCGGCCCGGGACGAATCAGGGGGCCGAGATGACCACCATGAAGACCTCGTGCCCGGCAGTATCAGTGCCCTGCCGTACGCCGGGCACCCCCGTGGCCCTCTTCGGCGACGAGGCGTCCGCGGTGACGAGAGCCGTGCCCGGCGGGACTTCCGGAACCGGCATCCGATTCACCGCAATGATCCTTCCAGGGCGAGGACGTGGCTGTAACGTCAGCCACGAGCCCTCGCAGGAAGGGCCATCGAAGTAGGGGGAGGACTGTGCCAGACATTTCCCGGCGCGCACTCTTGGGTGCCACCGGCGCAGTTGCCGCATCGACACTTCTCACGACAACCGAAACAGCACAGGCCGCCGAGACCGCGGGTGGCACGGACGGGCACACACCACACAGCACCTCGAAGGAGGCCGAGACACTCATGGCCAGTGGCAGTCAGACCCTCAAGTACGTGGCATACATCGGGAGTCCCGACATGGAGGTGCTGAACGACGCGACGTTCGGCGTCGGTGCGGACCCCGCCGACATGTGGGCGTATCTCGACGATGCCACGGCACGTCTCCGGGAGAGACATCCCTCGTATTCCTTCACCCCCCGTCTCGTCCGGTACGACCAGGTCACCACCGAGATACCGCGCCCGTAACGCACACTGCGCCGGCCCCGTCCCCAGCTGGGCCGGCGCATTCGCGAAGTACCGAACCGCGGATCGGGCAGTGCCACGACCCCGCGCAACGAGGTCGTCCTTCCCGCACCAGGGCCCAGTCGGGCCGCCGGCCGAGCGCCGCCCGCACGACCTCTCGCCCCCGCCTCGGCCGGGCCGGACGCGGCCGTACCCGCCTCGGCCCCCACATCGGTCGGCAGGCCGCCCCTGCCGTCTGATCGTCAGTCGTCCGGTCAGGTATCGCAAGGTGCCGTTGGACAGATCCATCGAGGATGGGTGGACAAGCAGGCGAAGCTCCTGGCGGAGACGGGTGACCTTGGTCGAGAACGCGTCCGCCAGGAGCTTCGTCGCTGTGCAGGGCCGTCCAACGCGTGGTCACCACCGCCGGACCAGAAAGGCTCACCCCCCTGTCGCATTCGAGCCGGTGGATTCTCACTCGTTCTCATTCGGGCCGGCAGATGCTTGCCGACCGGGCTGTGAGCCACGAATCCGTGCGACGCCCTTGTCCAGGTCCACGGCGAGTGGCGGGCTCTCGGCAGGCCGGACGTTCTTGCGGATCCTCTCCTGCTCCATCGCCCGCTTCACCGCTTGTGCTGCCGGAGAGAACTCCTCCGCCAGTGCCGCGGTACGCCCCTTCGTCTTGCGGTAGTAGATCCATCCGCGGCGCTCTGCCCATAGCAGAGCGCGATCCACCAAGATCAGGCAGACGCCGGCAGCGAGGCCGACTGTCACCACGAGCAGAGCGCTTCTCATACCGTCGAAACGCAGCAACCCTCTGTCGCGTTCCACACCCCAGCCACAGGTACGGCTGCACGACGACCCCGACTTCCGTGCAGGCCATGCCGTTCGGGAGTGCCAAAAGGCATCGCCCTCAAGTAACACGGCAACCGGGGAGGTCATCGGCTCGCCGTCCGTCGGATGTACTGCGACAGGATCATCACCCCGCTGCGAGGGTTCACCGGTGACGGAACCCGGGGAATTCCATGCCCACGGAATTCCTGCGGGGTCCCGGCCCCACAGGAGGCTCCTCACGCACACGCGTAGAGGCCGACGCCCTCTCGGTCCCGGGTTCAGGCCGGACGATGCCCAGCGGTACGGATCCCCGCCAGGTGGGTCAGCGGCGCTCCCGTCCGGACCATGAGCAGCCGCAGTTCCTCCTTCTCCGCCGTGGTGATCTCAACGTCCTCTTCCGACAGCGCTCCGACGAGGTCGGGGACGGCGATGTCCCAGGCGCCCGCCCCCGCGGCGGTGAGAATCATCTCTCTGTACGTGGGGCCGATACGCGGCACGAGGCACTCGACGGCGAGCGCGCAGCGGCGCAGGTAGTCATTCGTGTCCACATGTCCCCCAACTGTTGGTCTCTCCGTCCGGCTTCTCCGGCCGGCAAACACGTCCGTCGTCGACGCATCCCACGCCCACGCCCAACCTACGGCGCGATCCGACACCGCAATGCCACGATCGGCACCGAGCGGCCTGCCGCAACCCCGCCGGCAGGCCGTTCCCGTCACCCCATATGCCCGTCGGCGGCAGTACGCGGATTCCGGTTCCCCACGGCAGTCGACAACGGGTTTCCGCCTCGCGGGCTCCTGCCCGGTCCGCGGGGATGTCAGGCGCGGAGGACGACGATGCGGCCGTCGTCGCCCCCGCATACCAGCAGATCGCCGGCGTCCGCGTAGACGACCCGGTGGATGCGGCCCGTTCCCGTGCGCAGCTCCGGGTCGAGGAGCGCGGTGCCGGTGGCGGGGTCGTGCAGTGCGACCGTGCCGCGGTCGCCGACCGCGAGACGGGTGCCGTCGGGGGAGAACGCCCAGGCGTAGCACGTGCCCCACCGGTCGGTCCGGTACTGCTCCGGGAGGGTCCACCGGTGCGGACCCGGGACCGCCCACGCCAACGCGCCCGTGTCGAGTGCCATGGCGAACGGGCCCTCGGCGAAGCCCCCGGCGGCGATCAGGAGCCGCTCCGTCGGGTCGAAACCGAGCACGCCCACACCGCCGCAGCCGGCCGCGGCGCGGCGCTCCGGGTCCAGGTACGGGAACGGGAACCCGTGGCGCTGCACCTGCCGCCCGGTGTCGACGTCCCAGACCTCGACGTGGGCCGGGCCCATCCCGAACGCGAGCGCCAGCAGCCGCCCCGACGGGGACAGGGCACCGGCCCGGCACTCGGGCTGCCGCGCCACGTCGAGGTCCAGCAGCGGTGCGCCCGCGGCGTCGAGGACGCGGACCCGGTTCCCCGCGTCGAAGACCAGCAACCGTGCCCGGGCCCGGTCCCAGGACGGCTGCAAGCAGAACGGATTGAAGTCCGAGTTCCGCCACTGCTCGTAGGAGGCGAGGGTGCGCGAGGTGCCGGTGGCGAGGTCCAGGTGCCGGGTCTCCCCGTTGAGCGCGTAGACCACGCCCTGCCCGGTGGCGTCGAAGCGGACCGTGTGCACGAACGTCTGCCGCTCGCCCGCCGGTTCGGTGTGTACCGGGCGCCGGACGCCGGTCGCGACGTCGAGCAGGTGGATCTCGGCGCCGTGGGCCCCCTTGAGCATCGTCCCGACCACGAGCGTGTGCCCGTCGGGGTGCACGTCGAGCGCCCGCGACGAACAGCGGTTCGGCGCGGCGGCGACCAGCACCGGCTCGCCGACGGCCGCCTCGGCCGGATCGCGGAGCGTCACGAACCCGTCGTGCAGCCGCTTCCGTGTCTCCTTCGCCAGGGCGTATCCGGCCTCGGCCCGCGACCCGCAACCCTTGGCGCTGTGCCGGGGCTTGCCGGATTCCCCGCTGCGGCTCTCCCTGCGCAGCGAATCGCCGTCCACCCACAGCCGGACGTATTTGGGCTTCGGGAAGCCGTGATGCACCAGCGTGATCTCATCCGTGTCCACGAGGCGGAACCCTAGTCAGGGGCACCGACAGGGGCGTGGGGTGCGCCGTCCCGGAGCATCGCGAGCAGCACGCCGACACGGTGACGGGCGTACGGGAGCCTCGGACGTCGGGGACTTCGACCGGGGGAGGCGGCGTGCAGTGGGTACGGAACGGGCCGACCGCCCCCGAGGTGCTGCGACGGGCCGCGGCCTCCGCCCGCCCGCTGCTCCGGCTCGGCGCCCCAGAGCCCCCGCTTTCCTCGCGGGGGTCTCGCCGCGCGCTACGCGGACCATCCGGACGGGAACCACCGTCGGTCGGCCGGGACCCGGCCGCTACGCCCGCGTTGACCGAACGGCTCGGTCATGACCCCGTGGTCTGGACACATCGGGCGGCGGCCAACGGTCCGCGCCCGCCGCTCCCCCGGCTCCGCGAGGGAGAAATCGTCCAGAGTTGTGGACCGGTTCGTTGCCGTCTACCGCTGTTCCCACTCGGTACGGGTGAGTTCGTACTCGACTTCACCGTGCTCGGAGCCCTCGATCGCCTCCGGCCAGTCCCCGGTGAAGGTCCGGACGAAGGACAGGCCCGACTTCTCCATGACGCGGCGGGACCGGGTGTTGACGGCCATCGTGTTCGCCGTGACCCGCTCGACCTCCAGGTCCGTGAACCCCTTGTGGATCAGGACCCGGGAGCCTTCGGTGGCGTAGCCGTGCCCCCATGCCGCCCGGTTCAGACGGTAGCCGAGTTCGACCACGGCGGGGCTGTGCTCGTCCAGCGGCCGGAACTCGAACCAGCCCAGGAAGGTGCCGGTGGTCCTCTCCTGCGCGGCCCAGTAGCCGCGGGTCCCCCAGCACGGGTGGTCGTGCAGGAGTCGCGGCAGGACCCGCGTCTCGACTGCCTCACGGCTGGTGGGGCGGCCTCCGTTGATGAAGCGCATGACCTCGGGGTCGTCGTCCAGGTCGATCAGGTGGTCGGTGTCGGCCGGCGTGAACGCGCGCAGGACGAGCCGGCCGGTCTCCAGGAAGTTGGTCATTCCGCGATCTTCACCACGGGGCAGCCGGGCCTGCCACCGGTTTTCCGGCCGGCGGCAGTCGGCGGGGTTCATGCCGCGCGCACCGCGGATCGCTCATCCAGGACGCCCCGCTCGAAGCCCGCCCCCGGCACGGACCAGTGCGACGAGGTGGGGTGCGTTCACGGCCTGCCACCGCTGCTGGGCGGGCTCCAAGCAGCTTGGAAACCATCGTCGAGGCGGCGGCCGCGCTACCGGCAGTCGCGCAGCAGGTCGGCCCAGGAGCCGGCCGATTCCCGGCAGCCGTCGCTCATGGCGATCAGCTCTTTGGCGCCGTCCGCGCGCACGCCCATCAGCACGGGAACACACGACTTCGCCTCCCGCAGGCGCATGCGCGGGTGGATGCCGTCGGTCCACACGTAGACATGGTCGTTGCCGGACAGATCGCGCCGGCCGAACGTCTGGTGGTCGGCCTGCCGCTCTGCTGGGTGAGCCGGGTGACCGTCGCGGACCACGATCCGCTCCTCCCCTTCGCCCTTCTCGTGCGCCAACTCGGCTGTGCGGGAGTCGGCTTCGGCCTTCAACGCGGCGGCCGGCATCCGCCTCGCGCGCTCCCGGGCGAACCTTGCCCGATCCGGCACCGCCGCCTCGACGGGTCGCACCCCGGGGCCCATGCGCGCATGTCGCCCTCGCGAAGATCAAGCACTCAAGTCCCGTGAACACATAGCATGCTGACGCACCAGTAGCCCTGGAATCGGGTGCTGGTGATCATGTTCAAAGGCTCGACCGGGGGGTACTGAGTGCGTTCAAGAGCAGGAGTGACAGTCCTCGCGACGGTCTGCGCGATGCTGCTGGCCAGTTGCGGTGGCAGCGATGCGGAATCGTCGCGCCCGAACGGCAACTCGGTCGAAGGGCACGAGGAAGTACAGGTCAGCCTCTCGGCGGCACAGATCCGCGAGGCCATGCCCGACGGCGACATGCTGCCCGACGGGGTGGGAGGCATCAGCCGCCCGGACACCTTCGAGGGCCAGGAGGCCGGTGAGAAGTGCAGGACCGAGACTGGCACCGCCTGCTCCGGAGTGGTGGCATCAGGTCTCCACGCCTACACCACCCACCCAGGTGAGGGCGACATCTTCTGGACCGCCTTCGCCTTCGACACCGCCGAGAACGCACAGGTGGCGTTGAAGGGCACGGTTACCAGCAAACGGAAGGACGACGAATCGGACGACCTCAAGGAACTGAAGGTTTCCGTACACGCAGACGAGGTCAACGCCTACTGCCTCCCTCCCTCGTACGACTACTCAAGCGGGAAGGACATGAAGTTCTATGACGCCACGGTGATGATGCGGATCGGAGGGGTCGTGATCCTGCTCGTCGGCTACGACATGCCCAACTTCAAGGTCATCCAGGAACTCGCCACGGGGGCCGCGGCTCGCGTGACCACGGTGGCCCGGGGGAAGAATCCTGACGCCTGACTGATCATTTCAGAACCGGATCGTCGACTGTGTTGCTGAGACCGGTCATCTGCAACCGCTCCGACCAGTCCGACAGGATCGTCGCTTCGTCGCGGGTGAGCTTGATCGTGATCTCTGGCTCTTCCGCCCCGGCCCCACCTCCTGCGAACGGGCGACTCAACGCTCCACGGCACAACCTACCGATCACCGTCCCCGCGAGATCGACCAGCCTTCATCAGGGCCGACATGTGCCGTCAGCCCTCGTCTCCGACGACGTGCCCGTGTCCATCACCGACTCGTACGTTCGCCACCGCGGCGCCCTCGGATCATTTGCCCGGACCCACCTGCCGAAGGATCAGGAGGCCCACGCCCGCGAGGCGCTCGCCGAGCCGCCTGGCATCGAGGGGATTCCGGGACCGCGCGGACTCCATGACCGTGCATGAGTACCCCGTCGACCGCATCGGCGGCCTTTGCGGTCACCGCGTCCGCACACGTCGCGCTCGGCCGCCGGAACGAGGACCACGACCTCTCGCCCTGCACGGGGCACCGCGTTCCCGCGGCGGCCGACCCGAGCAGCCCGTGCCGCTGATCACCAGCCGCCCGACGCGGCCGCCGACCGCAACTATTTACGATACGACCGTTGCGTAAAGAGTCGGGTCTCTCTACCCTCAATAACGAAACAGCCGTAGCGAAACGAGCGGAACGCCGGCCCACACCTCCGAGGAGAGGGAGCAACCCCGTGACAACCCCCGCACGCAGAGGCCGCCCCCGTAGCGAGGAAGCCGACGAACGAATCCTGCGGGCCGCCCACGAACTACTGGTCGAGCGGGGATACGACAAGTTCGCCATCGATGAAGTGGCCACCCGCGCCGCCGTGGCCAAGACCACGCTCTACCGCAGATGGCCCACCAAGGACCACCTGCTCGTCGCGCTCGTTGCCAAGATCCAGGACGAAGTGAGCGTCCCCGACACCGGCGACATCCGGCGCGACCTCAGCGTCTACCTCACCGCCGTCGCCGCCGGTCTCGACCGCATGCGCCACCCCGGCCGGGACACGGGACGTACGGACCGATCGGCCGGAGTCGTCGCCGAACTGGTGGCCGCCGCCGCCCGGCACCCGGACGTGGGCGACGCCGTGCGCGGCATGTTCGCCCGGCGCAACGCCCTGCCGCTCGCCCTGCTCGACCGCGCCCGCGAACGCGGCGCGCTGCCCGACGGCACCTCGTCCGAAGTCCTCTTCGACCAACTGGCCGGAGCGCTCTACTACCGACTGCTGATCACCGGGGCACCGATCGGGGCCGACTACGTCGAGGAACTCGTCGACCAGGCACTGGCACGGACCGGCACCACCCCTCGTTCGGAGAGGACCTGAACCATGTCCGCCATTTCCTCCGCCTCCACCCGCCCCAGCCGCATCCTGTTGGCGCCGGCCGCGCTCGGCACCTGCACGACGACCGATGCCGCCCGCACCCACCCGGTCCGGCCGACCGCATCCGCAGCGATCGAGACCGCGCCCCAGCAGGTCCGGGCCGCGCAGACCGACTCCGACACCCCCCTGCAGCAGAATTCCTCCATAGCCGGGACGGCCCGCACAGGGGCCGTCCGATGACCATCACGCTGGCCCTCGCCAACAACAACGCCATGCTCACCGTCCGCTTCCTCCTCGAACTCGCCTCCCTGGCCTGCTTCGGCATCTGGGCCTGGCGCCGGACTCCGGCACCCTGGCGCTGGCTCCTCGCCATTGCACTGCCGGTCGCCGTGGGCTGGGCCTGGGGCACCTTCACCGTGCCCGACGACCCGTCCCGGGGCGATCCCGGCTCCGTCGACACCCCCGGGCCGCTGCGCCTGCTGCTCGAACTCGCCGTTTTCTTCGGCGCGGTGGCCACACTGCACTTCGCCGACCTGCGCCGCACCGCCCGTCGGCTCCTGGTGATCATGGTCGCCTACCAGATCCTGGCCCACGACCGGATCGGCTGGCTGCTCAGCCACTGAAACGGTGCGGGTACGACACGACGTCGTCGGGGAACGTGGCAGCCATGCACTGGAACTCCGGACTGCCGAACGTCGTGGCAAGAGCCCCGATCGGCTCCCGGACCGCGACGTTCATCAGAAGTCGACTGCCCGCCGTTCCCTTGTGCATCTGCAGGGAGACGAATCCCGGCTGAGCCGTCATGAACTCCGCCTGCCTCCGGAAGAGGGTCAGGAACGCCTCGGTCCTCTCCTTCGGAACCAAGAAGGTGTTGGCCAGGCGATGGGCACGGTCTCCTCCTTGAACTGTGCGAACACCGGCGTGTTCGAGTCCGGGCTCTACAGCTTGGCCATCTTCGGTACTTCCTGTCGCAATCGGTTGTCCCAAGGTACCGAGGCCGGCCACCACCGTACTGGCGGATCAGAGATCAACGATGGTGGGACGGGGGGCCGGACGGCGTCACACGGTGAAGACGCGTTCGACTTCGTCGCGCTGCGTGTGCAGGTCCCAGTAGAGGGGGGCGACCTCCTCGGCCGAGGCCGCCGGTACTCCGGGTGGGCCGTCCGTGCCGATCCACACGCCGATGGCGACGTGCGCGGCCTGGACGCCGGTGTCGGCCAGTTCCTTGTGCAGGTTGAGTACCCAGTTGCGCAGCGCGGCCTGGGCGGCGTTGAGGTTGCCGAGCGTCGGAGTGGGGTCGGCCGAGCCGGCGCCGTTGGTGTAGAGCAGGGTGCCGGCGCCGGCCTCGCGCATTACGGGCAGCACGGCCCGTGTGGCGGCAATGGCCCCGTAGAGCAGGATGTCCATCGCCCACTGCACATCGGACGGGTTGGTCTCGGACGGAGCGGTGAGCGGCGTGGATTCGAGGCTCCCGCCTGGGGAGTACTCCAGGACGTCGATGCCGCCGAAGCGGGTGGCGGCGTCCTTGAGCGCCTGGGTGAGTGCGTCATGGTCGAGTACGTCCGCGGGGAACGCGGCGGCGGTGATGCCTTCGGCGTCGAGCCGGCCGGCCAGGTCGTTGAGCTTGTCGCGGTTGCGGGCGATGAGAGCGACGTCGAAGCCGTGGGAGCCGAAGGTACGGGCGATGGCCAGGCCCATACCGGGGCCGGCTCCGACGATGGCGATGCTGGGCACGGTGAATCCTTTGCTGGGAAGCCGTTGGGAAAGGGGTGGATCAGGCGACGGTGAGCGCGGTCTTGCCGAGGGTGCGGGCGCCGAACGCGGTGCACGCCTCGCCGACCTGCACCAGGTCGTAGGCAGAGATCATCAACACCTTGAGGACCACTGCGGACGAAGTCGGTCTCCGGACCCGGCTCGGTGGTGGCGCTCACGCGCGGGAGCAGTTCTACGAGCGCATTACAGGTAGTGGGGTGGGCCGGGGGCGGGGCACATGCCGTTGCCGGTGCCCTCACCGTCCGTAGTCGTCGACGAAATGGTTGTCGTGGGCTTCGTGAAGCCGGTTCAGGTCACGCTCGTTCACAGTGGCGAGCTGTGCGAAGTACTCCTCCCGCGGTACACCTGGCGAGAGTGCCATCAGGAGGGTGGCAGGTTCGGCGCGCTCCTTCCGGAGGGCGTGGACGTCACCCACCGCGGCATGCGCGGTGTCGCCGGGCAGCAGTGTTCGCCAGGCATGCCCATCGAAGTAGTCGACTTCACCTTCTTCAACGATGAAGGTCTCGCTGAAGGTCGTGTGAAAGTGCGGGGCAGGTCCCCGGCTGGAGGGCGACATGCGCCACCGGTAGATGCTCACGATCCCGCTGGTCTCCGCCGGGCCCGCGAGGACTTCGATGGTCGATCCGCTGGCACCCAGCCGGATCGTTCGCGTCTGTTGGGCTCGCTCGGGCTCCTTGGAACACCGGGCAATTGACTCCGTGTCGGTCATGACCCGAGTCTCGGTGCTTCGCCGTTCTGCTCGCGCTCACTTCGGCGGTGGCCTAACAATGGTGGAATGATCCGCTACCGATTGGGCGTTGGCGCTGCGAGCGTGCGGTGGGCGATGTCGCCGATACACGAAGTGGTCAGTCTTGCCCAGCTCTTGACCGAACCGCAGCGTCACCCGATGTTCCACCCGTGGCTTCGCCGTCGCCGCCACCGTCTCTCGCTCCCGGACCTGAGGGCGCTCACGGTCTTCATGGCCGATGGCGCGTATCGACCCGACTTCCTCGACCCATCGCCGATGTCCAGTGAGCCAACGTTCGAGGAAGGCATGGATGCCCTCCTCGCCGCGCCGGCGGACCAGACGTACGCCGAACTGGTCGACGCCACGAGGGGGCGCGGGGCAGAAACAAGCCGCCGATTGCTCGATGACCCCGACCGGGCCAGGTCCGAGGCCGCCGATGCGCTGCGCCGCCTCTGGAAGGCAGTTGTCGAACCGGAATGGCCGTCCATGCGGGAGGCGCTGCGTGCCGAGATGCTGGACCGGGCCCTCCAGGTCAACCGCGAGGGATTGCGCGCAGTCCTTCCGCGCCTGCACCCTTCCGCTGCGTGCGAGGGCGACACCATCACCGTCGAAAAGACCGTCGACATCGACGTCGACTGCCCTGAGGGACTCATTCTCGTTCCGTCGCTGTTCATCACCGACCGGATGCAGTGCACCACCTCGGACCACTGGACACCGGCGATCTATTACCCGGCATCCGGGCGGTACCTCTGGGCGGCACCTCCCACTCCGAGGTCGCTTGACCGTCTTCTGGGGACGACCCGATCGAGGATCCTGGCCGCGCTCGCCACTCCGCTGCAGACGACCGTTGTGGCCAGGCTGGTGAGCGTCACTCCCCCGACGGCCAGCGAACACCTGGCAATCCTGCGAGACGCCGGGTTGATCGACAGCAGCCGGGCCGGTCGCACGGCCACGCACGAGCTCACCAAGGCTGGACGTGCTCTCCTTGACGCGGCCTCGCCGCGGCCATGACAGGTCGGGGAGCTGCTGATGGGCAGTCAAGCGCGGCGCCTACCGCAACCAACCCTGCGGGCGGCCCGCACGACACCGTCGCCGACTGCAAGCCGCTGCCCTCGAAGCCCGAACAGATGACCCCAGCCGTCCCCGCCGACCGAGGTCCGGGGCGGCCGTGGCGGCCGGGCACCCCGCCGTCGGCGCCGATCGACCCGGACCTGCCGAGCGCGGACATCCGCATCGGCTACGCGAGGTGCTCGACGCTCGGGCAGGATCTCGACTCCCAGCTCGATGCGCTCAGCAAGCACGGCATCCCGAGGGAGAAGATCTTCAGCGAGAAGATCAGCACCCGGGTGCGGGTCCGACCGAAGTTCGAGGAGGCGCTGCGGACCGCGCGGGAGGTCAAGGCGCACGCCCCGTACTGCCGGGTCATCTTCACCGTGTACGAGATGAAGCGCCTCGGCCGCGACGCCGCCGAACTCACCGCACTCGCCGACCACCTCACCGCCCACGGCCTGGTCCTGAAGATGCTCGCCGGGCCCCTGCCCGGCATCTACGACCCCACCGGCCCAAGCAAGCTGCTGTTCGCGTTCTTCGCCGCGATGGCGGAGACCGTCGAGCAGATCCAGCCCTACCTGATCGTTCCCACCGGCAAGCGCAAGGGGCAGAACCCCTCCGTCGCCAGCATCTACCGGGCGCTCACCGAACACGCCAAGCGCGAGGCGTACCCCGAGGCCGTCGAGCAGGCCCACGCCGGCTTCGCCGCCCTCCAGGTCGGCGAAGCCCCCGGGCCCCGCCCCGCTATCCCTGACCGAGCGCCACTCTGATTACAGAGAGCTACTGGTCACTTCACCGTCGCTTCGGGAGAGCAGGGCCGGTGTGATCGTGTCCTGTCGCACTGAAGCCGGCGGATTCTCACTCGGTCTCAACCGTGTTGCCGGATTCTCACTGCTTCACCCGCCGCGCTGCTGTTTCTGGCCTGTCTCAGCGGAGTCTGATCAATCTCACCAGCGCGTGAGTGGCACCTCCTCTACCGTGTCGCACCATGACCATCCTGATCATCGGCGGCAGTGGGTTCCTGGGCACCGAACTGGTCCGCCAGGCAGCAGCAGCGGGCGATGCGACGGCTGCGACCTTCGCCACTCGGCCCGGCAGTACTCCAGGTGTCTCGTGGCACGCCCTAGACCTACGCGACGTTGATCTCATCGAGGCGGTCATGGCCAACGTGGAACCTCGCGTGATCGTCAACGCGACGAGCGGCGGACCCGATTGGGCGGTCACGGCCGAGGGGCCGGTCCGCCTGGCGATGACCGCGGCGAAGCACGGCAGCCGCCTGGTCCATGTATCCAGCGACGCCGTGTTCTCCGGCGTTCGCGTCCACTACGACGAATCCTGCCTCCCCGACCCGCTCACCCCCTACGGTGCCGCGAAGGCCGCGGCGGAGACCGGCGTCCGCCTCGTGAACCCGGGCGCCGTCGTCGCACGAACCTCCCTGATCATCGGCGACCAGCGATCGGACCACGTACGCGCGGTGCACGAGCTCGCGGTCGGCGCCCGTACCGGCGTCCTGTTCACCGACGACATCCGCTGCCCCGTACACGTCGCCGATCTGGCCGCCGCCCTCCTGGAACTCGCGTCCAGCGACCGGTCCGGCGTTCACCACCTGGCAGGAACCGACCCCGTGAGCCGCCACGAACTCGGCACCCTCATCGCCCGGCGTGACGGGCTCGACGCCTCCCGGCTCCCTACCGGCCTGCGGGCCGACAGCGCACTTCCCGGAGCACTCGACGTCCGGCTCGACAGCCGTGCCACCCAGGAACGGCTCCGGACCAGGCTCCGCGGCGCCCGCCAGTTCCTCGCCCGGGGGACGTGACCTCCACTTCCGAAGCGACTCGATCGCCCACGCTCGGACTCCGGTGAAACCACGCGGACCGCGATGAGGCAGGACGGCTCCGGAGCGTGTGCTCTGGTTCCGCGAGAGCCAGCTCGGCTGAGAACACCGTCCGGGCCAGTTCCCACACCACCTGGCAGCCCTGCAAGTCACAGCCCCACCCGCTGCCAACTGAAATGAGACGGGACAGATCGGATCGCTGCCGCGTAGGGCGTGGTGCGGGTTCGTGGGCGGTCCGGGAGCCGCTTCGGCGGCGAGGGCGGTGAGGAAGACCGGGGCGGGTGTCCGCGTGGACAAGGGTGCGGCCGTGGTCGATCCTGACCCGCATCGAGCGGGCGACGGCCCTCACGTGGCCGATGCCGCGTGCTTCGAGGGCGGTAAGGAGCTGGGGGCCCGGCCATAGGCTTCGTCGCGGGTCACCCAGGAAGCGGTGATTTTGGCGTCCAGTGCGGCTGTGACCATCTCGCCGGCCGGGCGGGGCTCGGTGGCGAACCGCACCGTCCCGGGTATCCCGGCCTCGGGCGGCGTTCGGGATCGTTGGCCCAGGAGTGCCCGGGGAGATGGCGCCGTCGGTCGAGCAGGGCCCGCCCCCGGCTCGTGGCCAGTGCGGGGAACACTCCGACCCGGGTGTTCTCGTTGTGACCCGCGGTGCCGTTGTACCGCCTCTGCGCTCCTGCCGAGGCCCGGCCCTTCTTCAGGAGGCCGGTCTCGTCGACAACGAGAACGGCCCCGTCGTCGCCGAGGTGTTCGGCGGCGTGGGCACGCAGGTCGTCGCGGACCACGTCGGCGTCCCAGCGGGCGTAGCGCAGCAGACGCCGCATCGGCCCGGACCGGGTATGACCCGCCTGTTCGGCCGGCTGCCGGCAGTTCCTGTGTTCGCCGTTCGACAACAGCCCGAGCAGGTGGGGGCGGGCGGTGGGCCGGGGCTCGACTCGGCCGAAGCGTCCCCCGCTCCGGGCCATGCCCTGGTCGGACATCGGCCGCCGGCGGGCAGGAGCCGCGCTATGGCCTGCGGCCCCCGCACGATCTTCAGGAGTCCACCCAACCCCCGATGATCACGCGGTGGCCGTACCCGTTGCCGCCCAGGGCGGCGACAGGATCGCGAAGTCGAACCGGAGTACTGGGGGACAAATCTCGGCACGACAGCCGGCGGTACAGCGGATGGCGACAGCAGTCGTTCTGGTTCCGGGTCGAGAGTGTGCGAAGGATGTATCAGCCGAGGGCCGGCGACAGGATCAGTTTTACGAAGATGAGGTAGGCCAGTAGCGAGAAGGGGACGGCAGCCAGGAAGGTCAGTGCGCGTTCTTTGTGGGTACGGCCCATGAGCAGCACCACGAGGACCAGAACGGCGAGGCAGGCCCATGCCTGGGAGGGGTAGTGCAGACCCCAGGCGTAGTGGATGGCCTCCATGCCGAAAACGCCCCCGAGGGCAGCGAGGCCGACAACGCGGTGGCGCGGGCTGTTGCCTCGCCACCAGGAGCCCGCCACCCCGAACAGGGGGCCGGCGATGAACGCCATGCCCAGCCAGACGAGGGGAGCGAACAGAGAGCCCATGCCGTCGCGCATGACCTCCGCGTACCCGTAGTAACCGACGACGAGGCCGGACTCGGCGCACAGACCCGCGACGGCGGCCGCGGGCAGGCTGACCTTCCGGGCCAGCAGCGCGCCCGCGGCGAAGGCGGCGACGGACCAGACCGCACCGGAGTTGGCGATCTGGTTCCATTCCCCCGGAAGCCAGCCCTGGGCCAGGTTGGTCAGTATGCCGAGAAGAAGTCCTCCGGCGAATGCCGCCGCCGTTGCGTAGGCCCAGGCTCTTCCGTTCGTGGCGGCCACCGGGGCGACGGCAGGGGAGGTGTTCATGGTGGTGCTCACTTCTGTTTCGAGGGCTGCGAGGCTCACGCCCCTTGGTGCAGTTATAAGGATGCGCGAGGCTATGAGTGCGTTCCCTGCGGATACCTCGCCGGCCGCCTGCCCGCCCCGGCCTTCCTCACCGCCTCGCCGCCGGAGCGGCTCCAGGCCCGCCCTTCCTCCGCCGACCAGCACGCGCCAAAGGCGTGAACGCCTTCCCGGCGATCGCAAGGCGGAGGAGGGAGTGGACGCGGAGCGTCGGCGACCGACGACAACGCCGCGAGCGCGCACACCGGGGCACGCGAGCCCGGCATGATCCAAACGAGAGGCCCTAGGGTGGTCCGCATGACGATCGACACGGGAGCCGCGGGCTTGCTCTTCGAATCCCTCCGGGCGGACGCCCTCACCGCCCCGGAGCAGTTGCGCGAGCTCTACCCGCAGCCGAACCCGAACTCGCTCCGCAAGGAGATCGACCACCTGACCGAGGAGGCCCGGGCGCTGATCGGCTGTTCCTCGCTGGTGTTCGTCGGCAGTGCGGACGCCGGGGGCCGGGCGGACGTGACGCCGCGTGGCGGCCCGGCCGGGTTCGTATCGGTGCTGGACGAGCGGACCTTGGTGATTCCCGACGCGACCGGCAACAAGCGGCTCGACACCCTGCACAACGTGCTGGAGACCGGACACGTCGGCCTGCTCTTCCTCGTCCCCGGCCGCCCGACCACGCTGCGGGTCAATGGCCGCGCCTGCGTCTCGGCGCGCCCGGAACTGCTCGCCCGGCTCACTCCCGTCGGAAAGCCGCCGGTCACGGCGCTCGTGGTGGATGTCGAGCAGGTCTATCCGCACTGCCCGAAGTCGCTGATGCGCGCCGGCGCCTGGCAGCCGGAGCGGTGGGTGCCCGCCGATGCCCAGCCGACCAGCGCCGAGGTGACACTGGCCCAGCTGAACCTGCCGGGACTGACCGTCGGCCAGGTCGAGGAGGCCGAACGGGAGTCGCTGCGCCTGCGTTACGAGTGAGTTGCCGGTCGTCCGCGGGCGGATCGTATCCGCGTCGGGGAGACTTCGGCCGGACAGGAGCCGTCGCCCCTGCCGCGCCGTGCGATGACCGGGCCCAGGCAGGAACACCGCCGCCGGCAGCGCCGCGACGCCAGCGGTGGTGGCGGACGGGTCCGGCCGGTGGAGGTCGGTGGGTGTGCGTTCCTCTCCCCGGGCAATGGAGGTGCCGGCCCCTGGGGACCTCGATCGGCTGCTCGTCGACGCCGACGGACTCCTCCTGGGGCCGTGCCTCACGGAAAGCGGCCGGAGCGGGCGTCGTGCCTGCTCACAGCGATGGCGGCCCGGTTTCGATGTCGATGTCGGCCACGGTGGAGACCGGGGTGTGCAGGATGCCGTCGAACGCGTCCAGGACGGGGGTGTGCAGGAAGGTGCTCTGCAACCGGATGCGGTCGGGACCGGGGCCGGGGATGGAACCGGGGGCGGATTCGGCGGCCTCCGTGCGCGCCCGGCGGAGATCGGCGAGGCCGAGTCCGGTACCGGCGGCGGTGAAGGCGGCCTCGATGCTGTCCGGCTCGGGCGGTTGCAACGCGGTGTGCTCGATGGTGAAGCCGAAGCGCGCCTGCTCGTCGCGGACCATCTCCGCGGTGTGTCCGCCCGAACTGGTCAGGCCGAGGGCGAAGTAGTCGTCGCCGAGGGCGTTGTGCAGGTACTGCCCCATCGGGAACCCGGTGAGGTGGCCGTTGAAGGAGATCGGCGACTTCTGGATGTGGGCGTTGTGGGCCACCAGCACGACGCGGGCTCCGGGTTCGGCGCGCTCCAGGTGCCACCGGACGGAGTCGGCCATGTAGAGGTCGCGGGCCGAGGTGTCGGCGGTCAGTCCGTTCCCGGCGAACAGGCCGGCCATGGCGCGGAAGCCGTGGTCGGCCTGGCAGGCGCCCTCGACGCGGCGCAGGGCGATGTCGTAGTCGTGCCGGTCGCCACGGGCGACGTACAGCGGTTCGACGGCACGGAACCGGATGAGCAGGCGCGCCAGGGTCGAGGTGAGGGCGTCCTGGTCGGCGACGGGCAGACGGGTCCACGCGGGCGCGGCGGTGGCCGCGGAGGTACCGGCGAACGATTCGGCGATCCGCATCGCCTCCTGGACGAGCGGGAGGGTGTCGGGGTCGATCCGGCGCAGGTAGTCGGCGACCGGGGCCAGGGCGGGCAGCAGGGATCCACCGGCCGCCGGGATGTCGATGCCGGCGAACCGCACGGGTGACGGGGCGGTGCGGTTGTGCCGGCGGATCCGGCGCAGCGGCCCGTCGACGCCCACGGGGACCGCCGAGGCCAGATGGTTCCTCAGGTCGTCGTCCGTGCCCTCGCCCCGGCCCCAGGCGTCGAGGTCGAAGCCTTCGCTGAAACCGTGTTCGAAGGCCAGGACGGTGAAGCCGCAGCGTTCGACGAGGAACCGTACGATGCGTTGGCGCAGGCGGATGAACTCGTCGATGAAGTGGGAGTGCTCGCCGATCGCGACGACCCGCGCGTCGCCGACGAGGTCGCGCAGCGGCTCCAGGTCGTCGAGGGGTGCGTCGGGGTCGAGATGGGTGAGGGGGATCGCATGGCCGCCGAGCCAGTCGGCGAACGGGGCGGGGCGGGTCGTGGCAGACATGCTGACAACTCGATTCTCGTGCCGGGGATGAATCAACTGACGTGATGGAAGTGGGGCACCGTACGTACGTGGTACGGCAGAGCGGGACTGATCCGCTCTGCCGTATCGCGCGCTTCCGTGTGTCGGCGGGCCCCGTTGTGTTTCTGCTTCTGACTCTGGCTCTGCGCCTGCCTCTGCTTCGGGTACCGCCCGGGCACTGCGGGTACGGGGCGGCTGGACGGCCACGGGATCATTCCGCCCACCGCCGCCCCGCACCCCGGCCGGTGAACAGATCGGTTGCCGGTGAACCGCTCAGCGGTCCCCCAGCAGCCCGGCGTCATGCGCCAGCACGGCCGCCTGTACGCGGTTGGCGCTGCCCGTGCGCGTCAGGATGCGGCTGATGTGCGCCTTGACCGTGCCGGTGCTGATGTACAACTCGTCGGCGATCTCGGGGTTGGACAGACCTTGGCCGAGCAGGCGCAGCACATCGCGTTCGGCCGGGGTGAGTTCTTCGATCCTGCGCAGGGCGTCCTCGGTGTCACGGCCGTACCGGACGTGGCGTTCGAGGAGTTGGCGGGTGACGCGGGGGGCCAGGACCGGTTCGCCCTTCGCGGCCAGCCGGACGGCGTGGATCAGTTCGTTGGGGCCGGTGTCCTTGAGGAGGTAGCCGGCCGCACCGGCTCGCAGAGCGCGTGTGACGCTCGCTTCCTCGCCGAAGGCCGTCAGCATCACCACGTGCGTGCGGGGCGAGAGGCGGGTGATGTCCTGCGCGGCCGCGATCCCGTCCCGGCCCGGCATCCGGAGGTCGAGGAGCGCGACATCGACCTCCCGGGACCGGCAGGCCGCTGCCGCCTCCCCGCCGTCGGCGGCTTCGGCCACGACCTCGATGTCCTCGGCGTTCTCCAGGATCAGCCGGATGCCCGTACGCATCAGCGCCTCGTCGTCGGCGACCAGAACTCGGATCACCCGCTCATCTTAGGACCGCCATCACCAGCAGTACGACCAGGAAGCCCGCCGTGGGCAGGACCACGGCCACCGCGGCGCAGCCGGCTCCCAGAATCCGCGGCCAGGTCAGTACCTCGGCCCGTACCGGGGGGTGCGCTCCCCTCCGGCCCTGCCCGGGGGCCGGCGCCCCGAACACCGACGGCCCGTACGTCGAGGTGCCGGGCATCGAAGTCCCGGGCAACGGCGGTCCGTACGCGGGGGTGTCGGTGGAGGGCCGAGCACGTGCGGGCAGGGGGCCGCCGCTCGCGTCGTGGCAGGGCAGACGGGCCGTCACGGCGAAGCCCCCGCCCGGCAGGGGCCCCGCCGCGAAGGTGCCGCCCAGCATGGAGACCCGCTCGTGCAGACCGGCCAGACCGCTGTGCGTACCCCCTCGCGAGTGGCCGCCCTCGCGCGGGGCCCCGTTCACCACGCCGATCACGAGCTCCGCGCCCTCGGTGCGGACCTCCACCCGTACGGGCGCGCCGGAGGCGTGTTTCAGTACGTTCGTCAGCCCCTCGCGGACCACCCGGTGGACCGCCTGCCGGGTACGGGCGTCGACCTCGGCCGTCGGGGGAAGCGCCCACTCCAGCTCCACCGGCCCGCCGCCCGTCTGCCGGGACTGCGTGACCAGCGCGGAGATGTCCTCGTACGTCCCCCGCGCACCCGGGTCCGCGGGGGTGTCCCCGCCCTCGTCGGCGAGGTCCGCGTGCCGGAGCACACCGAGGATCTCGCGCAACTCATCCATCGCCGTACCGGCCGTCGTGCGCAGCAGTTCCGCCTGTCCCGCGAGGGCGGGGGCCTGCCGGCCTGCGGCCAGTTCCAGCGCCCCGGCGTGTACCGAGATCAGGCTCAGCCGGTGGCCGAGGAGGTCGTGCATCTCACCGGCTATCCGGGTCCGCTCCTCCATCCGGGCCGCCGCGGCGGTCAGCGTACGGGTCTGTTCCAGATAGGTGTTGCGTTCCCGCAACAGGTCGACCAGGGGTCGCCGTCTGCCGAGCAGCGTCCCCGACAGAGCCGGGAGGAGAAGGAGCAGTACCGCGGAGACCGCGTTGCCGGCCAGATCCGCCGGCAGGGACTCCCAGCGGAAGAGGCCGCGCGCGACGGTGAGTGCCCCGACCACCGCGCAGGCCGCTCCCACCACCCGCCACGCACGTCGTGGCGGCGCGATCCGGCGGGTGGCGGACAGCACGATCAACGGAATCGCCGCCAGCGTCCACACATTGGCGCCCACCAGCAGCGGAGCGGTGCACACCACCGCCGCCACGGGCCGGCCGCGCCGCCCCACCACGAGCAGCGCCGTCCACAACGCCTCCAGCACCGCCAGGACGGGCCGGGCCGGATGCACCACCAGCAGCGGGATCAGTCCGAAGGCCAGCACGAGGACGCCCAGCACCACGTCGAAGGCGATGCCTGCGTGCGCGACGTCCCGTACGGCCGCCCGGCCCGCGATCGCCTCGGCGCGCGCCCACCGGACCGCGTCACCCGGCCCCCGCCATGTGGGCACACGGGCCCGGCCCGCGCTTTCGGGTACCTCGCTCATGATCGTCTCCGCCTCCGACGCGATGGACTCGCCGGGAGGGACGGTAGCGCCGGGCGGGGCTGCCGTGTCCCGGCGGCCCCCGCTGTCACGCGCCCGGCCCGAGCGGCAGGTCGGCCCGCAGCGCGGCGATGTCCACGTGCCGGGCGGTCAACAGCCCGATGACCGTGGCATCCGGGGTCAAGGCTCCCGTGGCCGGGGCGTCCGCTGCGGGCTCGGCAAGGAGGGCGGCCAGCAGGTGGACCGTTCCGACGGTGGCCGACCCGTGCTCGGCCGCCGTGAGCTGGGCTACGGCCCTGGCCCGCTCGGCGGTGTCGGAGAACGGTGCCTCCCCCGCGACGCCGGTCTCCGTGGTGGTGTTCGCCGCCCGGTTCAGCGGGTTCAGCCGTACGCCGTGCCGGTTCAGCAGCGCGGCGGCGGAGTTGGCGGCCGCCAGGTCCTCGGGCAGGGCTCCCCCGGCGACGGTCAGGGCGCGGTCCAGGGCGAGGATGCCCAGCAGGAGGTCGACGGGGCGCGTCTCGGAGCGTCCGCACCGCACCGCCTGCCGGGTCGCTTCGAGGAACACCGCGAACAGCACCGGGGAGCCGTACTGCCCCGACCCGGAGAACCACGACGTCAGCGCGCGCGTCAGACGGTTGCCGCTCCGGCCCAGCGTGCCGGCCCGGCGAAGAAGCACGACGCCGTACGACTCCGGCCGCTCCGACCCGGCCGGGGCGCTCGCGTCCAGGGCGTCGAGCGCGGTCGCCGCGGCGGCCAGGTCCAGCCTCCTCACCGCCAGTGCCTCGCGGGCGCGGCTGTCCGGCAGCTCCAGCAGGGCGCGCGCCACGTGCCGACAGCGTACGGAGACGGTCCCCTCGGCCCGGGCCGCCTTCAGCGCGAACAGCAGGCACGCGCGCAGCGCTCCCGTCATGGCGGGCAGCGGCCGGTCGTCCCCGGCGGCCGGGCGGCGCGAGTCGAGCCCGAACCGCCAATGTGCCTCGCGCCAGGCGGCGGTGATCTCGTAGGCATCGGCCGCGTCCTCGTCGGACCCGGTCCCGGCCGTCCCTGATACGGGACCGGTCGCGTCGGATACGTTCCCGGCAGCGTCGTCCGTACTCGCCCAGCCGCGCCCGCCCCGTCCCGAGACCAGGCCGCCGAGCGCACCGGCCTTCCGCATCCCCGGCGCGATCGCCGCACCCGCGTCGCTGTCCCCCATCACGAGCGCGGCCAACAGGTCCTCGGTCCCCACCGCCGTCGCCCCGAGCTTGACCGCGCCGCGCAGTGCCGCGACGAGCAGCGTCATGACGTCGGTCTCGAACTCCACGCTCGTACCGGCCGCGGCATCCCCGTGCGCCGTGGTCGTACCTCGCCGATCCGTCGTGGCTCGCTGATGTGTCGTACCTCGCTGGTGCATCGGGCGTCCCCCTGTTCCCTCTCCGGCTCCGGTGTCCGGTCGGTTTCGACACTAGGAGGCCCCGCCACGGCACCGCGTCGGCCGACCGGCCATGTCCTCGGGCCGATCGGCCACGGCGGCACGCCGGCAGACGGGCACGTGGGCAACGGGCGTACGGGCACGACAGTTGGCCGGCGACGCGCCGGTATCGAACTCCGGCTCGCTCACCAGGAGTTGATAGAACTTGACGCGTCCTGTCCGAGCCGGTCGGCGCAGGCGCAGGTCGCTGCGGACGATGGCAGGCTTCTTCGTGACCGGCTCACCGCTCACCCGTCCATCCGCATCGGTACGTGTGCCCCGGACACCGTTCGGCGACCCGTTCCCGCCGGTGCGTTCCGCTTCCGAGAAGGGCTCCGACATGCCGTCCCCCACTTCCACTGAACGAACCGTCGCGGCGGTGCACGCCGCCCCGGTGTTCATGGACACCGAGGCGACCGTCGACAAGGTCGTCCGCTTCGTCGAGCAGGCCGGCCGGGAAGGCATCGACCTGCTGGTGTTTCCCGAGACCTTCGTGCCCGGTTACCCGTACTGGATCGAGGCCTACGCCCCGCTGGACCAGCAGGGTGCCAACGCCGCCTACGCCTCGGCGTCCGTCGAGGTGCCCGGTCCGCAGATCGCCCGGATCCAGGCCGCTTGTGCCCGCGCCGGGGTCGGCATCGTCCTCGGTGTCAGCGAACGGCTCCCGGGGACCCGCACGTGTTTCAACAGCCAGGTCTTCGTCGACCCCGACGGCACCCTCCTCGGGGTCCACCGCAAGC
Organism: Streptomyces sp. NPDC002669; assembly: GCF_042889165.1. Lineage (NCBI taxonomy): Bacteria > Bacillati > Actinomycetota > Actinomycetes > Kitasatosporales > Streptomycetaceae > Streptomyces > Streptomyces sp. NPDC002669. The sequence continues at coordinate 149,478 of NZ_JBIAQQ010000002.1, read as the reverse complement.
TCCAGCCCACCTACGCCGAACGGATCGTGTGGGCCCAGGGCGGCGGCGCCACCCTCAGCGTCTTCGACAGCTCCCTGGGCCGGATCGGCGGCCTGGCCTGCTGGGAACACACCATGAACCTCGCCCGGCAGTCCCTGATCGCCCAGGGCCAGCAGATCCACGCGGCGGCATGGCCGGGCCTGTCCACCATGGCCGGCTTCGAGGCCGTCGCCGACATCCAGATCGACGCCATGATGAAGACCCACGCACTCACCGCTCAGACGTTCGTCGTCTCCGCCGGGAACCCGGTGGACGAGACGTGCCTGCGGTGGATGGAGTCCACTGTCGGACCGCAGAAACACCTCACCGCGGGCGGCGGCTGGTCGGCCGTGATCCATCCCTTCAACCAGTACCTCGCCGGCCCGCACACCGGCGCCGAGGAGAAGCTCGTCACCGCCGGGATCGACCTCGCCGACATCGACGCCGTCAAGGTCTGGGTCGACTCCCGCGGCCACTACGCGCGACCGGAGATCCTCGGCCTGCGGGTCGACCGGCGCCCGCTCTGGCACGACGAGGGGCACCGCGAATGGCCTGCCGCCCCGAGCGACGACACCCCCGCCCCGACGGCCGAAACGTCCTGAGCGGACGACATCGGCTCGCCGCCCGGGTGGACGCCGCCCGTGCCGGGCACCGGAGACCAGGGGCTGGGGACCGGGAGGAGCATGACGCCGGTGCAGGGGGCCGTGCCCGCATCACGGTCCGGCGGCCGGTGCGCCGGGTTCGGTGGCGGGCTCGGTCGCGGGTTCGGTGGCGGGTTCGGTGGCGGGCTCGGTCGCGTAACGGCTCATCGCATCGATGTTGGCCCGTGGCGTCAGCGGCCGGCCGTCGGCGAGCGCCTCCTGGAGGTCCCGGAAGTACTGCACGTACAGGTCGGGGGTGAACGTACTGAGCATGACGGCGGGTCGGTCGGTCGGGTTGGCGAAGGTGTGCGGGGTGCCGGGCGGAACCATCACGAGCGTGCCCTCGGTGGCGTCGTGGTCCTCGTCCCCGACGGTGAACCGCACGGTGCCGGAGAGGACGTAGAAGCCCTCGTCGTGCCGGGCGTGGCGGTGCTGCGGCGGTCCCTGCGTGTGCGGGGCGAGGACGGACTCGGCGATCGCGAGGCGGTGCCCGGTGCGGCTGCCGTCCTCCAGCACACGCATGCGCGTGGTCCCCAGGACGATCGTCTCGCCGTCCCCGGGGCCCACCACCGACACGGCGGGAGCGGTCCGCGGCTCGTGGGGCCTTGCTTCTTCGGTCATGCCACCAGTGCACCGCCGGGGGCCCGGAAGTGTCCAGGACCTGTCCTGACGTGCCGATACCTCATGGGTATTGTCGCAGCGTGGAGCTACGGACCCTGCGCTACTTCGTGGCGGTCGCCGAGGAACGCCACTTCGGCCGGGCCGCCGCCCGACTGCACATGAGCCAGCCACCCCTGAGCCGGGCGATCAAGCGGCTGGAGGCCGACGTCGGCGCCCCGTTGTTCGCCCGCTCGCCCGCCGGGGTCGCACTCACCCCGGCGGGCACGGTGCTGCTCGACGAGGCACGGGCCCTGCTCGACCACGCCGACCGCGTCCGGGTACGCGTGAGCGCGGCGGCCGGCGTCGCGGCCATCACCGTCGGCATCCTGGGCGACGGCACCGACCCGGGAGTGTCCCGGCTGGCGGCCGCCTACCGTCGACGCCACCCCGGCGTCGACATCCGCATCCGCGACACCGACCTGACCGACCCGACGTGCGGGCTGCGCGCCGGGTCGGTCGACGTCGCCCTCACCCGCGCGCCTTTCGACGAGACCGCCCTGACGGTCCGTACGCTGCGGGCCGATCCGGTCGGCGTGGTCCTGCGCGCCGACGATCCGTCGGCCCGCCGCGAACGGTTGCGTCAGGCCGATCTGAGCGACCGCCGCTGGTTCCAGTTCCCGCCGGGGACGGACCTCGTCTGGCAGTCGTACTGGAACGGGGGCAGCCCGCGCGAGGGCCCGGTGGTGCGCACCGTCCAGGAGTGCCTGCACGCCGTGTTGTGGAACGGCACGGTCGGCCTGGCCCCGCTCGGGCACGACCTGCCCGCGGAGCTGGTCATGGTGCCGCTGCTCGACATGGCGCCGAGCCGAGTGGTGGCGGTGTGGAACGAAGGTGACACCAACCCGCTGGTCCGGTCCTTCGTCGAGATCGCCACAGCCGTATACCGCCGCTGAGCACCGATGACCGATGGGACACCCCTTGGCGTTGTGACCGGGAGGCCCGTCGGGAAGGTTCACCGGGACGTTCCACCCTGCGGCAGGGACATGCGAAGGCCAGGTGCCCCGCAGGGGCCGGTGCGGTTGGCCGGTGCGGCCGGTCGCTGCGGGAGGGATGGACGTAGACGCGACCGATCACCTCGCCGCCGGCGGTCCCGATGACGGTGCAGGTGAATCCGCGACGCCGGGCGAAGTCGTCCGCGTGCTGTTGCAGGTCGGCGAGGTTCGCCTCCGGGGTCGTCCCCTCGACGGGGGGCCGTCCACGGTCCCGGAAGCCCGGGATCACGCGGATGTGCTCGATGCTGCTGGTCCGGGCGGCGTGGTCGGCGGCGTTGTCCTGGGGCCCCAGGGGGTCCAGACGGAACTGCGGGGTGATCAGGTCCGCGGGAACGACGAAGCTGTCGAGGACGAGGGCCTGGTCAGCCATGGGGGCGGGGCGCACGGGTCGCACCCGGATTGACCACGCCGCTCGCCCGGCGGGGCGGCCCGGGGCCCGGGCCTGCCGGGCCGATCCCGTCGAAGCGGTGGGCACCGTCCGGAACCCGGCGGGCCTGCGCAGTCACCGTGCTAGGGAAGGTCGCTGTTGCCTCCGAGGTTGGTGATCATCCGGCGGAGCACGTTCAGGGTGGTGACGTAGTCGGCGGTCTCCACGCCGTCGTGCATCTGCTCGTGGACCTTGAGGGTGCGTGTCTTCGCGCGCTGCCGTCCCGCTTCGCCGGCTTCGGTGAGGACGAGGCGGCCGCCCGGCTCCGCGATCCAGCCGCGGGAGGCGAGGTCGGTGTGCACCGCCTCGAAGTCGGTGTCCTGGCGGTCGAAGGAGACGAGCCTGGCGGCGAGGGAGGCGCGGGTCCAATGGTCGGGGGAACCGGCGACGTGGTTGAGGATCCACCAATGCGGTTGTGTGAGCCCCTCCTCGGCGAGGGCGGCGCGGATGCTGCCGACGATGATCTCGTTCGCGATTCCGCTCCAGTAACCGATGGGCTGGGCGGCCAGCCTGTCCTGTGAGTACTCCGTGATCGTCATGCCGTGGAGCCTAAAACCTCAAGCGGAGTCGAAGTCAACAAGAGGAATGCGGGAACGGGCCCGTAACCCAGCCGTTCGCGTCCGGGTTAACGATGACGGGATGACGGCCGGTTTCGGGCGCCGGGGGCGTCCGTCGTGGGGGGGAGGATGATGTCGGGTGCCGCTTCGAACTCCCCGCCGTACGGCGCCCGTTGCTCGAAGCCCGCCCCGGCCTGCGGCCCGTCTCCTCCTCCGACCCCACCCGTACGGGCTTTGCCGAGCGCAGCCCCCACCCGTCTGGACGTCCTGTTGTGACCGACCCCGCCACCACGGATCCGCATCCGACGCACACCGAACTTCCAACCGGCCAGGGCCCGTTGCCCGTACCCGTTCCGGGTCCGAACCCGCTCGACCGGGCACTGCTGTCCTTCGACGGGCCACAGCAGCCGGTGGTCACCCTCGCGCTGGACTTCGCCGGTCCTCCGCCCGCCCCGTCCGCGTTCCGGCAGCGGATCACCGAACGCGCTCCCGCCCTGCCGATGTTCCGCGACACCCCCGCGTCGAAGCTGCGGATGGAACACACCGACGCCGCCGACAGCGCCGCGCTCGACCGGGAGACGGACCGGATCTCCCAACTGCCGTTCGACCTCACCGGAGGCGTCCCGCCCTGGGACGTGCGGCTGATCGCCGGCCCCGGCTCCTTCCGGGTCTGCCTGCGCGCCCACCACGGTTTCCTGGACGGTGTCGGCGCGACCCACGTTGCCGCCGCGCTGCTGTCCGACACATCCGCCGAGGGCGCCCGCCTGCACCTGCCGGCCGCGCCCACCGCACGGGCCCTGGTGCGTTCCCTGCACGACCTCGCCCGCACCCTGGCCGGCCCCCGTCCCTGGACTCCCCCGCCCGCCCCCGGCCCCGCGCCCTCCCGCCGCACCACCGGGCGCGACGTCCCGCTCACGGTTCTGCGCCACCTCGCCGACGCCCGCGGCGTCACCGTCAACGAGGTCGCCCTCGCCGCCCTCGGCATGGCCCTCGCACGGCTGCGGCGCGAGCACCGCACGACGGGCGCGGGGCGCGACGTGGTGGCGACCGTCGCCGTGTCGACCCGGACGCCGCAGGAACGCCACCTCCCCGGCAACCGTCTGGGGGTCCACCGACTGGTCCTCCCGCACCGGGCCGGCACCCTGGACGAATCCATCGCGGCGGTGGCCCGGCAGACCGGCGCCGTCCGGGACAGCCGTCAACGCGACGCGTTCCGCAGCCTGTTGGAGAACCGGGCCACCCCCCAGACCGCCGCCCGGGCGTACCGGGCCGCGCTGCGCGCCCACGTCACACCGCTCGTCGTCAGCAGCGTGACCGTGCCCGGCGGGCTCACCGCCTTCGGCGCGCCGATGTCCTCGGCGGCGCTGCTCCTCAACGTCTTCGAGGGCTTCCCGGCCTACGTCTCGTTCACCCGCACCCCGGACCTGGTCCGTTGCAGCGCGGCGGCCGACGCCGACCGCGGTTCCCTGCTGGCCGTACCGGACCACTGGGCGGAGCTGCTTTCCTCCGGTCGGCGCACCGACGGCGGCCCGGACCAGTAGGCCGCCGACCGGGTGGAGGCGTCTCCGCGGTCACGCACACGACGGCGATCGAGCGGAACCCTCTTCAAGCAGGCCGACGGCCCGCCCCCGCCGTCGCTTCCGCCTCGGGCCGGATCGGGCCGCGTCAGGCCGGACCGGGCCGGACCGGACTGGGTTGGACGGCTCGGCCCGGACCAAACCGCATCGACCCGGCTCGGGCCGGATCAGGCGGGCTCGGCGGTCCACGGCCAGGCTGCCTCGTGGCCGGCCTCGATGAGACCGATCATCCGGAACGCGGCGTCCGTGAGGCCGCCGAACGTGTGCCGGTGGGGGCCCGTGGGGCCGTGGGCGGGCCGGTACCCCGCCAGGTTCCACGTGTAGACGGGGATGTCGGCCGGGACCGGTTCGGCCGGCCCGCGGGGGTCGCGGGGGGCGGTCTGCTCGTCGGTGACGATCACGACCCGGTCGTGTGCCCGGTAATGGGTCCGCACCGCCTTCGTGGTGTGGGTGCCGCCGAGACCGTGGAACCGTTTCAGCACCTCCAGCACCGGCTCGCCCGGCTCGAACGGCACCTCTGCGCTGCGCCAGCCGAACTCCACCAGATCGGCCTGCTCGGCGCGCATGGCCAGCCCGGTGCCGAACACGGCGGCCGCGTCCGCCCGAGTCAGTTCGGACCGCTCGGAGACGGTGTCCCAGAACATGGAATCCGAACGGTCCACCAGGATCAGCGTCCGGCCGGGCAGGGACGGCACGTTGGCCAGGGAGTGGCCCAGTGCCCGTTCCAGCGCGGCTGCCCAGCGCCGCGACGGCACCTGCTGGTGGGCGGCCAGGTAGCGGAAGGGGAACTGCCGGGACCGGGCGACCTCGGAGGCGTCCGAGAACCGTGCGGCGACCCGGGCCGCGACCTCGTCCGAGACTCCCGCCTCGTCGAAGTTCCGCAGGTTCCGCAGGAGCGCCATCGGCGCCATCGTGGGGATCACGGCTTCCCAGGCGGCGGCGTCCATCGGTCCGTGGAGCCAGCCCGCCAGCGCCTCCCACGTCATGCCCGCCCCGGCCAGCCGCTCGGGGCCGCCGGGCCCGGTCAGCACCGCCCGCCGCTCGCCCACGGCCGAGTCCATCAACGCCCGGTGGGCGGTCAGCAGCCGGTCGGAGGCCGGTGGTACCGCCTGTTCCGGGTGGTGACGGCGGTCCAGGATGTACCGGAAGAGCGCCCCCTGCCAGGGCTTTTCCGGATCGGGGGAGGCGTGCACCAGGTTGAGTACGTCGCCGAAGCGGAAGTTCTTGGACCCGGTGTCGTACTTGAGCAGGGACCGGGACGTGTACAGCCGGCGCACGCCGTCGGCGATGCCCCGTTTCACGGGCTGCGGTACGTTCCGCCCGTACACCGAGGTCCAGTACGCGAGCAGCTCGCCGGGCTCGTCGGCGCGCCGGAGCACCGAATCGATCACGGACCGGTTGGACGGGCCTTCGGACACCCCGGCTTCGAGCCGGGCCCGCACGTACGTGGCGGCGCCCACCAGCGACGCCGTGCGCATGTTGCCCTCGCCGCGGAGCCAGCGCAGCAGGCCGGCCGTCCACACGGGGTCCTGGACCGCGAGTTCACCGACGAGACGGGTGTAGCGGTCGTCCCGCTCCTCGCCGCTCTCGTAAAAGGTCCGCTGGGACACGAAGTTGCCGACCGCCAGGAGGAAGAGCTCCTCGCGCGGCTCGCGGACGAAGGCCGGGCCGCCGCCGTAGGTGCGGAGGTCCTGTCCGGCGGCGGGGCCGTTTCCGGGCTGCGACCGGGGCAGGAGCAGGGGCTGCGACCGGGGCAGGGCCGGGAGGTGTGGCCGGGAGCGGGCGGCCGACGCGACGTGCGGGCTCACGAGCATCTCGGACCAGACCTTGGAGACGCGCGGGGTGTGACGGGGCAGCGAATCCTCCGGGATTCAAGGGATCGGACACCCCCGGGCCGGAGGCCCGACAGGGTGAAGACGGCCGCGCCTGCCGAGATCAAAGGGGCGGCGGCATCACTTGGTTGTCATGAGGAAGTAGCCGCAGCCGGGCGCATCGGAGGCGCGGTCGCGCTGCCAACGTACAAGGGTCCCCGGGTCGCGCACCAGCGATTAACGGGGGCTCGTCCGTCGCCGGTCCTCGCTCAGTCCGAACGAGCGGCCACCTGTCCGGCGACGGAGAAGCGCCTTTCGCACTGTGGGCAGGTCGCCTCGCCGAAGACGTGGGTCAGGGCGTGCGCCACGTCCTCGTGGCGGTCCGCCAGGGCCAGTTCGTAAAGGCGGCGGCCGAGGCCGTCGAGGGTGTCGGGAGCGGCCGGACGGAGCGGGAGGGTCTCGGCGCCGTCGGAGGGGTCGCACTCCTCCGACGTGCTGCAGAAGCCCCGCTCGCCGATGAGCACCCACACCTCCGCGCAGCCGTCCGGGTCGGGGCACTCGAGTTCGTACTCCTCGCTGACGATGCCCCAGATCAGGTCCTCCGCCCAGTGGATGTCGCCCTCCAGGTTCAGAACCGCCTCAAGCAGGTGGCAGTAGCCGTTCCGGTCGGTGGTGACCGATCGCCACCGGTTCGCGGCGGCCAACAGGCGTGCGACTTCGGGGGCGTGCCGGTCCCGTAGCGTCCGGGTCTCATGGCGCCGGTCGGCCTGGACGAGGAGGGCCCCGGCCAGGTGGAGGGCCGCGGCCGCCGTGTCGGCGTCGTCGTCCTCGGCCATGTTCATCAGCGCAGGCAGTACCCGCGGATGGGACACGTCGAGGGAGCCGTTGTGATAGAGCTCCGTCCACAGCTCGCTCCAGGCCCGGTCGTCCCGGCCGGTGGCGGCACGGTCCAGCAGAGCGGTCAGGCGGCCGGAATCGGCGTCGTTCGTGGGAAGAAGCGGGGAACTGCTCGTCATCTCGACATCCAAGCAGACTGCGGAAGCCCTCGTTCCATGCCCGTCGGGGCCGGAGGCCCAACGGGCTCCCCGTCCTCGGCGCCCCGCACGCACGTCTCTCGGAGTTCGATGACCGGATCCCGGCACCACGCACGCGTCTCGGGGCTCGATGACCGAATCCCGGCTGCTCGACCGTCGTGCTCCGGGCAGGATGTCCTCCTGTGAACCATGTGCTGTGCGGCCTCGCCGCCAATGAGGCCCTGCCCTTCGAGCTGGTCGGGCGGCTGATCGCGGTCGCGGACGAGGACGTCGCCCACAGCCTCGCCGGTCGCGCGGACCTCAGCCGCGAGCAGGCGGTCGCCCTGGCCGCCCGCATCGAGGAGAGTGCCGTGCGACTCGCGTACGAGGGCCGGCTGACCGCTGCCGACGTCGATCCCCGCACCCGGCCGCAGGCCGCGCTCGCCCTGCTCGACGAGCGTTCCGGCGACCCCGAGTGGGCGCGGCTCCTCGCCCGGGACCCCGATGTCGAGCGCCGGTTGAAGCTGGCCGCCTGCCCCGGGCTTCCGGCCGATGTGCGGGAGACGCTCGCCGCCGACCCGGACGTACGGGTCGTCGCGGAACTCGCGTGGTGGACCACGGCGGACCTGGCGGCCCGTCTGGCGCACCACCCGCATGCCGAGGTCCGCCGCGCGGTGGCGGCCAACGAGGCGACACCGCCGCGGGTCCTGGCCATGCTGGTCGGGGGCGAGGGGCTGCCACCGGCGGAGCGGTGCCTGGTCTGCGACGTGGAGGAGACGCCCTACGCGCACGATCCGCACTGTCCGCGGCTCGACTGCGGCCTGCGGTCCGGTGCCGCGTGCGACGGCTCGCACGAGTCCACCCTCCACGAGCTGGCGGGGCAGGCGTTGCAGAACCCCGCCACGCCGATCGAGGTCCTTCTCCGGTTCGCCGATCACCCTTCGACGCTGCTGCGCGGCCTGCTCGCCGCCCGCCCCGACCTGCCGCCGGAGACCGCCGCGCGGCTCGCCGGTGACCCCGTTCCCGGTGTTCGGGGCGCACTCGCGGAGAACCCGGCGATCGGTGACGCCGTGATCCGTGTGCTGGCCGCCGACCGCGGTCACGACGTGCAGCGCCGCCTGGCGCACAACCCCCGCGTACCGCTCGACGTGCTCTCCGGCCTGGCCGCCGCCACCAAGATCGGCTCGTCCCTGCTGCCCCGGATCGCCTCCGCCTCCCCCGCCGAGGTCGAGCACCTGTCCGGGTCGTCGAGTCCGGTGCTGCGGATGCTCCTGGCCGAGCGGCGCGATCTGCCGGCCGCGATACGCGACGCGCTGGCCGACGACCCCGACGCGAAGGTGGCCAAGTCCGTCGCGCGCCACCCCGGCCTCTCGGCGGCCCGGCTGCGGTCCATGGTCGAACGTCACGGGGCCCGGGTCGCCGCCGGGGTGGCGGCCAACCCGGATGCCCCGCCCGCTCTGTTGGAGGAGCTGGCCGGACACGTACCGCCTGTTCGGAAGGCGCTGCGCGAGATCGCCCGGCACCCCGGCGCGACCGGTCCGGCGCTGCTCGTCTGCCTGGCGGACCGGCGGGCGCGGCAGGTGGCTGCCGGGCATCCGGCCCTGCCGCCGGAGGTCCTCGTCGAGCTGCTCGCCGACGAGGACCGGGAAGTGGGGCGAGCCGCTGCCGCCAATCCGTCCCTGCCGACGGCCGTCATGGCGGAGTTGGTGGCCGAGGCCGACGGAACTCCCGGAGCACGCCCCGGGTCCGGTGCCGTCGGCATCGGCTGAGCGGGGACAGGGAGGGCCGGGCCGGTCGCCCGGGTGCTCCCGGGCGTGCGGGACCGGGGTGGTCGTGATGGCGGCGGACCGACCCGTCGGGGCGGGCCGGTCCCCCCGCGGGACGGCGGTTCCCGAGCCCGCCTCACCGTCGGCGGTCAGCCGCGCACGTGCAGCCCGAAACCGGTGCGGCCCGCGGGCTCCAGCCCCTCCTTCAGGTTCAGCGAGGGGATCTCGTAGTCGCCGAAGTTCTGCCGCCGGAACGCGATCGGTTCGGTCGACTCCAGGGTGAGCAGACGCCGCTCCCAAGCCCCGGCGACGGCCGGGTACTCCTCGTCGCCCATCCGGTCGGCGCCGTACAGCACGAACGGCGGCAGCACCTCGATGCCCGGGTGGTAGAGGATGCCGTGGTGGATCGGGAACAGCAGGTCGTCGATGGGGCCGTTGATCCCGCGGGGAGCGTAATGCGACTCCGGGCCGCCCACGGTCACCGACAGCAGGGCCCTCCTGCCCGTGAGGGTTCCTTCGCCGAAGCGCTCGCCGTACCTGGTGTCGCTGTGTTCGCCGACCCCGTACGCGAAGCGGTGGGTGAACACCCGGTCCACCCAGCCCTTGAGGATCGCGGGCATGGTGTACCACCACAGCGGGAACTGGAGGATGACCGTGTCGGCCCACAGCAGCTTCTCCTGCTCGGCGAGGACGTCCGGGGTGAGCGTCCCGGCGCCGAAGGCCCGGCCCGAGTCCCGGGCGACCTTCAGCGGACTCGATGCGTGGGAGCCGTAGTCCGCGGCGTCCACGACCGCCTTCCAGTTCATCGCGTACAGATCGCTCACCCGCACCTCGTGCCCGGCGCCCTCCAGCGTGGACACCGCGAGATCCTTCAGCGAGCCGTTGAGCGACTTCGGCTCCGGGTGGGCGTGGACGATCAGCGTCTTCATGGGAACTCCTTGGGATCGGATGCCTTCGATCCTGGGCACCGGGGCGCCCGGCGTTCAGGGGCGCCTCTTCCGTCGGACGGGACTTCCTGGTAACGGCAGGGCCACCTTCGCCGACGGCACCGGGGCCATACTGAAGGGCATGGACGATCTCGCGGGCTTTCTGCGGACCCGGCGTTCCCGGGTCGACCCGGCAACCGTCGGCATCCCCACCGACAGCCGCCGCCGGGTCGAAGGGCTGCGCCGCGAGGAGGTCGCGCACCTGTCCGGAGTCAGCGTCGACTACTACGTACGGCTGGAGCAGGGCCGCGCGACCCAGCCCTCCGAGCAGGTGCTCGACGCGCTCGCCCGCGTCCTCGGCCTCGACGAGACCGAACGCGGGCACCTCGACCGGCTCGCGCGGCAGCGCCGCCGCCGCGCGAAGGCACCGGGCGGGCGGGTCCGGCCGGAACTGCTGCGCGTCCTCGACCTGGTCGTCGACGCACCCGCGCTCATCATGGACCACCGCTTGGACGTGCTCGCCGGGAACCGGCTCGCCGGACTCCTCTTCGGCCGGCCGATGCCGGGACTGAACACCGCCCGGCACATCTTCCTGGAGGAGGCCGAGCGCGGCCTCTACGCGGACTGGGAGAAATGCACCCTCGATGTGGTCGGGCACCTGCGCCTGGCCGCCGGCAAGTACCCCGATGATCCCCGACTGGCCTCGCTCATCGGCGAGTTGGCGATGGGCAGCGAGCGCTTCCGCCGCCTGTGGGCCCGTGCGGACGTGCGCGCCCGCACGCACGGGCGCAAGGCGTACCGGCACCCGTTGGTCGGACTGCTCGACCTGCATCAGGAGAACTTCGCACTGCCGGACGAGTCGGGCATGGAGCTGTTGGTGCTGTCCGCGGCCCCCGGCAGCCCCGCCGAGGACGGGCTGCGCCTGCTCGCGGGTCTGGACGCGAACAGCGGTGAAGCCCGTCCCGCGGTGGCCTCCCGGGTCCACGAGTAATCCGACAACACCTGTCCGTCGGCGCCCGTCCGGCGAGGAATCGGCCCCCGAGAAATTCACTTCGTCCGGGGGCGCGGTGGGGTGTGTTCTCTCAACTCCTGGGCGACCGTCCTCGTCCCGCCGGGCCGGCGGGCGGGGCCGGTGGGGTTCACGGGGTCGCGAGTACGCGCCGTACGAGGGCCGGGAGCGTCGACAGGTCCGCCGGGCGGGTGCCGCGCCAGGCGATGTGTCCGTCGGGGCGCACCAGGAGCGCGGTGTCGGCGTGTCCGGTGCCGAGCACGCTCGCCCATCGGCCGGGTTCCGCCTCCCGCCGGGTGGCGGTGCGAAGGGTGCGGAGGGTGAGAGGGGGATGGCCGCCCACCGCCACCGGGGCCAGTGAGCCTTTCGGGGTCGCCTCGGGCAGGAGCCGCCCGACCGGGGGGAGTTCAGACGCAGGCGTCCTCGACGGCGACGCGCCGCACCGTCCGCAGGGTCGACCGGAGGCTGTCCAGGTCGGTCGAGCCCAGGGCGAGGCGGATCGCCTGCGGCGTGCGGGCCGAGGTGGTGAACGGCTCGGCCGTGGCCACCGAGATGCGCCGCCGGGCGAGGGTGGCGGTCAGCCGGTCGGCGCGCGCGTCGTCGGGCAGCGGCAGCCAGGTGAAGTAGGACGAGGGGTGACCGATGAGCGGGAGCCCCGCCAGTTCCTGTCGGGCGATTTCTTGGCGCGCCCTGGCGTCCTCCCGTTTCCGCGCCTCCAAGTGGTCCACCGTGCCGTCGTCGAGCCAGCGGCAGGCGATCGAGGTGGTGAGGGCCGGGGTGTTCCAGGTGGTCGCCCGGATCGCGCGTTCGAGCGACGGCACCATCGGCGGCGGGGCGACGACGAAGCCGACCCGCAGGCCGGTGGCGACGCTCTTGGACAGTCCCGAGACGTGGACGGTGAGGTCCGGCGCGGTCGCGGCCAGCGGAGGCGGCGGGTTCTCGACCAGGTAGGCGTAGGAGGCGTCTTCGATGATGAGCGGGCCGTGCCGGCGGGCGATCTCGATCAGGCGGATCCGGTCGGCCGCCGGCATGACCCAGCCCAGGGGGTTGTGCAAGGTGGGCATGGTGTAGATCGCGCGCACGGGGCGGGTCGCGCACAGCCTTTCGAGGGCGTCGAGATCCGGCCCGTCGGCGGTCGCGGGGACGGGTTCCAGGTCGAGCCGGAAGGAGTGCGCGAGCACCTTGAAACCCGGGTAGGTGAGGGCATCGACCGCGACGACGTCACCGGCGTCGAGCGCGGCCATGACGGTGACGGCCAGGCCGTGCTGCGCACCGTTGGTGACGAGGATCCGGTCCGCGTCGGTGGCGAGGCCCCGGCGTCCCAGGTGCCGTGCGACCGAGGCCCGGTCCTGGGGGCGCCCCCGATGGGGCTGGTAGCGCAGCAGCGATTCGAGGTCGCCGGAGGTGGCCACCTCGCGCAGGGCCTGCCGGAGGAGACCGGCCTGTCCGGGCAGCGACGGGCAGTTGAAGTTGAGGTCGACCGCGTCGGTGGCGACGGCCTGCTGGTCGATGCCGTGGCCGGCCGGAACCGCGATGTCCCGCACGAACGTGCCGCGGCCCTGCTCCCGGCTCACCAGGCCCATCGCCTCCAGCCCGGCGTACACCCGGGTCGCGGTCACCACGGCGACGCCCTCGCGGGCGGCGAGCGCGCGGTGCGTCGGCAGGCGGGTGCCCGCGGCGAGCCGCCCGGTCCGGATGTCGGCGGCGAACGCGTCGACCAGTGCTTTGTACCGCGGGGCTGCCATGCACCGGATTGTATCCATGACAATTCTTTGACTGTCCTGTTCGCGGCTTCCTACTGTCGGGGCCCACCCACCCGGAAGGACAGCCGCCGTGCACATCGCCATCCTCACCTTCGAGGGCTACAACGAACTCGACTCCCTGATCGCGCTCGGTGTGCTCAACCGCGTCAGGACCGACGACTGGAGGGTCACCATCGCCACCCCGAGCCCCAGGGTGACGTCGATGAACGGGGTGGTCATCGAGCAGATGTCCACTCTTGAGGAGGCGTGCGCCGCCGACGCCGTGATCATCGGCAGCGGCATCGCCACCCGCGAGGTCGTCGAGGACCCGGCGATCATGAACGTCCTGCGGGGCCTGGACCCCTCGCGCCAGCTCATCGCGGCGCAGTGCTCCGGCGCGCTCGTGTCGGCCCGGCTCGGCCTGCTCGACGGCATCCCCGCCTGCACCGACCTGATCACCAGGCCCTGGGTCGTCGCCGCCGGCGTCGAGGTGCTCGACCAGCCCTTCCACGCCGAGGACAACGTCGCCACCGCCGGCGGCTGTCTGGCCTCGCACTACCTCGCCGGCTGGATCATCGCCCGCCTCGTGGGCAGGGAGGCCGCCGACGGCGCACTGCGCTATGTCGCCCCGGTCGGCGAGAAGGAGGAGTACGTGGAGCGCGCCTGGCGCAACATCACCCCCTACCTGCCCGCTCCCGCGCCGGCCACGACCAGGACCGCGGCGGCGGTGTCAGTGCGCTGAAGTATCCTTCCGGCCGCTGAACACCGACTGTGAGGATCGAGAGAATTGACCGGCCTGCCCGCTTTCCCGCTGCCCTTTCTTGCTTCCTACGGAATATCGTTCAAGAAGCCCCGAACGCTGCGGGAAATCGAGATGATGCAGTGCAGCGCCCATATCCGGGCGAAATCGGGGTGGTTCGACAAGATGAACGACGCCGAAATCGTTGCCAAGTGGACGAAAGAAGCGACCGATCAGGGCCTGACCGAAGCCCAGATCCGTTATGTGCTCGCCGAACTGGCGCATTACGCCGGGCTGCGGGATGAGCGAACCGGCATCGAGGTGTCCGCGGTCGACGGGGTGTGGCAGTCGGACACGCTGATCGACGAAGGGCTCAGGTCCCGGCTGCGCGAGGCGGTCCGGGTCCTGGAGGAGGTTCCCGAAGCGGAGAAGGACTGGCATCCGGGATCCGACGGGCAGGTGCTGGATCTGGTCCACCCCTCGCTGTTCTGCCTCGTGCGGCAGGCGAGCGGAGCGCCCGAGGAGGTTTGGGAGACCTCGGAGGCCAGCAGGACGGGGTACGAGTTCTCGAAGAACTTCCAGTGGCTGCCCACGGAGGTCGAGGTAGATGACGACGGCGGCATCGCCTTCCGTTCGTACGTCAACAACGTCCACCCCGTGGATCACGCGGAACTCGCCTCCGTCCTGCCGGACCTGTTCGCGCGCATGCGCCCGCTGCTGGAGAACGTGCTCACCGATCTGCACAATCCGCGTCCCCTGCGGATCGACGCCAACCCCTACACCTGGTACGACGAGGCTCCCGGCAAGCCGGTCGAGCCCGAGGACGACGATGACGATGAGGCCTACGCCGCCTGGGAGATGGCCGAGGACAACTGGTGGTACGACCGCCGCCCGGTCGTACCGGACGCCCGGGAATTCGTGCCGCCCGCGCTGCCCGACGAATCCGCCCGCGTCGACCTGCGCGGCCGTCGTCTCCAGGTCATCGTCAAGCTCGCCACCATTCACCTCACCCCGGAGAAGCCCGAGTACTCCGGCGGTTCCTGGCATGTCGAGGGGATGCTGAACGAACGGATCGTCTCGACCGGAATCTACTACTGGGACAGCGAGAACATCACCGAGAGCCAGTTGAATTTCCGGGCGGCACTCGACGACCCGGACTACGAACAGAGCGACGACACAGGTATGAGCGAGGTCTACGGCCTGTCGAACGAGGACCCGCTGAACCAGCTGCTGGGCTCGGCATCGACCCCGGCGGGCCGCTGCCTGGCGTTCCCGAACGTCCTGCAGCACCGCGTCGGCTCGTTCCGCCTCGCGGACCCCACCGCGCCGGGACACCGCAAGATCCTCGCGTTCTTCCTGGTCGACCCGTCGGAAAGGATCGTCTCGACCTCCGATGTGCCGCCGCAGCAGCCGTGGGCAGACACCTCGACCATGACGCTGGAACAGGCCAAGGAGTACCGCGAACAGCTCATGAAGGAACGGAAGTTCTTCGTCGACGAGCACAACTACGAGCTCTACGAGCGGCCGTTCTCCCTGTGTGAGCACTGAACCTTCGCCGTCGCTCCCCCGCGGAGACGCCTCGGCGCCCTTGCGGGGCAGCCCCGGACACCGCCCCGAGCCGGTTCCGCGCCGCGCTGTCCGGCCATCACCTCCGGGGTGGCACCGGGGGCCTGCCCCGCACCGTTCGGTGCGGGGCAGGGAGGACCCGTTCGACGGGTCACCGTCCGACGTGCCGACGATTCGCAGCAACTGCCGTGGCATGCGAAGTGGTTGCGCCGCCGCGACAGAGCCGGGATTCGGTTCCCCCGGGGCGTCCGGCGGGGTCAGCCCCACACGCCGAGGGTGAACTCGGCGATCACCACCGAGAGCAGGAACGAGGCGGTGATCGCGACGAGTCCCACCGGGACGATCTTCCAGCCGATGTGGCGCAGCAGCGGCAGGTCCTTGCCCAGTGACAGCCCCGCGAGGGTCAGCATGATCGTGGCGATGGACAGGAAGTCCACCGAGCCGACCAGGTCGTTGAGGCCGTCGGAGGCGAAGAACCACGGGCTGGACACGTACGCGCCCACCGTGGTGATCCACACGATCGCGGAGACCTTCCGGCTGACCTTGGCGAGGAACAGGCCGAGCAGCACCAGGCCCAGCAGTACGGCGTAGCCGCCGACGATGTCCCAGCCGATCGTGCCGGCCGCGACGGAGGCGGTGCCGAGGCCGAGCACCGTCAGGACGCCGAGCGAGAGCCGGAGCGGGATCCTGATCTCGCCCGAGGCGGCGGCGACCTCCTCCCGGAAGGCGCGGTTCGCGGCGGCGTCGTCCTTCTGGACGGGCGGGGCGTCGGGGGCCTCCGGAGTGCCGGGGGCGGCCGCGGCGTCAGGGGTGTCGGGTGTCGTCGTCCCCGGTGTGCGGGGGTTCCGGCGGCGGGTGAGGAAGCGGTAGAACCGGTCCGCCAGCGGCAGGGCCACGTAGATGCCCACGTAGACCCCGAGGATGGTGGTGATGAGGTTCGACACCGCCGCCATGCCGAGGATGGCCTCCTCGTGCCCCGGGTAGGCGGCCACGATGCTGGCCGAGGAGGCGGCCATCATCGATCCCGAGCCGACGCCGGCGCCCATGGCGAGGGCCAGCGGGTCGAAGATGTTCCAGTTCGACACCAGCGAGGTCAGGAGCGTGATGAACACCGCTCCGAACATCGTGCCGAACACGTACATGGCCAGGACACCGCGGTACTGGTCGGAGTCCGGCCCGTACTTCTCCGAGACCATCGCGAAGGACGGCTCGCGGTCCAGCGAGAAGGTGGCTCCGACCGTGGCCCTGCCCAGGCGCAGCAGGACGGCGAGCGGCAGGGCCACCGCCACCGTGCCCAGGAGGTGGCCGATCTCCTGGAGCAGCAGCGCGGGCCCGGCCTTGACGAGCGTCGGCAGGCTGGGGCCGATGTTGAAGGCGAGCCGGGCGACGAGGAGCATCACGGCCACGCCGACGAGCGCGGACGCCACTTTCTGGAGGCGGATGCCGAGGGGGCGGACCTTCTGGACCGACACCAGCAGGCCCAGGATCAGCCCCCACACCATGGGGAAGACGATGACGGAGCCGATGCCCAGGTCGATGTCGAGTTCTCCGACGGCCTGCACGGCCAGGGCGATGACCAGGGCGAGGGCGGCGATCGGCAGGGTCTGGCGCGTCCCGGCGACGCGGTCCTCGGCGACGGTGGTGGGGGTGGGGGTGCTCATCTCGTCACCGCCTTCTCGCCGCCGTCGCGGCGGTGTGCCGCGGCGACGAACCGCTGCCGGTGTTCGGTGTCGAGCGCCGCGTCCACGACGGTCCGGGCCAGGGCACGGGCCGCCTCGAACATCATGTCGTACGCCACGGGCGTGTCGGCGACGGCCGCGAAGGCGTGGGAGTGGATGGGGGCGTCGACGCCCGGGATGCTCAGCCACGGATGCAGGCTGGGGATGACCTGGCTGATGTTGCCCATGTCGGTCGAGCCGCCGGCGAGCCGGCCGCCGGAGGTGACGTCCCGCCCGGCGGAAGCCATGGCCGCCGTCCAGAAGGCCGCCAGCGCCTCGTCCTGCACGAGCGGTTCGTAGAGCGGCTCGGTGGCCTCGACGGTCAGTTCGGTGCCGGTCGCCAGGGCCGCGCCCTCGAAGCACCGCCGGACGCGCTCCAGCAGCGTTCCGTACTCGGGCAGGGTGAACGCCCGGCACTCGAAGTCGACGACGGCCCGCTCGGGGATGATGTTGGTGGCGGCGCCGCCTTCGGAGACGAACAGCGCCACCCGCTGGTCGCCGGGCAGTTGCTGGCGCAGCAGGCCGACGGCCACCTGGGAGAGCGTGGCGGCGTCGGCGGCGTTCACGCCCTGGTGGGGCGCGGCCGCGGCGTGCGCCGCGCGTCCCCGGAACACGGCCCGGTACCGGCCGACCGCCTGCGAGGTGCTTCCGGCGGGGTTGTGGCCGATCCCGTCCTGCACCGGGTGGACCATCAGGGCCAGGCCCACTCCGTCGAACGCGCCGGCCTCCAGCAGCAGCGTCTTGCCGCCGCCGTGTTCCTCGGCCGGGGTGCCGATCGCCTTCAGCGTGATGCCGAGTTCGTCGGCGTACGGGGCCAGGGCCAGGGCGGCGGCGACCGAGGCGCCCGCGATGAGGTGGTGGCCGCAGGCGTGGCCGATCTCGGGCAGCGCGTCGTACTCGACGCAGAGCGCGACGGTCAGTTCGCCGCCGCCCGCGGTGGCGGTGAACGCGGTCGGCAGGCCGCCCGTGCCGTGCTCGACCGTGAACCCGCCCCCGGCGAGCAGTTCGGTGATCGCCGCGGCGGACCGGGTTTCGTGGAAGGCGATTTCGGGTTGTGCGTGCAGGGTTCGTGCCAGTTCGAGCACACGGTCCTGCCAGTTCGACACACCGCTGGAGGTACCGGTCCTGAGCCGGCTGCGGAGGTCGGCTCCGGTCCCGGCTCCGGCCTCGGAACCGGTGTCGGCGGGATTGTTCGTGGCCACGGTGTCTCCTAGTAGCTCAGTGAGGGGAAGGGGGCGCCGGCGGCCCGGGTGGGCGTCCAGACGGCCTTGGTCTGCGTGTACTCGTCCAGCACTCCGGGGCCGGAGGAGCGGCCGTGTCCGGAGTCCCCGAAGCCGCCGAAGGGCACCGCGACGTGGATGGTCTTGTAGGCGTTGATCCAGAAGGTGCCGGACCTCACGGCACGTGCCACGTGGTGGGCGCGGGCGACGTCCTGGGTCCAGACCGCCCCGGCCAGGCCGAAGTCCGTGGCGTTGGCGCGGGCGATGGCCTCCGCCTCGGTGTCGAAGGCGTCGGCGCCGACCACCGGTCCGAAGACCTCGGTGGTCTCCAGCGGGTTGGCGGGTGTGACCCCGTCCAGCAGGGTGGGCACCACCCAGTGTCCGCCCGCCAGTGCCGAGCCGGTGAGGCGGTCGGGCAGCCGGGTGCCGGTCACCCGGCGGGCGCCGCCCGCGAGTCCGGCCTCGATCAGCGAGGTGACCGTGCCGAACTGGGGCCGGGTGATGATGGGGCCGACCTCGGTGGTGGGGTCGAGGGGGTCGCCCAGCCGCAGCCGGGACGCCCGCTCGGCCACGCGCGCGATGAACTCCGCGTGCACGGAACGCTCCACGAGCAGCCTGGAGCCGGCCACGCACGACTGGCCCGCTCCGGAGAAGACGGCCGACACGGCGCCGTCGGCCGCCCGGTCCAGGTCGGCGTCGGCGAAGACGATGTTGGCGCTCTTGCCGCCGAGTTCGAGGACGGCCGGGATGCCGGCGCCCGCCGCGGCGACCGCCACCCGGCGGCCGGTGGCGACCGAGCCGATGAAGGACACCTTGCCGACCCGGGAGTCGGCGGTGAGGGCGGCGCCGACGGTGGCGCCGAGGCCGGTGGCGACGTTGAACACCCCGTCCGGCAGCCCCGCCCGGTGGGCCAGCCGGGCCAGCCGCAGGGTGGAGGCCGGGGTGAACTCGCTGGGCTTGACGACGACGGCGTTGCCGGCCGCGAGCGGTGCGGCCGAGTTCCAGCCGGCCGTGAACAGGGGCGCGTTCCACGGGGTGACGGCCACCACGACGCCCCAGGGGACCCGCTCGGTGTAGGTGTGCCAGTTGCCCGGGACGGGGATGGTGTGGCCCAGCAACTTGTCCGCCCACCCCGCGTAGTAGCCGAACATCTCGGCGACCTTGGCGGCCTCGGCGCGGGTGTCGCGTACGGGCTTTCCGGTGGTGGCGGATTCCAGGAGGGCGAGTTCCTCGGTGTGCGCGCCGATCGTCCGGGAGACCTCGCGCAGGATCGCGGCCCGTTCGAACGGGTCGGTCGCGGCCCAGACCTCGGCCCCGCGGACGGCGGAGGCCAGCACGGCATCCGCCCCCTCGGCCCCGGCGTCGGCGTAGTCGGCGAAGCCCTCCCCGGTCGCGGCGGCGGTGAGGCGCACCTTCTCGCCGCCGCCGGTGACGACCCGGCCGTCGACGAACGAGCCGAGGCCCTGCGGGAAGGCGGCGTCGAGAACGGCACGGGCGGTGGCGGCGCCGGACGTGCCCGGGCCCGTCGGGAGGGCAGTGGTGGTGGTGCTCATGCTGCGGTGGCTCCTTCGGAGGTGAGGGAGGGGGCTACGGTGCGGGCGATCTCGGTGAAGTCGGCGTCGGGGCCGAGCGTGGCCAGGGCCTCCTGCCAGACCTGGCTGGCGGCGGCCAGCAGGGGCGGGGTCGCACCGCGCCGGCCGGCGGTCTCGACGGCGAGTGCGGCGTCCCGGGCCATGAGTCCCAGGGCGAAGCCGGAGTCGTAGCTGCCGGTGAGCACCCAGTCCGGGTACATGGCCGCGGACGCCTTGCTGGCGCCGGACGCGCCGCTGATGCCCGCCGCCGCGGCGGCGGGATCGACGCCGTACGCCTTCGCCACGGCGAGGGCCTCGCCGACCGCGACCAGGTTGACCGCCGCGAGGACGTTGTTGAGGAGCTTGACCACGTTCCCGGAGCCGGGGGCGCCGAGGTGGCGGTACCGGCCGCCGGTGAGCGCGTCCAGGACGGGCCGGGCCGCTTCGAGCGCGTCGGGTTCGGCACCGACGAACGCGGTGAGCCGGCCGTCGGCCGCGCCGTCGCGGCCGCCCGACACGGGGGCGTCCACGAAGGCCACGCCCCGGTCTGCCGCGAGGGCCGCGCAGGCGGCGGAGGTGCCCGGCTCCGACGTCGTGGTGTCGACGACGGCGAGTGTGCCCGGCCGTGCCAGCAGTACCGGCACGGTCGCCTCGACCACGCGGGCCGAGGGCAGCGACAGGAGCACGTGGGGCGTCCCGGCCAGCAGGTCGAGGTCCTCGACGACCTCCACGCCCTCCTCCGCGGCGGCGGACCGGGCGGCGGGCGCCGGGTCGAACCCGCGTACCCGCCACCCCGCCCGCAGCAGGGCGGAGGCCATGGCACCCCCCATCGAGCCGAGGCCGACGACGGCGATGTGCTTGCTCATCAGTTCAGTGCTCCTGTCATGAGGGGATGTGCGCGTACGGACATGGGCGGGGCCGGGGAAGAAGGGGCCCCGGCGGTCCGGGCAAGCGGTTCTCGGTGCTCCCGGCGGGTCTTGGGAAAGGGGTGGCCGGGGCGGGCCCGTCGGCGCGATCGGCGCTCGTACGTGGCGGGAAAAGGGGTGAAGGGGTGGGTCGAGCGGCGCGCGGGCACACCGGCACATGGGTGCGTGGGCGCGTGGGCACATGGGCTCGGGACGGCACCGGTCGGGCGGCGTGGGAGCGTGTGCGGCGGAGGGGGCGGCTGCGGCAGGTGGGGCGTGCCGCCCGGTGGGGCTGTGCTGTTGTGGTGTCACCGGCCGCGCGGACCGGATCGGACGTCCGCGCGGCACGACGCGGGTGACGGTTCAGTCGAGGTAGACGTCCAGGTCCTTCCAGAGTTGCTGGGTGCGGCGGATCGCGGCGCGGCTGCGCTCGGGCCGGGCCGTCTGCATGCCGGCGAGAAGCCCGTAGACCACCGAGGTGGCGGCCGTGACGGACTGGAAGAAGGAGATGCCCTCCGACGGCACGATCAGCAGGTGGTGGGCGATGGAGGTGGCGAGCCGGCCACGCCGCATGTCGGTGATGGCCACCACCGTGGCGCCTGCCGCGCGGGCCGCGTCGGCGGCGACGATGATCTGTTTCATGGACCGCCACATGTTGACGACCACGAGCACGTCCCCCGGGCCGAGACAGTTGACGGCGGTCGCCAGATGGACACCGGCCCGGTTCTCCAGTGTGACGGGGTAGCCCATGGTGGAGCCGAGGTGTGCCATGACAGTGGCCGGACCGGCGAAGGAGCCGGCCCCGACCACCAGGATCGACCGGGCCGAGGCCAGGGTGGCGATGGCCGCCTCCGCGTCGGCGGCGGAGTTGCTCTCCAGGGTCTGGCGCAGGTTCTCGATGTCGTGCGTGAGCGAGTCGTGCAGCGGGCTGCGGTGCTCGCCGTGTTCGGTCAGGGTCTCCTCGGTGGAGATGTGCACCAGGTAGCGGGCCCGCAACTCGCGTTGCAGATCCGGCCAGCCCCGGTAGCCCAGGGTCTGGGCCGCCCGCACCACCGTCGAGCTGTTCACGTCCGCCCGTTCGGCGATCTCCGCGATCTCCGCGTACGAGGACAGCTGCGGATTGCGGACGATGACGTCGACGACCCGGGCCTGGGCCTTGGACAGCGGCACGTCGGGCAGGGCGTCGCCGAGCCACTGGTTGTCGGCGTCCCCGGGGTCGTGGTTCTGCGGTGCGGACACGGGCCTTGCTCCCTGGTACGAGGTACAGCGCACTGCAAGTGCAGTTGCAGAACCGTACCTCGCAATTCCGTTTGCAGGAACCCCCGTGCCCCGGCCCGAGGGCTCTCCTCGGCCTGTCGGCGGGCGGGAGCAGGTGGCCGAAATCCTTTAGGCTCTGGGGTGTTCGCGCAATTGGACCAGGGGTGGGGATCCGTATGGCAACCGGCGAAAACGGGAGCGGCAGACGCGGCGGGAGACCGTTGACCGGGTGGCGCAGATTGATCGGTCCGGTGGTCGCGGGTGTCGTCGCGCTCACCGTGGTCGGCGGCGTCGCGACCGTCTTCCTGATCGACTCGGGCTACATGCCGTTCTTCTCCATGACCACCGTCTGGGAGGCCCCGCACGACGGCGAGTCCTCCGAGGGCGAGGACGGCGTCTGGCTCGTCGACGACACCGTCGTCCGCAGCCGCTTCGACGGCGTGTCCGGGTTCGACGTCCGGTCGGGGAAGAAGCGCTGGGAACACCTCATCGCCGGCCGGACCGAGATGTGCGCGGTCAGCACCGACGCCACCGCGGCGGTCGCCCTGATCACCTACCGCGAGGCGGGGCCGAAGAAGGACGGGGCCGAGGGCAGGGGCTGCGTCACCGTCGCGGCGATCGACCTCACCGACGGCCGCGAACTGTGGCGCACCGCGGACACCCGGGCGGGCGGAACCGCCGGGACCGTCGCCCGGGCGGGCGACGTCGTCGGCGTCGGCCACGGACTCGGTGTGTTCCATGACGGCAGCCGTCTGCGCGCCGTCGATCCGAGGACCGGTGCCACGCGATGGACGACCGCACTGCCCAAGGGATGCGCCCTGGGCGACCTCGGCCTCGCCCCGAAGCGGGTGGTCGCCGCCATGGGCTGCGAGAGCGAGGCCATGCTCGTCGCGTTCGACCCGGCCGACGGCAGGGCGCGGTGGACCGTGCCCCTGGATGCCCGGCGTGGTGTGGCCGCGGACGCGGAGCTGTCCGTCCTCTCCGCCGACCCGCCCACGGTGTGGTTCGACGAGTCGGACGGCGGCAAGCGGGCCGCTCTCACCTTCGGCCCGGACGGCCGCTTCCGGAGCCGTGTCGATGCCGTGGGCGACTACGGCTCGATCGTCAGGACGGCCACCGAGAACGGCCGGCTCTTCGCGATCGCCTCGTACGAGGGCGGACAGGGCGGCCCCTGGGAGAGGCTCGTCGCCTTCGACCTGGCCGACGGGAGCGAGTTGTGGCGGGAGAGGGTGGGCAACGGCACCAGTGACGTCGACGCGCTGGAGGTGACGGAGGGCCGGGTGACCACCGTGCAGACCAGTCGGAAGTACGGCGACACGCTGTACGTCTTCGACGCGGCCACCGGCGACGAGGAGGACGACCGGGCCTTCCGAGACCGGGTCGTGGGCTACGCCGAACACGTCGGGGGCCTGCTCACCCACCAGGACCTGGTGGTCGTGGTCCGCGGATACGAGGGCGCGCCTCCCTTCACCGTGTACGAGCGCTGGTGACGGCCCCCGGGAGGGACGTCCGGGCGACTGTCCGGCACGCGACGGCGGTCACCAGGTCACGGGCAGGTGCCGGGGGTTGCGGGTGAGAGCGCTCGCGCGCCATTCGACGGTGTCGGCCGGCACGGTCAGGCGCAATCCGGGGAACCGGGCGGCCAGGCGGTGGAGCGCGAGGCGGAGTTCGGCGCGGGCCAGGGAGACGCCCAGGCAATAGTGCTGCCCTCCGCCGAAGGCGAGGGTGGGGTGTTCCAGCGGGGCGAACAGGTCGGCGAAGGGGTCGCCGGGGAAGGCGGCGGGGTCGCGGCCCGCCGCGACCCGGTCGAGGGTGACGAGTTCTCCGGACCGTACGGTTGCCCCGCCGATCTCCTGGTCGTCGGTGGCGCGCAGGGGGTTGAAACGCTTCGCGGGGTCGTTCAGCGGGATCAGGTGGGTCAGGCGGTCGGCCACCAGGCCCGCGGCTGCTTCGTCGGAGCCCAGGCGGGCCCAGTCCTGCGGACGTTCGCCCAGAAGGTAGAGAAGGATGTTGCCCAGCATGGTCATGGTGGTGTCGTAACCGGCCACGACGAGGGTGGTGACGAAGTTGACGAGCTGGGATTCGGGGATGCCGCCCTCGCGGTCGGCGGCCCGTACGAGGGTGCTGATCAGGTCCGGGCCGGGGGTGTGCCGACGGTCCGTCATGAGCCGGGTGGCGAATTCGGTGAACTCCCGGGCGGCTTCCGCCACTTCGGGCTCGGGGACCGACGGACCGGGGAAGGCGAGTTCGGTCCAGCGCAGCAGTCGGGCGTCGTCGACGTCATGGACCCCCAGGAGCTTGTTCATGACCGCGATGGGCAGCGGCCGGGTGTAGCGGTCGACGAGGTCCGCGGGCGGACCGTGCTCGGCGAGGTCTTCGACCAGCCGGTCGGCGACCTCGGCGACCATGGGCGTGAGGCGGTCGACCGCGTGAGGGGTGAAGACCCCCTTGGCGGTGCGGCGCAGCCGCATGTGTCCGATGCCGTCCTGTTTGGTCATGGCGTCGGGGGCGTCGGTGAGCGGCGAGGTGGCCGCGGCGGGCAGGACGGCGCGGGTGAACCGGCCGTCGGCCAGTACCTGGCGGACGTGGTCGTAACGGGTGAAGTGCCAGGCCGGTGTGCCGCCGGGCAGTCTCGTGCGCCGGGGCGGTCCGGGGGCGGCGGAGGTCAGCCGGTGCAGGGGAGGGCGGTTCTCATCGGTGCTCATGGTCCTCCTGCCGTGTGACGGCCGGTGCCGCCGTGCCGGTGGTGTCCCGATTCCCGTCCGCAGCCGCCCCGGTCACGGGACGGGACGCGTCAGGGGTCTGCGGCAGTGCGGCCGGGGCCGTCCCGGTCGCTTCCGGCGGCAGCGCCTTCCGGCCCGGCTCCCGGGGCCGGATGGACCCCGCACCACCCCGAGCGACTTGAACAATAAGTATACGTGCGATTACTCTCCGTATCATGCATGTCGTTGTCGCCGGCGGGCGCGGCCGGGTCGCTCTCGCGGTGTCCGGGCTCGGCGCGGCCCGGGGCTGGCAGGTCACCGGACTCATCCGCCGCCCGGAACAGGCCGACGACGTCCGTGCCGCCGGAGCGGACCCGGCCCTCCTGGACCTGGCCGGGGCCACGACGGAGCAGTTCGCGGAACGGCTCGCGGGCGCGGACGCGGTGCTCTACGCGGCCGGCGCGGGTCTCGGCGATGCCCCCGGCCGGGCGAACCCGGTCGACCGGGACGCGGCCCTCGTCCTCGCGGACGCGGCGCGGCTCGCGGGTGTCCGGCGCTACGTCATGCTCTCGTCCATGGGGGCCTGCCGCGATGCCCGTTACCCGAAGGATCCGCTCGTCGAGACGTATCTGAGGGCCAAGGGCGAGGCGGACGAGAGTCTGCTGTCCCGGCCCTTCCTGGACTGCACCGTACTGCGGCCCTCATGGTTCCGCGACGAGCCGGGCACCGGCCTGGTCCGCCTCGCCGAGGCCACGGGCGCCGGTGAAGTGCCCCGGGCGGACGTGGCCGCCGTCCTCGTGGCCCTGCTGGCCACCCCCGCCACCGCGGGCAGAACACTGGAGCTCGTCTCCGGTCACACGCCGGTCGACGAGGCCGTCGCGGCCCTCGCCCGCCCGTCGGAACCGCGATCTCCCGGCCTGCCCGCCCCCGGCAACCGCACATCGGTTCCTCTCTCCCCCGGCGGGGAGTGAGCCGGGTCTGGCCGGACGGGTTCCGGAGTGCGGGCCCGGCCGGCGAGAAGGCCCGGGGAAGCCGGCCGGACCGGGCACCGCACGGTTCACAGCCGCACGATCACCGTGCCGATGTCGGTGCGGGGGCCGCGGTTGTACGGGAGCTTGGACAGCAGGACGCCCATGGCGCAGGAGTTGCTGATCGCCGCGTAGGTCAGGCCCGCGCCGACCGCCGTTCCGACGAGGTGGACGCCGGGCACGAGGATGCCGACGAGACCGGTGGCGAGGACGATCGAACCGGCGACCAGGCGGACCTGGCGCTCCATGTCCCAGCGCTCGGCACCCCGCTCCACGGGCGCGCTCGCCGCCTCCCAGGCGTTCATGCCGCCGTCCAGGACGCGGAGGTTCGGCAGGCCGGCCTCGGCGAGCATCCGCTCGGCCTGGCCGGCACGGCTCCCCGAGCGGCAGACGAGCACGACGTCCTCGTCGAGATGGGGGAGCAGTTCCGCGCGGTGCTCTCGCAGGACGTGGAGCGGAACGTTGCGCGCGCCGGGGATGTGGACGGTGCGGAACTCGGCCGGGGTGCGCACGTCGAGCAGCCGCGGCGCCCGGCCTTCCTCGGTGAGTTTGCGCAGTACGGCGGGGGTGATGGACTGAACGGTGCGCTCGGCGCTCATGCGTGACTCCGAAGGGGAGGTATACCCACGGGGGTATATGAGAGGGGTGCGGGGGTACGGGCCGGGGAGCCGTCGACCGACGGCTCCCGGGCGGTCAGGCGCCGGTGGATTCCGCGGCGAGGGCCCAGGCCGCGTAGCCGCCGAGGATGTCGGAGACGTCCTCGGCACCGCGGTGGCGCAGGAGGCTGGCCGCGATGGAGGAGCGGTGGCCGCCGGCGCAGTGCAGGACGAGCGGCCGGTCGGCGGGGAGCTCGTCCGCCCGCGCGGCCAGTTCGCTCAGCGGGATGTGCCGGGCCTCGGGGATGAAGCCGTTGGCCTCGCGCTCGCCGCAGGTGCGGACGTCCACGACGACGGGCGGGTTGTCACCGGCGAGGGCGGCCTTCAGCTGTGCGGCGGTGAGGCGGCTGGCGGGGGTGACCTCGTCCTCCATCGCCCGGAGGGCGTCCTCGGGGTTGCGCAGGTAGCCCGCCACCCGGTCGAAGCCGATGCGGGCGAGGCGGGTGACGACCTCCTCCTCGCGGTTCTGCGGGGCCATGACGACCAGCTCGTCGGCCGGGTCGAGGACGGTGCCGGCCTGTTCGGCGAACCGGCCGTCGGCGGGCACGTTGACCGCGCCGCGCAGGTGTCCGGCGGCGAACTCCTGCGGGTCACGGGCGTCGACGACGACCGCGCCGCCCGCCCTCAGCCCGGCGAACTCCTCCAGCGTCAGCGGCCGGGTCGCCGCCGTCGCGTCGTAGCGGACGCGGTCCTTGCGGTTGAGCTCCGCGTCGTAGGCGAAGTAACCGGGCGCGGCGGACTGGCCGGCGGTGACGAGCGCGACGAACTCCTCGCGGCTCATCGGGGCGCAGGCGTAGTTGGTGGCGCGCTGCTCGCCGATGGTCGACTGCTTCTCCGTCGAGAGGTTCTTGCCGCAGGCGGAGCCGGCGCCGTGCGCGGGGAAGACGCGGACCTCGTCGGGCAGGGCCATCAGCTTGTTCTGGACGCTGTCGTGGAGCATCCCGCCCAGTTCCTCGGCGGTCACGCCCACGGAGGCGAGCAGGTCGGGGCGGCCGACGTCGCCGATGAAGAGCGCGTCGCCGGTCAGGACGCCGTACGGGACGGTGTCGTCGGCCCGCTCGTACACGAGGACGCTGATCGACTCCGGGGTGTGCCCCGGGGTCTCCATGACCTCCAGGGTGACGTCACCGAGGGAGATCCGCTCGCCCTCGGCCAGCTTGCGGATGGGGTACTCGGTCTCGGCGCGGCGGCCGTAGCCGATCCAGGCGCCGGTCGCGTCCGCCATCTCCAGGTGACCGGCGACGAAGTCGGCGTGAAAGTGGGTGTTGATGACGCCGACCACGGTGAGGCCCCGGGCACGGGCGTCGGCCAGGTACTCGGAGACGTCACGGCGCGGGTCGACGACCACCGCCCGGCCGGTCCCCTCGTCGGCGATCATGTACGACGCCTGGGAGAGGCAGTCGAGGTAGTACTGGGTGAAGAACACGGCGAATTCCCTCCTGAGGAACGCTCACCCGCAACGGGTGCGAAAGGTTTGGTCACGGGGCGGCGGTGCGCCCGGTGGGGTGGGACCGGTCGGCCGGCTCCGGTGATCAGGCGTCCGCGCCGCTCACCAGCGGCCGTCCGGCGCGGGCCCAGCCCTTGGTGCCGCCCGCGACCGAGAGCGCGTCGACCCCGCGGGCCGCGAGCCGCTCGGCGGCCCGCAGGCTCCGGTTGCCGCTCGCGCAGATCACGTACACCGGCCTGCCCTCGGGCAGGGCGCAGGAGACGGAGTCGAACGCGGACAGCGGTGCGCTGTGGACGCCCGGCACATGACCGGCCAGGTACTCATCGGGCTCGCGGACGTCGATGACGAACGCTCCGGCGGCCAGTTCCGCCGCGAAGACCTCCAGGTCCACTTCACACATCGAGGCTTCCCTCACTCTCTCGGGTACCCCCCGGGGTATTGATGTACTCGACCGTAGGACGGTCGGCGCGAGAAGTCAAATACCCCCATGGGTATCTCTGCACCACGGAGCGCGAACCGCCTCACCCTCTGGGGAAAATACGGGTGGGGGTATATTGGCCTGCACATACGCATTCCTGCTTCACGGAACTGCGCCGCTTGTCGCCATCGGCCGCACGCCCGGTCGCCGTCGCTCGCGCGCTGTACGTCCGGCCGTCTCTCCGCGCGCGGCGTACGCCGGACGGTCTTTCCACGCACGGCATACCCCCGGCCGCCCCCTTGCGCGCGGCGCACCCGCCCGGCGCCGTTCCCCCGCCAGCCCCCGGACCCTGAGGACACCTGCCCGTGAACACCATCGCCGCGCCCGCCCCGCCGTCCGGCGGCTCCGTGCGCCCCGTACGGCTGGGGCTGCGCGAGAACTGGCCGCAGTTCACCCTGCTGGTCATCGTGAACACGGCCGTGGGCGGTCTGGTGGGCCTGGAGCGCACCACCGTGCCGCTGATCGGCTCCGAGACCTTCGGCCTGACCAGCGACCTGGCCGTCTTCTCCTTCATCATCGCCTTCGGCCTCACCAAGGCCCTGACCAACCTGGCCGCCGGAGCCCTCACCGCCCGCTTCCGCCGCAAGCAGCTGCTCGTGGCGGGCTGGCTGATCGGCGTGCCCGTCCCCTTCGCCCTCGCGTACGCGCCCTCCTGGGGGTGGATCGTCGCGGCCAACGTCCTGCTCGGCCTGAACCAGGGCCTGACGTGGTCGATGACCGTCAACATGAAGATCGACCTCGTCGGCCCCGCCCGCCGGGGGCTGGCCACCGGTCTGAACGAGGCCGCCGGATACACCGCGGTCGGCGGCACCGCCCTGCTCACCGGCTACCTCGCCGCCGGCTACGGCCTGCGCCCCGTCCCCGAGCTCATCGGCGCCGTCTTCGTCGTCGCCGGTCTCGCCCTGGCCCTCGTCGTCCGCGACACCGCCGCCCATGTCGCCCTCGAACTGGCCCACCACACCAAACCCCTGCCCACCGGCGAGGACACCGGCCCGAGAGCCACGTTCACCCGCACCTCCTGGCGCGACCGCTCCCTGCGCGGTGCCAGCCAGGCCGGGCTGATCAACAACCTCAACGACGGCCTCACCTGGGGCGTCTTCCCCCTGCTCTTCACCGACCACGGGCTCGGACTGGCCGCCGTCGGCCTGATCAAGGGGCTGTACCCCCTCCTGTGGGGTCTCGGGCAGATCCCCGCCGGCCACCTCGCCGACCGCGTCGGCCGCAAACCCCTCATCGTCCACGGCATGCTCGTCCAGGCCGGAGGTCTCGTCCTCGCCCTCGTCCTCCTCGACCGGCCGCTCCTGGCCGGAATCCTGTCCGCCGTCGCCCTCGGCCTCGGCACCGCCATGGTCTACCCGGCCCTCATCGCATCGGTCTCCGACCACGCCCATCCCGCCTGGCGGGCCAACGCCCTCGGCACCTACCGCTTCTGGCGCGACATCGGCTACGCCGCCGGGGCCCTCGTGGCCGGTGTCCTCGCCGATCTGCTCGGCCTCGGCACCACCGTCATCGCCGCGGCCGTCCTCACCGCCGCCTCCGGCCTCCTGGCTGCCCGGTGGATCACCGAGCAGCGGCCCGGCCGACAGGCCGACCGGTCAGTGGCCGCGCGGGGCGTACATGATCACGGCCATCCCGGCGAGGCACACCAGGGCACCGATGACGTCGAAACGGTCGGGGCGGTAACCGTCGGCGACCATGCCCCAGACGATCGACCCCGCGACGAAGATCCCGCCGTACGCGGCCAGGATGCGCCCGAAGTTGTCGTCGGACTGGAAGGTGGCCACCACTCCGTACAGCCCGAGCGCGATGACACCGGCGCCGATCCAGATCCAGCCCCTGTGCTCGCGGATGCCCTGCCACACCAGCCAGGCGCCTCCGATCTCGAACAGGGCGGCGACGACGAAAAGGGCGACGGAACGGGCGACGAGCACGGTGCGAAACCTTCTGACGGGTGAGAAACGAGAACGGGAGACGGGCCAGGACCGGGACAGGGCGGGGCGGGGCCGGCTCAGGCGGCCGGGCCGAAGAGCTGGGCGAGCAGCGCGGTTCCCTCGGCCGGGGCCCGCACCCGGAGGTGCAGGACCGGACCGTCGAGGTGGAGCCGGAAGTCGAGGAACGGACAGCACCGCTGCTCGTCGGCGGCCGGCGCCGCGACGTCCCCGGCCCGGTCGGCGGGCAACAGCCCGGCGCTTTCGTAGAACCGCAGCGTGGCGGCCGGAACGCCGGAGCGTTCGGCAAGCCGGGAGATCCGCAAGGTGCTCACCGCACCGACGGTAGACCCTCGCCCCGGCTCGAAGGCCAAGGGGCGGTGCGCACCCGCTACGAACCCGCCGACGCACACCCCGGCCGCGCGTCGGGCCACCTGCGCATCGCCGTACTCGTCATGCTCGCCGCACCCACCGTGCTCGCCGTCGGGACCGACCGCAGTTGGCCGGACACCGACTCGATTCGTTCGAACACTCTCGCATGACAGACAAATTCGGTTGCGGCGGAACGTACGGGCCCAGTGGGGTGCTCGGATGGACGGTGACGCGGAACAGACCCGACGGGCCGGGGCAGGGCGGGAACGCGGGGGCGCGCCACGACCGGCTCCCTGGCACAGGTTCGCGGTGCTCGCGGCGCTGATGCTCGCCGCGTTCACCTTCAACACCGCGGAGAACCTGCCGGTCGGCCTTCTGGAGCTCATCGCCGAAAGCCTGCGGGTGTCCGCGTCGGCGGTCGGTCTCCTGGTCACCGGGTACGGCGTGACGGTGGCCGTCGCGTCCCTGCCGCTCGCCCATGCCATGCGGGCCGTGCCCCGGCGTCATGTGCTCACGGGGGTGCTGGCCGCACTGGTGGTGTCCAGTCTCGTCGCGGCGCTGGCCACCTCCTACTGGCTGCTCCTCGCGGCACGGTTGCTGACCGCGCTCGCCCAGGCGTTGTTCTGGGCCGTGATGGGGCCGGTCGCGGTGGGGCTGTTCCTGCCCTCGGTCCGCGGGCGTGTGGTCGGGGCGCTGTCGGTCGCCGGTTCGCTCGCCCTCGTGCTCGGTGTTCCCGTCGGTACCTGGCTGGGCCGGCAAAGCCGCTGGGAGGTGCCCGTCGGCATACCGGCGGCCCTGGGACTCGTCTCGCTCGTGACGGTCGCCGCCCTGCTGCCGACCTCGCGCCCGGAGGAGGAGTCCGCCGCCTACGCGGCACATCCCGACGCCCGCCGGTTCGGGATCGTGCTGGCGGCGGGAACCCTGTCCGCCGCCGGGGCGTTCGCGGGGTTCACCTACATCGTGAAGTTCCTGGGCGACGTGAGCGGGTTCTCCCCGAGCGCGATCAGCGCCCTGCTCATGGTCTTCGGCATCGCGTGTCTGGCGGGGGTGGGCGTCACCGGGGCGGTGCTGGACCGCTTCCCGCAGGCCGCGCTGACCACCGCCGTGGCCGTGCAGATGGTGGGCATGCTCGGCCTGTACGCCGCCGGCTCCCGTCCGGTGGCGGCGGTGGTGTTCCTGGCCCTGATGGGCGGTGCGCTCGGGCCGGTGTTCATGGCCACCCAGAACGAGATGCTGCGTTGCGCACCGGGCCGCACCGACCTCGCGCTCGCGGCGAACTCCGGCGCCTACAACGCCGGCATCGCGACGGGCGCCGCGCTCGGGGGTCTGGTCCTGCCGCTCGCCGACGTACGCGGCACCTTCCTCGCCGGCGGGCTGCTGGCGGCCGGGGCCTGCGCGGTACTGCTGCTCGGCGGCCGGCTCCTGCCAGGGCATGACCGCCGCAGCGGGGCTTCGGCCTGAGGAGCCATCTCATCGGACGCAGCCGCTACTTGGAAAAACCAAGCATCATGGATACTCTGCCGCTCCATGGTCACCAGCGGCGGAAACAACGAGTACGAGCTCTCGACGGACCCGGATCGCCTCGACGTGGAACTGGTGCACCGCTGGCTCTCGACGGACGCGTTCTGGGCCCTGGGGCGCACCCGGAAGACTGTCGAGGAGTCGATGCGCGGCTCGCTGAACTTCGCCATCTACGATGCCGACGGCGACCAGGCCGCCTATGCCCGCGTGGTCACCGACCGTGCCACCTTCGCCTGGCTCTGCGACGTGTACGTCGCCCCCGCCCACCGCGGCAAGGGGCTCGGGACGTGGCTTGCGACCGCGGTTCGCGACCACCTTGCTCCCCATCGGCTCAAGCGCGTCCTCCTGTCGACTCCCGACGCGCACGAGGTCTACGCGAAGGCCGGATTCACCCCGGTGCCGAACCCGGAGAGCTTCATGATTCTGAGCGGGGAGGAATGAGGGGAGCGGACAGTCCGCGGCAGCCGATGAGGTGCGGACGATGCCGGTGAAGGCGGGTAGGCGACCGGCCTTGCGTTCGGAGCGGCGGTGGAGTCGGCGGCAGCCGGCGAGCCGGGCCCGGATGTCGCGTTCGAGGCCATGGGTGGAGAGACCGCGGGAGGAGACGGGCCGGATGCCGGCCGAGCTCGCCGCAACCGGTGCGGTATCGGCTCTCACTGCCGGTCAACAGCGCCGGGGCCGTGCTCCTTGAGGAATACGCCGGCGTGGGCTGCGGCTTCCTCGGCGGTCGCACAAGCCGTCCCGTCGTCGGCCGCACCGGATGCCCCGTCGGCGCCCCTGCCTGTCCAGCTCCAGCCACCGGATGGCCTTTGGACCAGTTCAGCAGTTCCGCCGAAGAGTTCAAGGGTGCTCGTCCGGGCTGCCGCGGGCGCCGGGCGGCTGACGGCGTCGGGCCACTTCTTGCGGGCGCCCTGCCGCGTGATACCCCACACGGCCCCCAACTGCTCGTAACTCGCCCCGTAGGAACCGGCGGTCGCTGCCGCGTTCGCGGTCAGTCGCTTGACCTCCGCGTCCACCACCTTCCATGCGGCAAGAACGGACAGCGCCACTTCGACGGGCTCCGCGTCCCACATGCGATCCACGGACAGCCCGGTCGTTCGGGCGCGAATGGCCGAGGCCAGCGGGTTCAAGGCGTCATACAGAGCCTTGTCGAGTTCTACCTGTTCTTCTCGGGTGATCCCGGACTCCATCATGCGACAACCATAGTTCACGTCACTCGAAATGGTAACTAAAGTTGTCACCATCTACTGGGCGGAGCCGCCCCGGTTCGCGTCGGTCGCGGGTCGACGGGGCGCCGGACGGTCAGGAGACCACCCGGTCAAGTCGCTGTGCTCGAACTTGTGCTCCTCAAGTCCGGTACGACAACGCCTCCTCAGGTCATCGGGTCCTGGTCCGGCCGTACCCGGTGGGCTTGCCCCCCCACGAGCCCAATGGACGGGACCGACCGGCGTTCCGCCTCCTGGCGCGATGCAACGGCCGGTGGCCCGGCCGACGGTCCGCGCTTTCCTGCCGATCACGCGGCGGGAAGCACCGGGCCTCGTTGCCGCCCCAGTCGTTCCGGTCGATGTCGGCTTCCGGCCCCGGTACTGGTGGGAGCTCAATATCCAACTGCCGCGAGTTCACCGAGGAGTTCAACCGGCTGGTGACTTTGTGCGATCGCCGACGGTGCACGGCTCAAGGCCCGTCGGCCTCCTTCATCGACCATGGCCAGGACTTCGAGCCCGCTGATAAATTCCTGCGATGAGCGAGCAACTGCCCTGCGGCGGCATCGAGCTGTCATCCGAGGAGATCGAAGCCCTCCCTGCCAGGTGGTCGTCCTGCTGGACCCCGAGCGAGGTCGCGCAGCGGCTGGCCGGGATCGGCACGCCCTGGTACGTGGCCGCGGGCTGGGCACTGGACTTGTTCCGCGGCAGGCAGACGCGTGCTCATGGAGACATCGAGATCGCGATTCCGGCCGCGAGCTTTCCCGAGGTCCGCCACCGCTTCCCCGGATACGTCTTCGACGCGGCAGGCAGCGGCCGGATCTGGGAGGACGCCACACCAAAGGTGCTGGCTGCCGTGCATCAGACATGGCTCCGCGATCCGGCCACCGGAAACTACCTGCTCGACGTGTTCCGCGAACCGCACGACGGCGACACCTGGATCTGCCGGCGCGATGAGAGGATCCGGCTCCCCTACCGCGACATCGTCCATCACACCAGGGAAGGCATTCCGTATCTGGCACCCGAACTGGTCCTGCTGTTCAAGGCCAAGCACGCCCGTCGAAAGGATCGGACGGACTTCGAGGCGACCGTCACGCACATGACCTCGGCTCAGCGCGAGACCCTGGCCGAGTTGCTCGCCCGCGTACACCCGGGCCACCCCTGGATCGCGGACCTGTAGCCGACGGCCGGAACATCGGTACAGCGGTTGACGCCAAGCCGGTAAGGAGCCGACCCGGCCGGAGCTGAAGCGGTTCTTCTTCCTGGACGACGAGGACCGCGAGCTGATCGCGAAGCGGCGCGGGGACCACGTCGACCCGGGTTCGCGCTCCAGATGTGCACGGTGCGCCGCATCGGCCGGTTCCCCCGGACGACCCGCTGGACGTTCCGTGGGCCGCGCAGCTCGGGATCGAGGACGTCTCGTGCGTGAAGCGGTACACCGAACGCAACCTGATCAATCCGTGATGGGCAGGCACTCGGCGAGCAGGGCGACGATGTCACGCCAGGCCCGCTGGGCGTGCCGTGGGTGGTAGCCGACGCCGGGAGGCACGGTGTGGTCGACCGATGGGTGGTGGAAGGCGTGAAGGGCTCCTCCGTAGACCACGAGGCGCCAGTCGACGCCCGCGGCCTGCATCTCTTCGGTGAACGCGGCCCGTTGCGCGGGCGGCATGATCGGGTCTTCCGACCCGACCCCGGCCCATACCGGGCAGCGAATGCGTGCCGCCTCGCCCGGTCGGCCCGTGGTCAGTGCGTTGACTGTTCCGATCGCACGCAGGTCGACGCCATCGCGGCCGAGTTCCAGTGCGACCGCACCCCCGGTGCCGTAGCCGATGGCGGCTGTCCGGTCGGGGTCGGCCCGTGGTTCGGCACGCAGCACGTCGAGCGCGGCGTGACCGATTCCTCGCATCCGGTCGGGGTCGGCGAGCAGCGGCATGCAACGGGCCAGCATTTCCTCCGGGTCCTCAAAATAGCGTCCGCCGTGGAGGTCGAAGGCGAACGCCACGTACCCCAGCTCGGCCAGAGCATCGGCCCGGCGGCGCTCGACGTCGCTGAGCCCCACTCCCTCGGGTCCGATCAGAACCGCGGGCCGGCTCTCGGCACCGGCCGGGAGCGCGAGGTGTCCGATCATCGTCAGGTTGTCGGCCGGGTATTCGACCGTACGCGTTGTGATCGTCGTCATGCGGCTGAACGGTAATGACCGTTGTGCCCGCTCGGGGTGGTGTTCACCGGTGGCAGACAACAGTCTGTCCCGACTGCGTCACGGACGCAGTCGACCGCTTGCGCTCGCCCTCGGATGACGACAGGGCTGGGCGGTTTCGTTCGGATCAGTCGGTCGCTGGTCCGGGGGTGCCGTTGGCCGATACGCAAGGGGCGCGGATCGAGCCGTTGCTCCCGGACCGGACGCCGAAGCGGGGTGGCCGCCGGTGTTCGTCCCCACCGTCGGAGAGGCCGACGGCGCACCCGTCTTCGCGCACGTCATGGCCCGGCCGGACTCGCACGAGCCGGATGTCGTAGGTCACCGGGTGCATCCACGCAGCCTTCCGCTGCTCGGCGACAGCATTGACCCGGCCTCCAGAAGCGACTCGCCCGTGATGATCCGAACGAAAGACCTCGGCCGGCACCCGAGGTCCGATGAGGCGGCAGGAGCGAGGGGCAGCGTGGCCGATCCCGTCTGCAAGCGGGTGTCGGCCGACCGGCAGTCGGCCGACCGCCGGAACCTCGTCCCGGCCGAGGCCGGGATCGAGTACCCGGTCGTCTTCGAGGAGGAGGCCGGTGTCTCCGGTCGCCTCCACCCGCTTGGGCGCCCGGAGTTCGGCGGCCTGCTCATCCACGCGCGGCCGGGCGACACCGTGCACGTCGCCGGGATGTTCCGCCTCGTGCGCGGCACCGGGCGCATCCTCGACGTGCTCGACGTCCTGCACCGCGCCCCTCCCGCCCGCCGCGGGTACGAGAACCGCGTGAGCACTCCCGAAATCCCGATCTGGCCAAGATCACCGGCTTGGCGTCAACTGCTGTACCGATGCTCCTACCGACACCGGTTCGTACACTGCGAGGGTGGAAGACCATACGGCCACCAGGATCGATGCACGTCCGGCGCCCGCCTTGCGGCAGTACGTCGGCTCGTATGTCGGTTTCGATCTCCGTGGGTTCCCGGCGGGGGTGCACTGCGGTCCGCCGGGTCGCATGCTCACTGCGGTGATCAGTCTGTCCGGCCCTCTGGAGGTGGCGGCCGGCGTCGACGACGGGTCACCGGTCACCGGGTTCGCCGGCGTTGCCGGCGGTCTGATGCGCCGGGCCGTCGCGATCCACCACGACGGACGCCAGGAAGGCGTACAGGTGTCGCTGACACCGCTCGGGGCCCGGGCCGTCTACGGCATGCCCCCCGCTGCCCTCGCCCACCGACTGGTCCCACTCGACGAGCTTCTCGGAGCGCTCGGCGTCGAGTTGATCGACCGGCTCCGCGCGGCGACGACATGGGTGGCGCGGTTCGCCGTGCTGGACGAGTTGCTCCTGCGCGCCGTCGGCCGCGGCTCCGTCGGCGACCGCGTGTCCCGGGTGCCCCCCGAGGTGGCCGAGGCATGGCGCCGCCTCTTGGCCTCGCGGGGCCGCGTCCAGGTCGGGACGGTGGCCGCGGAACTGGGCTGGAGCCGTCGGTACCTCACCGAGCGGTTTCGCGGTGAGGTGGGCCTGTCACCGAAGACCTTCGCCCGAGTTCTGCGTTTCGAGCACGCGCACGAACTGGCGACGGCGCACGAGCCGCTCTCGTGGTCCGACGTGGCGGCCGTCTCCGGCTACGCCGACCAGGCCCATCTCGTCCGGGACTGGCGCGAGTTCACGGGCCGGCCGCCGACGCTCTGGCGTCGCGGCGAAGTCCTTCTCGGGACCGGGTAGCCGCCCATCGCGTG
This sequence comes from Streptomyces sp. NPDC002669, assembly GCF_042889165.1. Classification (NCBI taxonomy): domain Bacteria; kingdom Bacillati; phylum Actinomycetota; class Actinomycetes; order Kitasatosporales; family Streptomycetaceae; genus Streptomyces; species Streptomyces sp. NPDC002669. Next base: position 112,124 of record NZ_JBIAQQ010000002.1, on the reverse strand, counting down.
GACTTCCGTTCCCATTCCTTCAAGACCACCCGGTCGCCGTCCTGTGACGATCGTCGGCATGAGACTCCTCAATCACGAATCCGACGCCATCGACCTGCGGACCACCCCCGTGCACCTCGGGCTGGGGTCGAGAGCGAAACCCGTCGAGGGTTTCGCCTGGGACCCGGAGGTGCTCCGTGCCTACAGCGCCGCGGTCGCGGCGGACGGCGCCGAGGGCCGACTGGTGACAATCTTCGACGGCGACGGCCCCGGCGACCATTGGGAGCGCCACCCCGCCGGCGACGAACTGGTCATCTGCCTCAGCGGGTCGGTGACGGTCACCCGCGATGGGGACGCAGTGCCCGACCGGGTTGTGCTCGGGCCGGGCGAGGCCACCGTCAACCCGGCCGGGACATGGCACGCGGTCGACCTGGCGGGGCCTGCGTCCATCCTGACCATCACCGCCGGCCTCGGCACCGACCACCGTCCCCGGACCGGAGCCCACCCGACCGAGCACGCCGGCACGTCCGGCCCGCGAACACCGTGACGACCCGTGTCGCGTGCCTCGGCGACAGCATCACCCGCGCGCAGCTCAGCGTCGACTACCTGGGCCCTCTCGAACGACGCCGTCCTCCGGGCGAGGTACGGCTCGCCCGCTTCGGCGTCAACGGCGACTTCGCCCACAACCTCTCACGCCGCCTCGATGCCGTCGTCGCGGACCCGCCCGACGTGATCACCGTGTTGATCGGGACCAACGACGCCCGGGCGAGCCTCGTCGGCTATCCCGTCGAGCGGGCCATGAAGCGCAAACAGCTCCCCGAGCGCCCGTCGGCCGGCTGGTTCCAGCAGTGCCTGGCAGCCGCCGTCGAACGGCTGCGAACGCAGACCGACGCGATGATCGCCCTGCTGTCCCTCCCGGTCCTCGGCCAACAACCCGACGGAGCCGCGGCTCAGGCGTCACAGGCGTACAGCCGCATGATCGCCGAGGTCGCCACCACCAACAAGGCGGCCTACCTCCCGCTCCACGAACGCCAGACCGAGGAACTGCGCCGGGCGGACCCACCGCCGAGCCCCTACCAGGAGCCGACGCCCGCGTCGAGCGTCGGCGTCCTCGTCCAGCGCGCAGTGCTGCGTCGCGGCCTCGACACGGTCTCCCGGCGCCGAGGTCTCGTGCTCACGACCGACCACATCCACCAGAACAGTCGTGGCGCCGCCCTCGTCGCCGAGGTCATCGACGCCTGGCTCCCGACCCGGAGCACGTAACCGGCTCCTGCGACGGCCCCTTTCCTGAGTATCGGGTCCCACCCCCACGAGGGCAGGAAACGATGACCGGACCGTCTCGAACACTCTCGGCCACCACGGACCAGCACCCGCCGGCTCAACGAGACCGGCGGGACCTGGAGCCGATACGCCGGTGGAGATCACGCACGGTCACCGCAGGTCGGGTCCTACGGGGAACCGGCGCCAGTTGATCACGGGAGTCCGTCAGTACCGAGGCCGGCTACGAGCTTCGCCCGGCGGGCGGCCTCGATGCAGCGCGGGGCGAACCTCATCTCGAATGCCTCGGGAACGTCGTACGGGGACTGCCAGTGGTCCGGCACGAAGGCGTCACCGTCCTCGTGGCAGAGGTGGCACGAGGCGCACCACTCGGTTCGCCGGCCGTAGGCAACGGCGCGGACCCCGTCGAACACCTCGTCCAGCGGCCCTTCCACCCGGTACCAGCGGTGGAGGTCCGTCGCTCCGCATCGGGGACAGGGCGCCGAGAGGTCGGGGGCGGCCGGTTCCGCGTCGAAGGCCGCCCGCCAGGCATCCGCCAGTTCGGGCGGAACCAGCCGCCAACCGCCCGGGCCCGGCAGGGCGAGCTCATCGACGTCGAACAGATCCATCTCCCTGGCCTCGACCGCGCCGAGCATCCTGCATTCACCGGTGAGCAGATCGACTCGGACGGGACCGATGCCGACGATCATCAGAGAAGGGTCGCCGGTCTCCAGGTAAGCCCGGTTCTGGAATCCGAAGTAAGCGGCCTCGCCGGCCACGGCCGCGTAACCCTCGATGGGGACCAGGTCCGCCTGATCGTTGAGGGGATCCTCGTCCACGTACCGCCGCGCCGACTCCGCCGCGTGTTCGGGACTGATCACTGGCCGGTCCCGAGGAATGCGCAGCTCCGGCAGCCACTCGGCCCGGTGTACCCGGGCTGTCCGTCGAGGAAGGTCATGTCTTCCTTCACATCCACCACGTCGAGGAGATGCGAGCCCTCCTTGCCGGGCCCGACCGCCCGCACGATACTGCGAGGACCGTCTCCACCGGGCCCGGATGTGTCCGCCTGGCCCGAATGTGTCCGCCTGGGCCCGGCCGAACCGCGCAGTCGAAGGGCGCACCCGGCAGGGACACGAACACGGCCTTGCCACCAGCTCGCTTCCGGTCGAATATCCGGAAACCGGCAGCGTCTGATGTCACGTCACCACCACACTGTTCCCCTGACGATCGACGTCCTGCCGCCTTCGGTGCCTGTTCCGGCCCCGGGGTCCATGACCGGCCGGACGCCCGGACGCCACGCCCACGGGCGGCGGCCCGGCCCACAGTCCGCAGCCCACATACGGGGGAACGACCATGACGGAGCACGAAGACGCACCCGGGCCCCCGGCGGGCCACCCGACGCAGGATTCTCCCCACGGCCCGCCACCGGGCGTTTTCGGGCCACCACCCCCGGCTCCGCCGACCGTACCGCCCCAGCACTCCCCGTACGCGGCGCCGCCCGGCGCTTTCGGACCACCGCCGCAGGGCCCGTATCCGCAGCAGGGTCCATATCCGCCGCAAGGCCCGTACTCCCCGCAGGGTCCGCCACCCGTGCCGCCGCCGCACTTCCCCCACGGTCCTGTGCCCGGCCACCCGTACGGTTCTCAGCCCCCGGTGGCGCCGGACGGGCCGGGTGGGCAAGGGCCGCTCGCCCAACGGCGCGGGCGCTTGCTGCTGTTCGGTGGCATCGGTGCGCTGGTCGTGGCGCTGCTGGCCGGGCTGCTGTTCTGGAACGACGTCCTCGGTCCGAAGAAGGCGGAGGCCGCACGGGACCTGAAGCCGTTCCGGCAGGCCGTGACCGCGCTGGCCGGCTCCCCCGGCCTGCGGTACCAGGACTCCGCCACCGGTGCGACGAAACGGGACGTCACGGTCACCGCCTCCGGAAGCCGCTTCGGCACCGCCGGGTCGGGCGACACCGAACTCGCCCGCGAGATCCTGGACATCGGTGGCAGGACCTTCACCCGGCAGAAGGATCCGGCCTCCGGAACGGGGTCGGACGCACGGGCCTCCGGCACGTGGACGGCCGCGCAGGGGAGCGACGGCGAGACACAGGAACTCGTGGAACGCAGGCCGTCCCCCGCCCTGTTGGCGATCCAGCTCTCCAAGTCCCTGGACAGGTTGGAGAACACGCCCGCTCCCGACGGACCTGCCGAGCCTCCCACGGTGAACGGCACACCCGCACTCGTGGTGGACACCTCGATGGGCCGTCTGCTCGTCACCGACAAGAAGCCCCATCGGGTGCTGCGCCTGGAACCCTACGGCTCCTCCCCCTCGTCCGGGTCCTCCGGCGACCGGGCCCGGGCGGTCTCGGCCCGATCGGCGACCACCGCGGTCCAGGCCCCGGCCCGGACCCAAGTCCAAGTTCAGCCCCAGCCCCAAGTCCAGGCCCAGGTGCAGGAGTCCTCCGGGGACGAGGGCCCCGCCGAAACCCCCGAGGTGACGGAAGGTCCGCTCGACGGCAGCGACTCCGCGGGGCTGGACCTGGTGCCGGTCACCGGGGATGCCGTCGATCCGATGTTCGACACCCTGGAGAAGCAGGCAAAGGAGCTGAACGGCGCCACCGACAGCGGCATTTCCCTGGCTCTCAGTGGTTCGGGAACGGTGAAATGCGGTTCGGGCGGATGCACGGCCAGGAACAGCTTCGCCGGGCGGATCACCACCGATGCCAGGAGCCGTCTCGTGGGCGGCAAGGTCACCGCGGTGATGGCCGCCTCCTTCAGCATCGACGGCAGGTCCGCGGGCCGGTGCACCAGTCCGCAGCGCTCCTTCTCGGTCACCGGCGCCGGTGTCTCCGGGAGCCTGTCCTGTTCCAACCCGGGCGCCGGCCCCACCTTCGCCTCGATCGAGGCGCGGAAGAAGGCCGAGGCACGGGCCCGTTCCCGGGCCAGTGGGGGCCGTCCGGTCCAGTACCGCATCCCCTACCGCGCCGACACCTTGATCACCGCCCGCGCCCTGGCGACGACCGAGGTCAAGAAGCTGGTCGACAAGGTGCGGCAGGAACGCGACGGGGCCGACTGCCCCGTGGCCCGCAGCGCCTCGGGCGTGGCCCACCACGCTCCCGGCGTTCCCAGTACTCCCGGCGTCCTCGGTGCTCCCGGTGCCTCCGGCCTTCCCGGGCAGTCGGTCCGGGGCGGGATCCTGAAAGTCCGGTACATCGCGGCGTTCCTCCGTCGCGATCGCCCGGCGCTGCCCGCGGCCCGATCCGTCGGTGACGAGGACTGCGTGAACTGGTCCTCCAGGAGCGTGAAGACCTTCGGGCACACCTTCAAGACCCACGGTGCGGGTGCGAAGAACACGAAGGCGCTGACCGACCGCGCCCGCAGCACCGGCAACCAGCAGGGCCAGTGGCTGGACAACGAGGCCGCCGCGCAGTTCCTGCGCAGTGTCCACGTACCCGGTTCCGGTCCCCGCACGGTGCGCATCCCGGACGGGCTCGGGCAGGTGATCATGCCGGACGGGACCATCTCCCCCGCCCGGGCGGCGACCCTCGTCCCGGGGCCGGGCGGCTTCTACCGCACGGCGTACCCGGTCGTCGACCTGGAGTAGGAGACTTGGGCGCATGAGTTTCTCGGTATCGTTCCGCCCGCCCGCCCCCAGGGGTGCCCCCGTCGGCGACCCGGTCTCCCCGGAGCCGGACGAAGAGTACGAGACCCTGGTCATGGAGGCGTGCGAGGTCCTCGCCGAGGCCGGGGACGGCAGCTTCCGGATGGGTGGTTTCGGTACTCCCGAGTGGCCGGTGGACGTGGCGTACGACCTGTCCGCGTTCATGGAGCAGCTTCCGGACCTGCTCGCGGGGGTGCGGGCACACCGGGAGGTCGAGGTCGACCTCTACTCCCAGGGCCTGGAGCGGACGCTGACCTTCCGCCCGGAAGCCGGGGGCGTAGCCATTCACTGCGCCTCGCGCACGCGGTGGGTACCGGACCCGACATGCGAACGGCTGCCGCAGGGCGAACTCCTCACCATGCTGAGCGAGTTGGCCGCCGATTTCGCCGAGGGACTGGTGGCGGTGCGGTCGGGGCTGGCAGAGGTCGCCCCCTTCCGCGAGTGGCGCGACCGGGGCGGCCCACGAGCCCCCCGCTCCGCAACCACCGGCTGACCCGCGCCCGGGGCGGTGCGGTCCGGCTCGGCTCGGCTCGGGAGCCGGGCCGGACCGTGCGGGCCCGGGCGCGGACAGGGGCACGGATCACACGGTCAGTTCCCAGTCGAGCTCCCACATCCGGACGAGTCCCTCCATGTCCCCGGTGAGCACATGGCGGCCGTCAGGGGTCGGTGCGGCCGTGAAGAGTCCCCGGGTGAGGCCGTCGATGCGGTGGACGACGCGGCCCGTGCGGGTGTCGGCCACCTGCACGGCACCGGCGGAACTCCATACGGCGAAGCGGGCGTCGGCGGTGAGACGGGCTCCGAAGTGCGTGTACCCCTCGAAGGTCTGCAGGCAGGTGCCGGACGAGGCGTCCCACAGCCGGATCGCGCCTTCGCGATGAGTCCCGCCGGACAGCACGTACCGGCCGTCGGGGCTGAGCCACACGGACATCACGTGGTGCGCGTGCCCGGTCATGGTGCGCACGCACCGCCCGCTGTCCAGCTCCCACAGCCGTACGGTCCTGTCGTCGCCCCCGGTGACGGCGAGGCGGCCGTCGGGGGTCGTCCAGACCGCGTTGAGCGAGAGTTCGAAGCCGTCGAAGCCGCGCAGCGGCCGGTCCTCGTCCAGGTCCCACAGGCGCAGCATGCGTCCCTGGCCGGCAATGAGGGCCCGGCTGCCGTCGCCGCAGAAGCGCACCGCCGTGCCGAAGGCCGAGGCGTCGAGCACGCGCAGGCACGTGCCGGTGTCGACGTCCCACAGGCGGGCCCTGCGGTCCCGGCCCAGGGACAGCAGGCGCCCGCCGTCGGGACTGAAGGCGACGCGATCGACCAGGTGGTCGTGTCCTTCGAGGACCGAGAGGCACTTGCCGTCCTCGGTCCGCCACAGGCGAACCGTGCGGTCGGCGCTCGCGGACGCGGCGAGCCGCCCGTCGTCCGTGAGGTCGATCCAGTTCACGGAGGCGGTGTGGCCGGTGAGTTCACGCGCCTGCCACCCGGCGCGCAGGCCCACGCGGGTGGCCCGGCCGTCGAGCCGGTGCCAGGCGTCGAGCACCTTCGGGTCGCGCTCGTGGCCCCGGACGGAGCGGGCCCGGGTGAGACATTCCAACGCCTGCGCCAACCGGCCTCGGTCCAGGGCCTGTTCCGCGCGCACGACCAGGTCGGTGACGTGTTCCCGGGACCGGTTGAGATCGGCCGGGGCGCGGGGACGGTCGAGATGGGGCGGGGCGGTGTAGGTGCCCGGCAGCGACCACTGGCGCAGGGTGTTGTCCTGGGCGGCGGAGAGCGCGTGCCCGTTGTCCGGCGAGAGCCAGACCGCGCTCACCTCTCCGCGGTGCCCGTGGAAGGTGCGCAGACATCGCCCGGTGTCCAGGTCCCACCATTGCAGCGCGCCGGCCCTGCCGGACAGCGCGCGGCGTCCGTCGGCGCTCAGGGTGAGCGAGTGGGCACCGTGGAAGGGACCGCTGATGGTGCGCAGGCAGCGCCCGGTGTCCAGGTCCCACAGCCGGATGGAGCGTCCGTGGCCGCTCAGCGCGCGGCGCCCGTCCGCGCTCGGGCACACCGCGTGGACGAATCCGCCCCCGGTGTCCGGGAGCAGGCGGGTGGAGCCGTCGGTGAGGTCCACCAGCCAGAGGCTGCCGTGCGTCCCGCCCGCCAGGGCTCTGCGGCCGTCGGCGCTCACCTCCAGCGCCAGGACCGGTTCGTCGCCGGAGCCTACGGGGACCGCGGGGTCGGCGGGGTCGATGGAGGGAGTGAGGGGAACGGTCCGGCCGTCCCGGTGGAGGCGGACCACCCGGCCGTCGGCCGTTCCGCACAGCACGGTGCTGCTTCCCGGGACCAGCCGCACCACCGGATACCGGGCCCGGCCGTGGTCCTCCGCGGTGAGGGAGAGTTCGTGCAGGCAACTGCCGTCGTCGGGGTCCCACCAGCGCAGTTCGCCGTTCCAGTCCAGGGAGAGCGCGAGGCGTCCGTCCCGGCCGAGGTCGAGGGAGCGCACGGCGCCCGTGTGCCCCCGCATGACGCTCAGGCTCCGGCCGTCCCCGGTGTTCCAGAGCTGGAGCGTGCCGTCCCAGCTTCCGGTGAGCAGGGTCTTCCCGTCCGGGGCCATCCGCATCCGGATCTCCATGGACAGGCGCTTCCGTTCGTCCCTCATCCGGGAGAAGGGGAAGGTCTGCCAGGCCGCTTCCCGGACCGCGGTGCAGCGGGCGTCCGGTACGTCTCCCGAGCGGACGGTGTTCAGGGCCGCCTCGGCCTCGGCGGCGTCGGGGGCCTCCGGGTGCTCCGCCAGGTTCTCCAGCAGGGCCCGTGCCGCCTCCAGGTCCCCGCGTTCCAGGTGCACCTGGGCCAGGAGGAACGCGAGGGGGGAGTCGCCGTCCGCCGATGTCCTGGCCTCTTCCAGGGCGGTGACGAGCCGGAGGTCGGTGATCTCCCCGCGCCGCCAGCGCAGCAGCCCGGCGTTGTACTGGGTGGCGGCGTGGTGCGGATCGGTCACCGCCGCCCGTTCGAAGGTCTCGACCGCTTCCTCCGGCCGGCCGAGGTCGAGCAGGGACAGCGCGCGGTTGTTGAGTTCGCCCGCGCGCAGGTCGGCCGCCCGGGGCGGGGTCCGCAGCACGGTCCCGCCCGTGAGGCGCTCGGCCGCTTCGTCCAGTTCGGCGGCGAGTTCGGCCATGGAGCCGGGCCGGTCCCGCGGGTCCGCCGCCAGGCACCGGGCAAGGACGGAGGCGACCCGTTCCGGGAGCGGGAAGGCGAACTCCCCCGACGCCCGCAGTTCTTCGAGGGTCTGCCCGGCAACCGATCCGAACGCCCAGAGGATCTCGCCGGTGAACATCTCCAGGACGGAAACGGCCAGGCTGTAGATGTCGCTGCGCCGCCCCACCCGTTGCCCCAGGGCCTGTTCCGGGGACGCGTAGGCGGGAGTGAGACCCCCGTTGGTGACCAGTACGCTCGCGTCCCCCGTTCCTTCCGGAAGGGGGAGCAGCGGGCCCCGCGCACGGGCGAGGCCGAAGTCGGCGACCTTGGCGACGCCGGCGTCGACGAGGATGTTCGCGGGCTTGACGTCCTGGTGCACGAGCCCCTGGGCGTGCGCGTGTTCCAGGCCGTGGGCCGCCTGGACGGCGAGGCCGAGGATGCGGGCGAGGACCTGGTCCCGGTTCCCCTCGTACAGGGTGCCCCGGGTGATCCAGTCCCGCAGGCTTCCGTCACGGACGTACTCGGCGAACACCCGGGGCACGCCGTCGAGCGTGCGGACGTAGTAGCAGCCGCACACATGTGGGTGCAGACCCAGCGACACCCATGCCTCGGCCTCGGCGACGAAGCGGTCCCGGCCGTGCGGGTCGCGGACCAGTTCGCCCCGCGGGCTCTTGACCGCCAGGTCGGTGCCCCAGCCCAGGTGCCGCACCTGGTGCACCACGCCCATGGCTCCCCGGCCCAGTACCCGGGTCACCTCGTACCGGCCGTCGACGACCTCACCGATCCGCCACATTGCCCAGCCCCCTTGCCACCGTGTTCCGTCCCGCGGCCGGGCCGGTCGGGCTCCCGCGGTGTCCGCGCCGACCGCACGGGGCGAGCGTACCCAGCCCCGTGGCGCGCCGACGCCGGCCGGTCCGGGCCCGGACCGGGCGCAACCGGTCACCGGACCCCGCCGGGGCCGAGCGGTCACCTGGCCCCGGCGGGCAGCCGCCGGGGCCGGCAGATGGCCGCCGGAATCCGGCGGGTGGTCACCGGGCCCGGCAAGCGGTCACCGGCGCCGTCGATGCCGCCGCCCGGCGCGGGCGTCGGGGCCCGGCGGGGCGGTCGTGGTCATCCCGCCGTCACCTCGGTGAGGTCGGCGAGCAGCTCGGAGGCCAGCACCGGGTCGAGGTCGCCGAGGCGCAGCGGGTGGTCGTCGCCCGTGTAGTAGTAGCTGGGGGAACTGGCGATCCGGACCGCTTCCAGGGTCTGGTCCCCGAGTTCGTTGACCATGCCGACGGCGATGCCCGGGTCGAGGTCGATGACCAGGTACCGGCCCGGGCCGGCCGGCCGGGAGATCCAGCACTCCACGCCCGCGTCCTGCGGTGCGCCGCGTTCCCAGCCGCGCTTGGTGAGGCCGAGGAGCTTGCCGACCGGGACGGTGGCCTTCTCGAAGCGGGCCAGCCGGTGCCCGGCGGCCTCCTCCTCGGTGAGGGCGTGCACGGCTCGGCCCAGCTGCGGGAACGGCTGCAGGATCTCGTAGTCCGCGAACAGCTCCGCCCAGGTGTCCCGTTCCCCGCCCAGGCGCAGCGGGTGGGCGAGCCGTACCGTCGTCCCCTCCGGCAGGGTCAGCAGCTCGTCCTCGGCGTCGGCGAAGGTGCGGTCCTCGGCGACGCGGAACGTCGTCACCGCGCCGTCCCTCTCGCCCTCCCACACCAGGCGGCATACCAGGTGCCTCATCAGCGGGTGGTCCACGAACAGCTCCCGGAACTCGCCGTCCGTCCAGGACCGCTGTGTCACCATTGCCTGTTCGAGCCGCCGCACCTGGTCGGACGCGATCGTGCGGACGTCCTTCTTGAGCGTCGCGAACCGCTTCCGCTCGGTCGGTGCGAGCGTCCGGTCGTCCTTCACTCCGGGTGCGGGCAGGGCCTTGCGGACCGTGCCGTCGGCGTCCTTCACGTACGGCCGCAGCTGTTCGTCGAATCCGACCGTGAACCGGCGGGTGCCGTAGTCGATGACGGTACTGCCGTCGGCGTCCAGGCCGAAGTCCGGGACGAGGCGGTCGCCCAACTGCTCGCCGGTGAGGCCGAGTCCGTCGGCCACCTCCGCGATCTTTTCCTGGGCGCGGGCCTTGAGGCCCTTGAACTTCACCCGCTGCGAGATGCCGTGCAGATGCATCAGCGCCACGTCGCTGCCGATGGCCGCGAGCACGTCGAGGCCGTCGACCGCGCGCTTGTGGGAGCCCTCGCCGGGCCAGGCCCGCAGCAGCGGGCTCAGGCGGCGCACCGTCCCGTCGTCGCCGAGCGGGCCGAGCGACTGCAGCACCCAGCTCTCCTTGGCCGGCATGCCGATGAACTGCCACTGCTCGAACAGGCCCCAGGCGAACGCCGCGAGGGAATCGGGGGTGCAGTGCTCCTTCACCACGGCGATGCCCGGGTAGACGCTGTGCGGTTTCGAGAGGGCGAGCATGGTGAGGACGTGCCGGGCCGCCCCGACGGGGAGCGCACCGCCGTCCTTCAGGAGGATCTGCGGCAGCAGGCCGGGGTCGGCCCAGGAGCCCACCGTGGGCATCCTCTTGGGCAGGGCGAACGCCATCGGGTCGCCGTCCAGGGTCTCCGCGACGATGTCCGCCGCCTCCGGTCCGCCGGCCGCGGCGGCGGCCTCGCGGACCGCGTCGACGCCGTGCTTCTGGGCGATGGCCTTCAGGGCCGTCTCCGCGCCGTCGCGGGCGGGGCCCGTCGGTCCGACCGCCTGCGGCAGCAGGTAGGGGACGGCGGCGAGGCCGTGGCGCGTCAGCCAGCCGCGGGCCGTGGCGTTGGCCGACTTCAGACGGATCAGCCAGTCGCCGATCCGCACGGCGACCTCGGTGCTGAGGAACGGCAGGACCAGCTCGCCCATTTTCACGGAGAAGTCCGCGGACGCGTCGAGCACCAGGTGCAGGGCGTCGGTCCCGAACCGGGCGGCGATCGGCCTGATGATCTGGTGGTTCCCGTAGCCCTCGGCGGACTTGTACGTGGACACGATCCGACGGGCCTCGTCCTCGGGACCGTGCAGGAACAGGTGGGCGCACCAGGACAGGTGGTTCCACCGCCGGTCCCCACGCAGCTCTTCGAGGTGCTCGGTCCACCGCTCGGCCGGGAAGGCACGCCGGACCAGCCAGGTCGGCATGACCGACCACTCCTCCCGCTCGCCGGGCTGCCACACGGCCTTCGGTCCGGGAGCCGCGGGGATCTCGGCTGCCACCCGCTTCTCGGGGGCCTTGGCCCGCTTGCGCGTCCACGGCGGATCGGCCAGGAGCGCGGGCAGGGCCTCGGCGGGGGCGTCCGCCACGCGGTCGGCGCCGTCCAGCAGCGGCTCCACATGGGCCGCGGCCCCGGGCGTCAGCTCCGGCAGGGCGGCCTTCACCAACGCGCGGTGGGCCATGACGTGGTGGGCGAGCATGCGGTCGGCCGACTGTGCCGCCCGGTCCTGGCCGCCCGGGGCCGAGGCCGCCTCGGCGAGCAGCCGGAGGGCCCGCACGGGGTAGCGGTCCATCGCCTCGACCAGGCTCGTACGGACGTGCTTGTCGTCCGCGTGGGACAGCAGGATCCGGAAGGCGTCGTCGGTCGGCAGCGCGACCAGCGCGCGGGCCACCGTACGGGTCCGGTCGGCGCCCGGTGCCGTGGCGATCGCCTCCGTCAGGAGCGGCGCGAACGCCTGGCCGGTGCCCTCGGCCAGGGTGGCGACCAGCTCCATGTCCCAGCCGTTCCACGACAGATGCACCGGGCGCGGGAACTTCTCGATCTGCTCCGCGGAGCCTAGCGAGCACAACAGCATCGCGCGCAGGGTCGCCCCGGCCGCGTCCGCCTCCGCGCAGCACTCGTCGACCCAGTGCTGCTCGCCGGGCACCAGGTAGGAGACCGAGCAGCGGCGGCGCAGGTTGTCCCGGTAACCGGCGAGGTCGGAGACGACCTGGGCGTACTCCTCGTCCCCGGACACGGCGATCAGGGCGCGCATCCGGTCGGCGAACCGGGGCCGCGCCCAGTAGTCGTCGGCCGAACCGTCCGCGGGGCGGCGCAGCAGCCGGGAGTCCGAGCGGACGGAGCCGTGCTGGGTCCACATCGCCTCGATGTCGATGTACTCGACGACCGACCGGGCGGCGAAGGACAGCCCGTGGGCCAGCACCCAGGCGTCCACGAGCACGCCGGGGCGGTGGTCCCAGCGCAGCGACACGGCCGCCACCGCGGCGGCGCCCAGCGGGTTCGGGCTGCCGGCCAGGTGGGCGCGGGTGGCGGCGACGATCTCCGGATCGCTGTCCGGCGACGAGAGCATCTCCGCCAGCCAGTCGGACTGTCGGGCGAGCTCCTTCTCCGCCACCCGTGCGGCGTCCGGGTCCGGGTCCGGCACGCTCTGCGGGAAGCCGCCGCGCCGCGGATGCACGAGCCGCCGCCAGGACGACGGCACCTCGAAGGTCTCCTCGTCCGGGAACGCCACCGTCCCCCCGGGGGCCTCGGCCCCGGTCACCTCCTCGCCCCGCACCGAACCGTCGCTCCCTTCCCGCAAGCCCCGCACAGCCCCTCCTCGGCCCACTCCAAGCAGCGTGATCCCTCGATCAGCTGTTCTCACAGTAAGCGGGCCCACTGACAACGCCCCGCCGGCCACCTCTCCCGCCCCGGGCGGCCCCTCCTCGGCAGGTCTCAGTGCCTCGGTGACGTGCGGTGGCGGTAGGAGTGTGCGGCGATGTACAGGCCGATGCCCCACACCAGGAACTGCGGGATCCCGTGGACGACGGTCCAGGGGCTGAAGATGCCCTCGTCGTCGAAGGTTCTGAACAGCTGCACGGCGGCCCAGACGGTGTACAGGAGGAGGAAGACCGAGACGACGTAGGCCGTGGCGGTCAGCGTCCGGCGCGGAACTCTTCGCCCGGCCAGGAACGGAGTCCAGCCCGGAAACACCAGTCCCCACGGCCGGACCAGGCTCACCGCCAGGACGCCCGCCAGCAGGGCCATGCCGCTGAGCATGAAGAGGTACGGGCCGCCGCCGACCCCGTACCACTCCCGGAACGCCTGCTCGTCCGCCCAGAGGGGAATGCCCAGCGCCCAGACGGCGTGCAGCGGGATGAACCCGGCGGTCGCGGAGAGCGCCGAGGCATGAGCGGCCCGGACGGCCCATCGGGGCGGGGGCGGAACCTCGGCGACTGTGCCTTCTGGACGGGAGACGGTGAATTCCGGCATGGCCCGGTTCTCCTGACGCGACGGAAGAAGAAGCTGAACGGGAGAAACGGTTCCACGGACCGTGTTCCAGGACATCGGGCCCGGGGCCGACGATCACTCGTCCTCCGGGACGGGCGCGGTATCGGGTCGCTCCCCCGGGCGGGGGAGCCGGTCCCGTACTCGTCCGGCAGATCGTGCCGATGGCGCTTCACGGCGTCCCGGTCATGGTTTCGGAGGTGATCCGCCGGACGGTTCCTGGACCCCCAGCACGTACCACTGCCTGGGCGACGGGCCGCGCAGGTACAGATGCCGGCCTCGTCCCACGGGGGGTGCGTACCGCTTGAGCGGTGCCCCGTTGGGGAGGGTGAGCCGGGCCTCCTCGACCGGCAGGGCCTCGCTCTCCGTCAGACGGCAGAGGTGCAGGCGGTCCGGTTGCCGGTCGCCTCCCAGCATCGTGAGGTGTTCTCCGTGCACGGCCAGACCCGCGGGAGCGACCACGGGGGTCCGCCGTAGCCGGATCTCACCGTTGGTCCGGGCCTCGACCAGCGGAAAGGTCGGGTAGTAGTCGGCCCACGCGACGCCGTCGCCGACGTTGAAGGCGTAGACCGTGTCGATGTGTTCGACGCCCTCCGGAGGTGTGTACCCCCATCGGCGGTTGCCGCCGCTGTCCCAGCGCACCAGGCCGGCGGCGCTGATCGGGTCGGTGTAGACGCCCTCGTCGAAGTAGGTGCTCCACACGTGGTGCCGCCGGTCCGCCATCAGGTGCTCGACCGCGCTCCCCATCGCGAAACTGTGGCGGCGTCGCCCGTCCGGCCCGTGGATCCGCGCGTTCCGGTCCCCTGCGGCGCCGTACCCCTGCACGACGAACCGGCCGTTGGGCAGTGCGTCGAGACGGGTCACCCACAAGTCCAGCTCGCGCAGGGGCTGTTCGCGGACCGCGCCACCGCTGTCGATGACCAGGAGCGCGTCGTACGGAAGGCCGCGGGGCCGGGCACGGGGCCTTCCGTACGGGCTCGGTCGGAGTTCCGCGTCGGGGCAGATCAACCAGAGCGTCCGGTCCCAGGCGTCCACGGTGGTCGCCAGAACCTTCCGGTGGTCGTACTGCCGGGGCAACAGTGCGTGGGAACGCAGTGCCACCATCCTCAAGAAATCACCTCACGGGCGAACGAACACGGCCCGCCCATGATCGCATCCCTCGAATCCGCCGGCCGGGGCTCCGGCACCCCGAACGTGCTGGATGATGAAGGGGTGCGACTCCCCTACGTCTACCGCGTCACTGGGTACGATCCCGCCGATCGTGACGAGTACGGGCATTACGCCGGTACCGAGGACACGGTCGGCGATCACGGCGAGATCGAGGCGGCCCGCCTTCGGGCCGTCGAGGCGTTCGCCGGGGAAACCGGCGTCGCCCACCTGACCGTGCGTGAACCGCAGGTCCCCTCCCTCGCGCACTTCGGCGCGGAGCCCCCGGTGGACGGTTTCGGACTGGACGGGCTCTTCCCCGTCGGGCCGGCCGGTTCTCACGACGGTTTTCACGACGGGGCGAAGGTGCCGCTCGAAGTCGGGCTGGAGCTGGTGCGTGCCATGTTGCGCGACAACGGCGCCTGGTGCCGGCTGGAGGTGGAAGGCACGTTCGCCGTCCATGTGGGGTGGGACCAGTACCTCTACATCGGCAGTGTCCGGCCCTGCGAGGAGGCACTGGCCCGGACCCGCGCGCTGGGGCTGTTCCCGGAACGCCTGGACTCCTCTCCGTATGGGACGGAGACCGACGACACGAAGGTCCAACGGCCCGGCGACGACGAGTTCTGGGCCGGTGTGCACCGGTCGGTCGACACCTGCCGCGCCGGGCTTTTGGAGGAGATGTACGTCGAAGGCGCCGCACGGTGGCACCGTCTCACCCGCGACACCGTCGACACGGTGCGCGCCGGGCTGGCCCCCCGCGCCCGGCTGGCCGTGTGGCCGGGCCTGTCCTGCGACGTCGACGCGGTCATCGGTTCCCTCCCCGCCGAGGGCCTCGTCGAGGGCGTCTGGCAGGACGGGGACGGCCGGATCCACAGCGCTGTCGCCGACGAGGACGCGTTCTCGGAGCTGGTCGCCCGGATGTCCGGCGCCGAGGCCGCGGCGCTCCTGTCCATGTACGCCGATGAACGCGTGCCGCTGTTCACCGCTGTCATGCCCGACGACGACGGAGTGGTACGGGCCCGCTGGCGGACCGATCCGACACCGGGCGACCGGACCTGGGCCTTCCTCAAATCCCTTCGCCCCGGCGGGATCATCACCGGCACGGTGACCGAGATCGCAGACTTCGGCGTCACCTTCGTGGACATCGGCGGCTTCACCGCGATGATCAATGCTCCTGAGCTGTCGTGGCGTCCCGGCGCGCACCCCTCCGACGTCGTCTCCGTCGGTCAGGAGATCGACGCCGAGATCCTCGGCGTCGACCCGGTCCGTGAACACGTGGTGCTGTCCCTCAAGGCCCTGCACGAGGACCCGATGCTGCTGCTGGCCGGGCAGATCGGCCGGACCGTCGTCAGCCGCGTCACCAGACTCGTACCGTTCGGCGTCTTCGTGCGCATCGAGGAGTCGGAGAACGGTTTCGAGGGGCTGGTGCACGAATCCGAACTGGCCGACGAGCACCTGGAGACGGCTCGGTCCGGCCTCCGGGTCGGCGACCCCCTGCCGGTCAGGATCCTCGACGTCGACCCGGTCCGGCGTCGGATCGTCCTCTCGCACCGGCAGGCCGGGCGAAAACGTCAGTCGCGGTAAGCGGCGTCGGGGATCGCGGGCACCGGGTGCAGCTCCTTCCCGAGCCACTCCTGTGCGCTGCCCGCCAAGCTCCCGTTGGCCCGGTCCCGTTCCAGCAGCTTGTTCACGAACCGCACCAGATCGGGCTGCTCGGGGCTCATCCCGACACCGTAGTACGCATTGGCGAGCGGCCGCCCGACCACCTTGGTCTGCGGGTCCTGCGCCGCCATCCCCGCGAGTATTCCGTCGTCGCTGGACACGGCGTCGACCTTGCTCTGCTGCAACGCGACCACGCAGTCCGGGATGCTGGCCAGCGTCACCACGTTCAACCGCACCGGCAGCTTGCGCAGCGTGACCTCGGTCGTGGACCCCTTGGAGGTGCAGAGCTTCTTGCCCGCCAGCTGTTCCACTTCCTTGACCTTGGAACGGCTCGGCACCAGCAACCGCTGCGTCGCGTTGTAGTACGCGCTCGAGAACTCGACGGTGCGCTGCCGCAGGCAGGTGGCACTGAATGTGTTGACCACGACGTCGACCTTCTTCTGCTCGATCAGCAGCGCCCGGTCGGCCACGTCGCGCACCACGAACTGGACCTTGTCCGCATCGCCGAAGATCGCCTGGGCGATCTTGCGGACGATGTCGATGTCCGCGCCTTCGAGCTTCCCGGTCTGCGGGTCGCGGTAGCCGAGCAGGTACTTGCCCTGGTCGACGCCCGCGATCAGCCGTCCGCGCTTGTGGATCTTCGCCATCGTCGACCCGGACGGCATGGCGCCCGGCTCGGGCAGCGCGCCGCCGGGGCGCAGGCTGTTCTTCACGGTCCCGCACTCGGGCTGCGACGACGTCGGCGGCCGCGGCGCGCCCCGGCCGCTGTCGCTCGTGTTCGCGTCGGTGCCGTGCAACGCGGGCAGGGCGATCCCGGCGAGCGACAGCACGACGGCGGCGGAAAAGAGGAAGAGCGGTCGCCGGACGTTGACCATCGGCGTGCGGAAACCGTTGTGGGGACTGGTCATCGGTACTCCTCCACCCGACGTGCGACGCCGATCGCGAAGCCCGCGGCGGCCAGCGCGAACAAGACGGCGGGCCCGAACGCGAGCAACGTCGTCGCGTCATCAGCGGCTGATGTGGCGGCGGCGAGCCGGGTCTGGGCGTCGGCGCCCGCACGGCTCACCGTCTTGTCGAGAGCGGCGAACGCGGCACCGGAACTGCCGGCGTCGGTGCCGACCGCCGACCGGACGGCCTTCTGGTAGTCACCGCTGTCGTCGAACCGGCGCAGCCGGGCATGTGCGTCCGACCACATGGTCGCGGCGGCGCGGATGTCGTCGACGTCGGCGCCGGACTTCTCGGCGACGCCGAGCGGGCCGTCCTTGGCGGTGAGCCGGTCGAGTTGTTCGGTGAAGCCCGAGTCGGACGCACTGCCGCCGCTGCGGGCCACCAGCAACAGGCTTTCGTTGCTGCGGGCCTGGAGCACGAGCGTGCGGGCCTCGTCGAGCGCGGTGGTCGCGTCGCTGGCCTTGTTCGCGTCGGCGAGCGCGCTCTCCCCCGCCACCGTCGCCAGCCCCCACCACAACACACCCGCGACGACGAGTACGGTCGCCCCGGCCACCCCGACGTTGAACCGGCGCTGCGTGCGCCAGGACTCCCGGCGGGCGAAGTCGAGCGCCGCGAGGAACAACGCGATCCCGAACACCACGACGGCGATCGGCAGCGAACTGGCGGTGCGGTAGTCGGTGTTGAGCGCGTCGACCTCGACGCGCCGGAACGTTTCGGCCGCGGGCAGCAGTTCGGTGCGCATCTGTTGCGACGCCTGCGCCAGATACGACTGGCCGAGCGGCAGCCCTTGACGGTTGTAGGTGCGGGCCGTCTCGACCAGGCCGGTGTACGCGGGCAGCCCGGTGATCAGGGTGTCGAGCGGCTTCGCGGCCGGGTCGTCCGGCGCGACCTGCCGGGACGCCTCGGCGAGACGCTTCCCGGCGTTGGCGATGTCCGCGTCGTACCGGGTGCGGATCGCCGCGGGCTCCTGGCCGGCGGACACATAACCGCTGGTGGCCATGGCGTCGGCGTGGGCAAGTGCCTGGTAGATCTCACCGGCGTGCTGCGCGAGCGTGGTGTCCCGGCCGGCCGCGTCGGTCACCGCGCCGGCCCGCGAGGACCCCCCGATCAGACTCAACACGGCGGTGATCAGGCCGGCCAGGGTCAACAGCACCCCGACGCGGCGCAACCGTGCCGGCGTGCGCGGTCCCGTCCACTGCGTCCACCACGACAGTTGCCCGTCCCCGGCGCCCCTGGAAACGGGTGGCGCCGCCGAACTCTGCGTCGTAGTCATGATCACCCCCTGGAAGGAACCGATCCTAGCCGCCGCCCCCCTGCGAAACTCGGCTTCGAGGCAAACTGGCCGAGGCAAAATCCGACGGGGATCGCTTCGCCGCCGGGATGGGCGGGCAGCCGGTCGGCCGGGGCCTCGGCGGAGTGTCCGGGCAGGACCTCCGGGACCGGCCGGACGGTGCGGCGCCGCACACGCCGCACGCCCGGGCGGCCGGGTCGGCCGCGTCGAATCCCTGCCCTCCCCAGGACCTCCCGGAGGCCGTCGAACCCCTTCTGCGTATCGGGAGTTCGGCCTTCCGGAGCAGGAACACCTGCGGCGGCCCGACGGGGAACGTTCAGCGGGCCGCACCCTCGCCGACGGGCGTGTGCGTGGTACCCGGTGCGTGGCCGCGGGTCAGTGGTGCGAGGCCGGCCATGAGGACCACGGCCGCGAGCGGGATCAGGTCGAGACCGACCGCGATCAGGGCGAAGGACACGAACACGAGCACCGGGCTCCACACGGGCAGCCGCCTGGGCCGTGCGGCCGCCATCATGATCAGCAGGGCGAGCATTCCGAGCTGGAAGGCCATCGGCCCCGCGAGTTCCAGAGGCCCGGGCAGCGGCAGGGACTCGGCGAAGCCGGAGAACAGATCGCCGAGGATCACCCAGACGAAACAGCCCGCGCCGAACACCCCGGCCACCATGGCGGCACGGGAAGCGGTTCTCGTGCGGACGGTGTCCGCGGGAACGAGGCCGCGCAGCATCACGACAAGAGCGCCGAACAGAAGGAAGGCGGCGAGAAAGAACGTGTGACCGAGGTTCCAGGCCACCCCCGGCCCGTGGTCGCCGTCCATGCCGTCGATCAGCCGGAGCACGCCGTACAGCAGCAGGAAAAGGGGAACGAGGAAACAGAGCAGTCGAGTTGTGCGTGTTGTCGATGTCACGCCCCTACGGTGGCTGCCCGGTGCGCGTACGGGCCATCCGGGCAACACCCCCGGCGCACCCGGAGAACCGCCGTAGGGGTCGGCCCTCCCGACGTCCTGGTTTCCCCGGAGACGTGGGCGTTCACCAGCCGGTGTTTCAGAGGGAGCGGTAGATCCCCTCGGGATCGTCGTGGGCCGCTGCCGCGTACTCCTCGAAGCCCAGGTTGCCGATGCTCAGGTTCGCCTGGACCTCGTGGACCCCTGCGGGGACGGTGCGGAACTCGCGGCCGAACTCGGTCAGTCGACCGTAGTCCTCGTCGTCCGCGCAGTCCTCCCGGGTCAGCGTGGTGACCGCCAGCAGCGCGTGGTTCCCGGCCCGCATGGTTGTCCGGTCGGCGAGGAAGACGACGGACAGGTCCTCGTCGGTGCGTACCGCGGCCAGCACCTCGTCGACGGTCACCTCCGCCCAGGCCGGATCGTCGACGACGTGGATGTGCGCGTCGTACCCCTCGTCTCCCCGGGGCTCCGTCAGCGCCGCCACCACGTTCTGCCACGCCCGGTCGTCGTGGTGGTCGGTCCTGATGACCAGAGCGTCGAACTCACCACGGTCGACGACGGCGGGCAGCGCTCTCATGACTTCGTTCTTCTCCTCGGTGGCGATCGACGATCCGTGTCCCGACTGTCTCACGGGCCACGGCCGTACTCCGCCGGGGCGGGCGACGACGGAGCGCGGCCGACGGGCCCGTCCCCTTCCGGCGCTCGCGGTCGTTGGAGAACCGTGAGCAGCAGAGCGAGACGCCTTGCCATTGCCGTTGCGTTCAGGGGTGCCCGTCGGCCCGGATCGCCGGCGGGCGTTCTCCTGGAGAACGGACACCGATGAACCCGAACCACCTTCCCGAACTCGGCCGGGCACTGCGCGTTCTCGGTGAGCACGGGGACAACATCACCCGCGACACCCCTGTCGAGAAGCTCCACGAAATCCGGACCGACCTGCAGAAGGCCCTCATGCTCCTGGAGGCGACCGCGGGGCCGAAGCCGCACACCAGGTGCCGGGAGCACCCGTACGGTGCCGTGGACGAGGAAGCGCCGGACCTGTGCCTGCTCTGTCAGACCCGCCGCCGACGCGGTGAGCAGGCCCAGAAACGAGCCGTCGACTGGTCACGGCCCACTCGATAGCGGCCGGTCACGGGCCGTGGCTCCGCCCCGACGGCGCGGTGACGCCGTGGACCGGAACCGTGGCGCAAGTGCCCCGAGGCGCCCCCTGTTGTGCCGGGCCGGATGTCACGCGGTCTGTGCGGGCGGGGTGACGGCCATGTTCTGGCCCGCCACGATGTGCCAGCCGTCCGCCTGTTCGGCGATCACGTAGAGCGTCGCGCCCCAGGGGCCGTCGGTGGGTTCGCCCGTGTTGTCGGTGGGGGTCTGCACCACGTTCACCGCGATCACGTCAGGGGCTATCGCCAGCATCTTGACCACGTCGTACCGGGCGAAGGAATCGCTCAGGAAGCTCTTCAGCGCCGGGGCGCTGAACTCGACGATCGCCGACCTGCCGTCAAGACGCGTGCCCTTCGCGTTGGTCCAGGAGGCGTGTTCGGCGTACTGCCCGCCCAGCGCGATGGGGTCCTTCTCGTTGAAAGCCCTCTCCAGCCCCTTCACCACACCGGTCACCGCTGCCCGGGTCTCCGGCGGAATCGTCCCCACAACAAGAATGTCGCTCGTCATGACAGTGCCCTTTTCCGTATCGAGGCGCTCAAGTGACGGCTGTGATCGCCGCCGTCACCCACCCCACGACATCAACCACGGTTGAGGTCAAGCTCGGCGAACGGCCTTGCGGAGATCAGGGACGCGGTGCGCATGCGGCCGTACGCGGCCGAGCGCCGTTCACCGCCCCCCGGCAGGTCGATCGCTTGTTCGTGCGATCATACGGGCGGCTCTCGATGGGCCGGGGCGCCGTCGGCCGTCCGGACAACGGGCATCGGGCATCGGGCATCGGGCATCGGGCATCGGGCAATCGAACGAGAACGGGAGTGCGGTGTGAGCGGGGCTGGGGGGCAGGACGGGGCATCCGTACCCGACGAGGAGTGGGATCGGTTCCTCCGTGAATCGGTGGCGGGTGTGCCCGGGGCCCCCGTGGAGCCGTCGGCGCGCGCCCGTGAGGTGGAGCGGCGGCTGCGGGAGCGTCCCGGGCAGCCGGAGGGCTGGCGCACGTACTCACCGGCCCGGCCCCGGCGCAGGACGGGCTGGTACGTGGCCGGGCTGGTGGCGGTCGTGGCCCTCCTGGTCGTGTCGCTCTTCCCGCAGCAGGTCTTCGGCTGGTTCGGTGACGACGACGGCGGGCAGGGCGGGGCACCGTTGGCCGCCGAGTCGGAGGCCCCGCGGGAGGCACCGGACGCCGAGCGGGATCTTCCCCCCACCCTCGACGAGCCCTTCCGGGGTTCGCCCGCCGCCCGTTGGGCCGACGGGGCGGCGGGGATCACGGTGCCGCCGGCCAGGGCGACCGGCTGGATGGACGCCGCCCAGGTCGAGCGGGCGCTGCGCAAGAGCCGGGACTTCCTGGTGGCCGCGGCGCTCGACCCCCGGGTGCTGCGCGGCGAGCGGCCCACGGAGGCCATCGCGCTGCTGAACCCGCACCAGGAGGACGTCCAGGAGTACCTCCGTACCTCCTTGTCGTCGAAGAAGCCCACCTCCAAGACCGATCCACTGCTGCTGTTCAGCCGCTTCCGGCCGGATCAGTCCCGGCTGGTCGGCGACGTGGTCAAGACCCGTGGCCGGCTCACGTACCGGGAGGGGAAGAAGGGGGCGGTCGAGGTGACGGCGGACGTCACCTTCGTGTACCCGGTCACTCCGGCGGACGGCGGGCGGGACTCCGAGGTCCTCCGTACGATCGTGCGGCGCGAGGTGGTGATGAGCTGGGACGATCCGGACAGGATCATCATCGAACCGGGCACGATGTCCCTCGTCTCGTACACGCTCGACATGGTCAACGGCGGCTGCTCCACCCCGACCGGCTACCTCGTGCCGCCCTTCGGAACAGCCGACGAGCAGCCCACCGACCAGGACCGCCGGGTCGATCCGTACGACCGCAGCAAGCCGGTCGACTCGACGGCCGCGGGCGACAACTGCGCGACCGCCACCCGCTCCTGAGCCACCCGGCCGAGTCCGGAGCCCGGCCGTCGGACGGCCGGGCGGATGCCGGACTCGACCGCCGGGCGTTCGGTGTCAGCCGTTCATGCCTCCGGCGAAGGGCTTCGTCTGCCACTGGTCGACGGTGGGCTTGAGATACCCCATCAGATCGGGCAGTTGCGGGGCCAGCGTGAGTGTGGCGACGATCCGCAGCATGCCCAGGGTGTTGGCGAAACCGAGCACCTCCTCGTCGAGCTGCCTCATGCCGTTTCGCCGTGCGCCGCGGTTGTAGGCGGCTTCGTGCTCGGGCCCCAGCGCGGCCAGGTCCCACTCGACGGGCCCCAGCGTGACCAGTTCGAAGTCGGCGTAGCGGTCGCCGTCCACCCCGGAGAAGATGTTCGCGGGCGGGCAGTCGCCGTGGACGGGCTGGAGGCCGATGCCGGGGAACCGGGCCTCGAACGCCTCGCGTGAACGCACGAGGGGCTCCAGGACCTGCCACTCGCGACGGGCCCGGTCCAGTTCGGCCGCCCCGATCAGGTCGGGGTGACGGTCGAGCCGGACGAGGCTGTCCGCGACGAACTGCGGCTCGGCCGTGGACAGGAATTCCAGGCGCCCGGGGTAGGCGCGCAGTGCCGCGTGCAGGTCGGCGACGCTCTCGGAGTTCGCCACGTAGTCGGGTTCCTTGTCCCGGGCCTCCTCGATGAACGGCCAGAACGTCATCGAGAACCCGTCCCGCTGCACGGGTTCCCGCGGCACGAGCGGGCTGGGCGCGATCACCGGGACTCCCCGGCCGCCGAGCCAGCTCGCCACGTCCAGTTCGTCCTGCTGGCGGCGCGCGAGGGCGACCAGGTCGTCGGAGTGGGGCAGGACGGTGGGGATCCGGGCCACGACCGGCGAGGGCGCCAGGTGGACGACGACGGAGAAGACGTCGTGGAGCACCGTGGGGTCGGTGACGGTCAGGCCGAGCCCGCGTCCGGCCGCGACGGCCGCCCCGACGGCGGCGGAGGTGCGGTCGGCGAGCTGGTGCGGTGTCAGGAAAGTGGTCGGGACGATCATGGATGTCTCGTTTCGGTGGATTCTCGGGAGGTGAGGGGCGACGGGACGGGTCCGGCGGGGTCAGTGCCTGCGGCCGGCCCGCAGCTCCAGCCGCTCCCCCTCGAAGCGTGCGCGGAAGCCCCGGTCGTGCGAGACCGCGACCACCGCCCCCGGGTACCCGGCGAGCGCGGTCCGAAGGTCCTCGACCAGGTCGAGCGCGATGTGGTTGGTCGGCTCGTCGAGGACGAGGAGGTCCGCGGGCCGGGTCACCAGGATCGCGATCTGCAACCGCCGTTGTTGCCCCGCGGACAGGGCCGCGACCGGGACGTGCAGGTCCTCCTCCCGGAACAGGCCCAGGGCCAGGAGCTGTTCGGTGTGCTCGTCCGGCGGGCCGGGCCGCCCGGCGGCGAACGCGGCGAGCAGCGGGAGCCGGGTGGAACGCGCGGGCAGTTCCTGCGCGAGGTAGCCGATCCGGGCGGGGCGGCGGGCGGTGCCGGCGTCCGGCTCCAGGTCGCCCGCCAGGACACGCAGCAGTGTCGTCTTGCCCGCCCCGTTCTCGCCCGTGACCAGCAGCCGCTGGCCGGGGCCGATCGTCAGGAGCCCGTCCAGGCACAGGCGTTCGCCGACCCGTACGCCGTCGAGCTCGGCGAGGGGGCCTCGGTCCGGGCCGCCGTCCGCCGCCGGCAGCGCCGTCGTGAAACGGAGCGGTGCCGGCGGCTCCGCCACCGGGTGGCGCCGCAGCCGGTCCAGGCTTTCCCGGGCGGAGCGCACCTGTCCGCCGAGCTTCGCCTCGCTGGAGCGGCGGTGCTTGCCGAAGCCCTGCTTCGGGTCGCGGCCGGTGGTGGCGAGCCGCCTTCCCGCGGCTTCGAGCAGTTCCTCGGTACGGGCCACCTCCTCGGCCCAGTCCGCGTACCGCTGTTCCGCCGCCCGCCGGGCGGCGGCCTTCGCGGCGCGGTAGCCGGTCCAGCCGTCGCCGTACCGGCGCACGGTGCGCTCGTCCCGGTCGACCTCGATGATCGTGGTGGCGATGTGTTCCAGGAAGCCGCGGTCGTGGGTGACCGCGACGACGGTGCCGCGGTGTGCGCGCAGGTGTTTCTCCAGCCAGTGCACGGCCGCCGCGTCGAGGTGGTTCGTCGGTTCGTCCAGGAGCAGCAGTTCGGGGGCGGCGGCCAGGACGCAGGTGAGCGCGAGCCGGGACTGCTCGCCGCCGGACAGCGAGCCGAGCGGGCGCTCACGGGTGATCCGGGCGAGTCCGAGGCCATGCATCGCGGCATCCACCCGGGCGTCCGCCCCGTATCCGCCGCGGTCCTCGTACGCGGTCAACAGCTCTCCGTACGCGGCGAGTTCCTCGTCCGACGCGTCCGCGAGGGACTCCTCCGCCGTGCGGAGCGCCCGTTCCATGGCGCGCAGTTCGGTCAGGGCGAGGTCGACGGCGTCCTGCACGGTGCGGGCCGCGTCGAGGTCGAGGGTCTGGGCGAGGTGGCCGATGCCGCCGGGGAAGCTGACGGTGACCTCCCCGGCGTCCGGTGTCTCGGCCGCGGCGAGCAGCCGCAGCAGGGTGGACTTGCCGGAACCGTTCTCGCCGACGACGGCGGCCTTCTCGCCCGGCCGGACGGTGAAGGAGACCTGGTCGAGGACGGTCCGGGTGCCGTAGGACTTGGTGACGTCCTTGACGGACAGTTGCGCCGTGGCAGCGGGGGTGGCGGTGGGCAGGGTGGTGGTACGGGCGCGGTCGCGCATAGGGCTTTTCCCGGGCATGCGAAGGGTCTACGGGCAGCAGAAACGGCGGCATCGGCCGTGCCCGGACTCAGACGAAGAAAAGGAAAGCCATGCGCCCACCCTAACAAGACGAACCGTCTCGCCTCAATTCAATTCGCGTACGGAGCGGAGGAGGACCCGGACCCGAACGGCAGCGGGCCGTACGGAACCGGGCTCCACCACTCACCCGGCCCCGTACGGCCCTCACCGGTTCTCCGTCCGGCCCTTCGCGGATCACGACCCGACACGGCCCGACACGGCCCGGTCGGGAATCACCCCCGCGGCGCCCCTGCCGCTACCGGCGCGCCTCCAGTACGTCGAGGTAGTGCTGGTTGTACATCACGCCCAGGACGTTCCCGAAGGGGTCGACCACGGAGGCGGTGACGAACCCCGGCCCACGCTCCATGAGCGGTTCGTACTCCTTCGCCCCCAGGGACAGCAGCCTTTCGAGAGCCGCGCCCGCATCGTCGACGTGCCAGTACACGACGGCGCCGCCCGGCGCGGTCCCCGAGCCGGCGGGCGCGTAGCTCCTGTCGATCAGCCCCAGCTCGTGCTGGTAGTCACCGAGGCGGAACTCGGCGTACCCCGGCCGCTCGAAGTACGGCTCCACACCCAGCAGCTCCGCGTACCAGTCCTTCGCCGCCGCCAGGTCGTCGACCCAGAAACTGACGGTGGTGAGTCCTCGCAGCACGGGTTGCCCCCTTCTCTCCCGCCGCGGATCCCGCATCCCGGCTGATGCCATGAGAGTAGATGCCCATTAGGTCAGATCCTGTCCGAATCGAGAACGGGGCCTACGGGAAGAGAGGGTCTTCGGCACGGGGGCGAGGGCGCCTTCCCGTTCGAGCGTCGATGCGAACGACGCGCCGAACCACCCCGAAACGGGTCACCCTCGCCCCGACGCCCTCCCCCTCGCGCCCCGGCCCTGCCAGACTGGCTCCCGGACCCGCCGCACCCCCGCCGACGGGCCCGCCCCGGGGAGGCCCACCATGACGTGCGGAAACTGCGGCGCAGCAGCCACCCAGGGCCCCGATGGGTCCTGGACCTGCAGCAACCAGTGCGGCTGGTCGTCCACCGCACCCGGCCCCGCCATGACCCCGGAGATCACCACCACCAGATGCCGCGGCTGCGACGCCGAGATCCACGGCCTCAACGGCCGGTACGCGTGCGGGCTCTGCGGATGGTCCAATCACTGGGACGAGGGCCATCAGCCGCTCCCCAGCTGCGGCAGCGCCCCCGAGGACACCAACACCCTGCGGTAGCGGAAAAGGCCGGCGTCTTCGGGGCCCCCGACCGGGAGGGGCGTGGCCGGCCGTCCGGGATTCACCGAGGAGGGCTTGCTGCGCGAAGCGGTGATCTTCCCCGACGGTTCGCGCGACGACGACGTCGTGTACGGGCTCCTCGCGCGGGAGTGGCTCAAGTCCCGTGAACAGGACGGTCCGACGCAGCCGTAGGAGCTGACCGGGGCGGACCGCCTCCGCCCGAGGCACCCGGGGCGGCGGGCCCGTTCTCCCGGTGGGACCGGGAGAACGGGCCCGGGGCCTCAGTGGAACCAGACCAGGACCGGGACGCGGATCTCCTTGGCGTCCCGCATGATCATGTACTCGATGATGACCGGCTCGCCCGGGATTTCGAGGGAGTACCGGACCTCGATGTCGTCCAGCGCGTCGCCGGGCGGCCGTCTGCCGAGATCGACCGCGCCGCCGACCTCGATGGCCAGGGCCCGCAGGAAGTTCGCCGTCTTCCGGCGGAGGTCGACGGGCATGTCGAGCACGGTCCGTGCCGGAATCTCCTCCGTCCAGACGGACCAGCTCACCGGGCCCCGTCCACGAACAGCTCGTCGACGGAGACCAGGGAGTGGCCGGCCTCGGCATTGGCCCGGCTCCGGGCGGCCGCGGGGGCGCGGTGCAGCATCGCCACCTTCCACCAGCGGCGCATCGTGGCCGGTACGTCGCTCTCCTCGGCGGCCAGGACCTCGGTGTAGAAGCGGGCGCGCTCGGCACCGTTCAACGCGTCACCGATCGCGTTGATGGTGTGCGGGACACCGGTGATCCGGGGGTCCGCGGGGTGCTCGGGCTGAGCCGTCACAGATCTCTCCTTCGTTCTGCTGCCCCAAGTCTGCTACGCCGGGGCCCCGGCCGGGAACCGGACCGGGGCGGTCAGTCGGTCAGGATCTCGACGTACCCGTCGGTACCGTGCACGCGGATCCGCTGCCCGTCCCGGATCAGCCGGGTGGCCCGCTCCACGCCCACGACGGCCGGCAGGCCGTACTCCCGGGCGATCACCGCGCCATGGGTCATCAGGCCCCCCACCTCCGTCACCAGGCCCGCGATTCCGACGAACAGCGGTGACCAGCTGGGGTCCGTGAAGGACGTGACCAGGATGTCGCCCGGTTCGAGCTCGGCCTCCGCCACGTCGAGGACGACGCGGGCCCTTCCCTCGACGGTCCCGGCGGAGACCGGCAGACCGGCCAGGGCACCGGCCGGCACGTCGTCGCGCCGGTATGCGCCGGTGAGGGCCTCGCCGTCCGAGGTGAGCACCCGGGGCGGGGTGAGCGTCCGGTACGACCGGAACTCCTCCTTGCGCCGCTGGACGAGCCGTTCGTCCACCCGGTGCGAACGCGCGACGTCGCGGAACTCCTGGAGCGTGAGGTGGAAGACGTCCTCCTTCTCGGAGAGCACACCGGCCCGCACCAGACGCCCGGCCTCCGCCAGCAGGGCCTGCTTGTAGATGAAGTAGCGGCTGACGATGCCGTACTTCGGGTACTCCCGGTACCCGATGAAGGTGCGGACCCGGTCGATCATCCGCTTGGTCTCCTCGGCCTTCCGGTCCCCGTCCGGCAGGGCCCGCAGCCGTGACAGCACCTCCTGTTCCTTCTCCCACGCCTTGCGCCGCCCCTGCTCGAAGCGCTGTTCGGCGGCGCCCGGCCCGAAGTTCCTGACGTTGTCGAGGATCAGGGGCACGAGCGTGTCGGGACGTTCGCGCCAACGCGGCCTCGTGATGTCGATCTCGCCGACGCAGCGCATGCCGTACCGGTCGAGGTACGCCTCCACGGCCTCGCGCGCCTCGGGACCGCCCGCGAGCCCCGTCAGCCCGTCGAGGAAGTCCTCGCTCCGGACGTCCTGGAGGAACGCCACCACCTCCGGCCACGGACGGATCACGTCCGCGACGTCGAGCAGCGCCAGCCCCATCTCGGACGTGATGTTGTCGGGGGCGGACAGGGTGAGCGTGTCGGCCGCGTTCTTCTCGCCCAGCCATTCCCCCAGCTTGTCGTTGAGCCACCAGGTGGCCTCCATCCCGGCCATGATGACCTGAATGCTCAGCGGGTCGCCGAGGACCCGCTTGTGCTCCTCGAACGCCTCGGTCAGGAAGTCGAACAGCTCCGGCCCCGTCTTCGTCCGGATGTCGCGCTCCAGGGCGGCGACGGACGCCCGGCTGCGCCCGATCAGTTCGGTGACGACGGCCGGATCGGTCTCGACCGGGGCGGGCGCGCCGCCGCCCGGCAGCCCGCCGGGCTCCGGGTCCGGGAGCGACGGGACGAAGTCGCCGCGGTCGAGGACGGTTTCCAGGGCGTCCCTGACCAGCGGATCGCCCTTCCCCACCATGTCCAGGAGCCCGGCGCGGCTCGCGGGCGAGGCCAGGCGCCCGGTGACGTCGACGAACAGCCTTCCCCCGGCCTCGTGCATCGGCACCATGGCCGTCGACTGCCACATGGAGAGGCCCAGGGCCTTCATGGCGTCGGTCATCATCTGCTGGTGACCGACGGAGACGTAGACGTGTTTCTCCTGGTCGTCGCGCTCGGGAATGGGGAACAGCGTCGTGATCGGCCGGCTCTGAACGATCCGGAAGCCGTCGTCGACCAGGCACCACTCGATGTCCTGCGGGCGGCCGAAGTGCGCCTCGATCCGCCGCCCCGCCCGTACGAGCCGCACGACCTGTTCGTCCGTCAGCGCGGGCCGCTCCTGCTGTCGCGGCTCGATCTCCACCTCCCGCGTGCCGCCGGTCGGCAGGGCCCGGACCGCGCGCTGTTTGGCGGCGATCGTCCTGGTGACGACTTCGCCGTGCCGCACCGTGAAGACGTCCGGGTTCACCAGGCCGGAGACCAGGGCCTCGCCGAGACCGAAGCCGGCGTCCACGGTGGCGGTCCTCCGGTCGCCCGTGACGGGGTCGGCCGTGAACAGGATGCCGGACGCGTGCGGGAAGACCATCCGCTGCACGACCACGGCCATGTGGACCGTACGGTGGTCGATGCCGTTGCGCCAGCGGTAGGTGACGGCCCGCTCGGTGAACAGCGAGGCCCAGCACCGGCTGACGTGCCGAAGGATCTCCGCCGGTCCCACGACGTTCAGGTACGTGTCCTGCTGGCCGGCGAAGGAGGCCGTCGGCAGGTCCTCCGCCGTGGCGCTGGACCGCACGGCGTAGGCGGCCCGGTCGCCGTGCCGGGCGAGCGCCTGGGTGATCGCCGCCGCGAGATCGTCCGGCACGGCGGTTGCCTCGACGGCCCGGCGGATCTCCGCGCCGAGTGCGCGAGTTCCCTCCCGGTCGTCCGGGTCCAGGTGCGCCAGCCGATCGAGCAGTTCGTCGATCGACGGCGTCCTCGCCATGATCAGCCGGAAGGCTTCCGTCGTCACGCAGAAGCCGCCCGGCACGTCGATGCCCTCGATCCGCGAGAGCCCGCCCAGGTGCGCGCCCTTGCCGCCGACGGTCTCGACCCGGGACTCGTCGATCTCCTGGAGATCCAGTACGTACTGCCCGGTCACCGCGCCACCTCCGCCCGCACGATCACCGCTCGGACGTCATCTCGTCCCTCGTACGTCGACAACAACACACGCACGGTGTGTCCCTCATTTCCGCAGGTTGCAGGCTCGGCGGACGATTCTGCGGCACCACCGGGGCCTTGCCGCAAGCCCCCCGGTGCGCTATAAGTTGAGAAAGGCAAGGAGATCGGTCTCCTTGCTCTTTCTTTTTTGCCGCCCGTACTCCGTCGCTTCGTCGTCGCCGACGGCTCCCGTCCACGGTCCGGGCCGGTCGTACACTTCGCCGGATGATCGTGATGCAGCCCGTCCTGGAGAACCGCTCCCCCGACGGCTTCGGCCTCTGGCCGGTGACCGGTACCGGGCCGTCCGGCTTCCTGCCCCTGGGCGGCGGTCTCTCCCCCGCCGAGGTCGGGACGGCGGTGATGTGCATCGCCGGCTGCAACGACATCGACCCCGACGGCGACCGTCCACCCCGCCCGGCCGACCCGCTCGGCTCGTTCCTGCACGGGCTGCTGACCTTCGACACCCTCTTCGCGGCCGGCGGGCTGCGCGTCGTCGACGACTCCACGGGGGTCACCTTCCTCCCCGGCTGCTGCGACGGGCTGGAGGACTGGCGCGACTGGTACCGGCTCGTCGACGGCGTCGGCGGGGGCGGCGTTCTGCTCGGGTTCGGCCACGCTCCCCTGTCACCGGTCGCGGAGCGCATCGGCGACGTCGTCCGGCTCACGGTCGACTCCGAGCGGAGCGACAGCCCGGTGATCGAGTCGTCCGTCGCCGGGATCCGCCACCTCCTCGCCGGTGTCGAGCGCGACCTGGCCGGCTTCCTCGTGCTGGCGGCCGACTGGGCCCGCGGGCATCTGCCCAGGCGTGCCGATCCTGTCGTCGCCGCCCTCGCCCGCGTACTCGACCTGCCCGCGCCGCCCGTACCGCCGGAGCCGTGACGGGCCCGGCGGGGTCGTCCTTCCGGGTACGTTCCGGAGTGCCGCGGTGGCCCGGAGTGAGGTCGCGGCGGGGTCCTGTCTGTAGGAGCCTGGGAAAGCACGCCTGTACTCGCAGACCAAGGAGAAATCCATGCGTACCCACAGGGCGTTCGCAGCTCTCGGCTCGGCTCTGGTCGTCGGCGTTCTGACACTCACCCCGGCGCTCGCCTCGCAGGCCTCGGCCGCCCCGAGACCCACGCAGGCAGTGGCCGCGCACGACGCCGTCACCGATTCCTACCGGGACGGTTATCGCCAGGGCTTCCGGAACGGATTCGCGGACGCGCGGGACGACTGCGACCGCAGTTCCGGTTTCGGGCAGCAGTTCCTGCAGAGGCAGAGCCAGGACAACCGTTGGGCCCGGGGTTACGCCGACGGTTACGGCGACGGCTACGACCGGGCCTTCGACCGGTTCTGCTGACGGCCCCGCCGGTTCCTGACCCGGGGGACGGAAAGACCCGACGACAAGGCCGTGGGCGGGGGGGGCCGCGGGGGGGGGGGGGGGGGGGGCCGGGGGGGGGGGGGGGGGGGGGGGGGGGGGGGGGGGGGGGCCGGGGGT
>NZ_JBIAQQ010000002.1:0-80736 GCF_042889165.1 Streptomyces sp. NPDC002669 | reverse complement strand
CCGCCCCGCCGCGGGCCCCGCGCCCGCCCGCCGGCCGCCCCCCCCCCCCCCCCCCGCCCCGCCCCCCCCCCCCCCCCCCCCCCCCCCCCCCCCCCCCCCCCCCCCCCCCCCCCCCCCCCCCCCCCCCCCCCCCCCCCCCCCCCCCCCGGGTCCGGGCGGCGGCGCGTGCAGGGCACGGCGCGGGCGCCGGAGCGCCGCACCCGGCACTTCACGCGGCCTTGGACAGGGTGGACCGGTCCTTGCCGGGCATGTGCCGGACGAGCGTCGCGGGGCCGGTCACGGCGGTTCCCCGCCCGTCGTGGCGCGGCCACAGGAGGAGGGCGCCGATCGCGCCCGCACCGGCGAGGACCGCGAGGACGGACCAGGCGAGGGTGAAGCCGGCGTTCGTGCCGAGCCATCCCGCGATGGGGTAGGTGATCAACCAGGCCAGGTGCGACAGCGAGAACTGGGCCGCGAACGCCTCGGGGATCTCGTTCCGTCCGACGGAGGCGCGCAGGACCTTGCCGGTCGGGGTGATGATCAGTGCCATGCCGATGCCGATCACGGTCCAGATGATCGCCGTACCGGTCCAGGTGGCGAGGTCGGCCGCGATGAGCGCCACCGCGGCGGTCGTGCCGCCGACGAGGACGCCGGCGCCGGTCGTCATGATGGTGCGGGCGGCGACCCGGTCGAGGACGCGGGGCAGTACGAGGGCGGCCAGGAGGGTTCCGGTGCCGGAGGCCGCGAGCATCCAGGCGACGTCCGACTGGGAGCCGCCGAGCTCGTCACGGATGTAGTTGACGGTGTTGACGACGACGATCGAACCCGCCGCCGCGACCACGAGGTTGAGCGCCATGATGCCGCGCAGCCGCGGCGTCCTGAGGAAGGTCCTGATCCCCGCTGCCGCCTTGTCCCACGCCTTGGTGTGGGTGCTGGGGCGGGCGTCCGGGATGCGGGTCGCCAGGACGAGCAGGGCGGAGGCGATGAATCCGGCGGAGGTGCCCAGGAACAGCCGGTCGAAGCTCATGAACGTCAGGGCGACGGCTGCCAGCACCGGGCTGAGCAGGCTCTCCATGGTGGAGGCGACCTGGGAGGCGGACAGGGCCCTGGTGTAGTCGGACTCGTCGGGGACGATGTCGGGGATGACGGCCTGGAACGTCGGGGTGAACGCCGCGGAGGCGGACTGGAGCAGGCCGATCAGGACGTAGATGTGCCAGACCTCGGTGACCAGCGGCAGTGCCAGGACCACCGCGCCCCGGACCACGTCGAGGAGGACCAGGAGGGTTCTTCGGGGGAGCCGGTCGACGTACGCGGCGGCCAGCGGGGCTATGACCACGTACATGACCATCTTGATGGTCAGGGCGGTGCCGAGCACCATGCCGGCGTTCGGGCCGGCGAGGTCGTAGGCGAGCAGGCCGAGGGCCACCGTGGTCAGCCCGGTACCGAACAGGGCGATGACCTGGGCGCCGAACATGTGGCGGTAGTCGCGGATGGCGAACAGACGCATGGCGGGTTCCTTCCGTTTCCATGCGGCGGGGCACGGCCCCGGGGTGGGGACCGTGTCCCGCGGATACAGGCGGGGGTGTCTTCACTCACCGGTGTCGCTCCCCGGTGTGAGACCGGCGAGCAGGTTGAAGGCGCCGGTGAGGACGTTCAGTGCGACGACGCCGACGACATCGGCTATCGCACGGTCGCTGTAGCCGTGCTCACGCAGGGCGTCGACCTGTTCGTCGGTGATGGACGTCGGTTCGCGGTGGATCTGGAGGGCGAGGGCGATGATCGCCGCGATCGCGGGATCCGCCGAGGTGCCCGTGCGGGCCCGCTCGATCTCCTCCTCGTCCACGCCCATGGCGCGGGCGGCACCGACGTGCGCGTCGAGACACAGCCCGCATCCCTGGAGCGCCTGGACGGCGATCGAGATCCGTTCGCTGATCCCGCGGTCGAGTTTGGCTCGTCCCATGGCCCGGCTGAGCTGGAGGTATCCGCCCAGTACGGCCGGCGAGTGCGCCATCGTGGAGACCATGTCACCGACTTGGCCATGGCGGGAGACCAGGTCGGCGAGGAGGTCGCGCGAGGCTCCGACCGCCGTGTCGGGTGTGAGTCGGGTCAGGCGTGGCATGACGCTCCTTCCGGTGCGGGGCGGGTGCCGGGGCGGGTGGCCCTCGGCCGGGCCGGCTGCCGCAGCAGCCGATCAGTGGTGCCCATGCGGTCAGTGGTGCGCATGGTGGGCGTGGTGCGCGTGGCCGTGGTGGCTGCCCTGCTCGGGCGCGGCCTGGGGGGCCGGGTCCTGGTGGTGGGCGGCCGTGGCGGTCCGTACCGTGAACTCGGCCGTCCGTACGACGCCCTCGTGCTGGAAGTCCAGGTACAGGCGGTAGGTGCCGGCCGAGGGCGCGACGGCCATGAAGGCGATCTCGGGGCCGGGTGCGGTCACGCCGTCA
This sequence comes from Streptomyces sp. NPDC002669, assembly GCF_042889165.1. Lineage (NCBI taxonomy): Bacteria > Bacillati > Actinomycetota > Actinomycetes > Kitasatosporales > Streptomycetaceae > Streptomyces > Streptomyces sp. NPDC002669. The sequence continues at coordinate 78,319 of NZ_JBIAQQ010000002.1, read as the reverse complement.
CCGGGCTCGCCCTCCGGGTGGACGTGGAGGTAGCCCAGGTCGCCGACCCGCAGTGCCACCAGGTGCCCGTACGCGGCCAGGTAGGGCTCCAGGTCGGTGACGGGGTGGTTGTTCCGGCTGACGGTGAGGGTCAGTTCGCTCGCCTCGCCGGGCAGCAGCTCGCCGTCGAGCGCGACGGTGTATTCGCCGATCTGCGCGACCCCGGTGGCCTCGGGGAGCGGCTTCGGGTCGTACGCCCCGGCGACGGCGACGTCGATCCCCAGCGTCATGGTCCCGTCGTGGCCGGCCGGGTGGATGTCGGTGAAGAATCTCCAGTCCCCCGGTTCCAGGGTCAGCTCGACGCTCCAGGCGCCCTTCCCGTCCCGCACCGGGTGCACGTGCTGGAACCCGGACGTGTCGCGCCGGACGGCGATGAAGTGCAGTTCCTTCTCGTGCTCGGGCACGAACTCGGTCACCGCCGACCCGTCGGGGCCGATCACCCGGAAGCCGATCCGCCGGGTGCCGGCGGCGAGGATCGTCGAGTCGAATTCGAGGGTGTAGCCGTTCTCGGAGACCGACAGACCGCCGGGCCGGCCTCCGCCGTGAGCACCGTGGTCCCCATGACCACCGTGAGCACTGTGGTCGCCGTGGCCGTGGTGGCCACCGTGGCCCTGGTGGTTGCCGTGGTCGCCGTGGTTGGCCTGGTCGTGAGCGGTGTGGTTCCTCATGACATCTCCATGGGTGTGATGCGTCTTTTGGCGTTGCCCCTTCAGGACGACGATCACGACTATATACCCCTGGGGGGTATGCAGGAAGGCCTTGAGGACCCCAAATCTCGCGAGGAGGTCACCGACCGTTCCGGTACGTGCCCGGCCGGGCGTTCGGACGGGGCCGTACCGGACCGCCCGACCGGGCACCGCCCATCGGCCGGGACACCGTCCCTCCGCTGCGTGGTCAGGCCCCCGGCAGCGGGGCGAGGGCTACTCGAACGGCTCGGCGTTCCAGCGGAACCACGCCCGGTCGCCCTCGATGTGGAGCAGGAACTCCGCGACGGGCCCGCCCGGCGCGGCCAGGCTCAGGTTGTCGTGGATCTCGGCGGTGGCCGCCTCCCACTCGTCCCACTCCTCCGCCTCCATCAGCGCGAGCTCACGGTCGAACAGGGGCTTCCACGCGGCGAACGCCGGGGCTGCCGCGAAACGGCCGGACAGCCAGGGGAAGTCGCCCCCCTCGACCACGATCTCCCCGATCAACCCGTCCTGCCCCAGCAGCCGCCAGACCTCATCCGGCCCCGACACGCCACCCGCCTCCCTTCAGTTGTCGAACCAGACCACGAGCCGGACGTTGTCGTCCCCGTGCTGCGAGGCGAGCGTCTCCATGACCGTCCAGACCGGCGCCCATTCCCCGCGGTCCTCGACGGCATCGCGGCGGCTCATCCGCTCGGACCGGTAGACGGTGTCGCCGATGTGCCACTCGCTTCCCTCGGGCCAGGTCCGTGGCCGCCCCCTCTCCTGTTCGGGGAGGCCGACGGCTTCGGCGAACTGCCTGGACCACGCGGACTTGCCCACGTACTCCAGGCCGTCGGCCGTCCGCCGGTACTGATGGAGCCGGCTGTCGGTGTTCTCCGCCGGTTCGGTCCAGTCGGTCGCCTTCAGCTCGGCCCAGGTGATCCAGGTGGTGCCGAAGACCTGGTCCGACCACCGGGCCAGTTCCGCCCGGACCCCGTCCGACGCGTCCGGCGGCAGCCCGCGCTCCTCGGCCAGAGGGCGGAAGCCGGCGTAATTGCGGATCCCGAAGAGACAGCCGAACGCGTCGTAGTTCCGGATGATGTTGAGGAGGAAGAGGTCGATGGCGGCATGCCAGACCGACTCCTCACCGTCCTCGTGGAGCCGCCGAGCCCGGCACTCGACAAAGCCGTTGATGTCCGTTCCCATGCCGGAAATTCTCCGGCCGCCGTCAACCGGATTCCCGGAGCGACCTCGTCGATGGCCCCTTGCCGCCGAGTGCGTCGAGGATGTGGGGCCATGCGGCCCGGCCCAGCAGGGCATCGGCCTCGGGGGTGCCCCCGTGCTCGAAGCGCGGGGACGCCGCTGCCGGGCCCTCGCCGGGAAGGCGCGGTCGGTGACCGGCGTCGGCGTGGGTGATCAGGCGCACGGTCGCCCCGGCGGAGCGCCGCCGCCGGGCCAGTCGCTCGGCGCAGGGGAGCGACGGCCACATCGCGTCGTCCCCGCCCGCGACCAGGACCAGATCGGCCGCGGCCGACTCCACCGGGATCTCCGCGGCCGGGAGCGAGCGGGCGAAGGTCCGCTCGCTCAGTTCGTACCAGCCGCGGATGGCGACGGGGCCGCCGTCCGGCTCCGGGGAGGTCCAGGAGTCGTCCATCGGTACGAAGGGCAGCGGCTGCCCCCGCCAGGTCCAGGACGAGCGGTACGGGTGGTGCGCCCCGTCGTGGCCGGGTCCGACGTTGCACCGGACCCGCGAGGCGGGCGACAGCGCGACGGCCACGTCCACACGCGGGTCGCGCACCGCCGTGAGCAGGGCGGCTTCGGCACCCTTGGAGGTGCCGAGGATTCCGACGCGTCGCGCCCCGCCCAGCCGGAGGAGGCCGACGGCGGCGGTGAAGGTCTCCAGGGGGACCTCGCAGATTCCCGGGGGCTGCCCGGGCCCGCCGAACCAGCGGATCGCCAGGGCCGTGAAGCCCTGCCGGGCGAGGAGCCGCGCCCGCTCGCGCTCGACGCGCCCGCTGGACCCGGCCAGGACCAGAACGCCGACGTCACTGCCGCGGGCGGGAGCGAACAGAACGCCCTCCCAGGGATCGGTCAGCTCCCGCTCGACGATGTCCATCCGCTCCCCCTGACGTCGTGGCCCGCGGAAACCCCCACCCGGACGAAGGCTTCTCCGTCATGACGCCGCGCCCGCCACCATCGTCTCCCACGTGACGCCCCGTCCCACCGCCCCGCCCCGGCGCCCGTCCCGCCGCCCCCGTCCCGCCGCTCGGCGCGGGGAGGGTACGGGCCCGGTAGTGAAGTCGCCGACCATGTACGCCCTTTCCTTTGTGTGGTGCGCCCACATGCCCCGTTGCCCGTCCGTCCGCCTAGCGTGTGCACACCCGGTGCCGGGGCGGCATCGGGCGACGCGCCGCGGGCGCACGAACGGGAGGGGCCTGGGCATGGCCGACAGACGGAGTCCGGGGCACCGGTGGCGGCTGCGCGCCGCCCGGGTCATGGCGGTGGCGGGAGTCGTCGCGGCGGCCGTGGTGGTCCCGCACACCACCGCGAGCGGCGCGACCACGGCCGCCTCCGCCACGCCGCCCCCGTACCTCACCCGCGAGGCGGGTTACGGGACCGGCACCGTCACCAACGGCTGGGAGAGCGTCGAGCGTTACCGCGACACGACCACCGGGTTCCGTGCCGAGGGCTATCCCTCGGACGGCCGCGGCGACCAGGACGGCAAGCGCGTCACGTACTTCGGCGGCGTGACCCGCCCCTCCTCGGACCGGTTCCTGCTCTACTCGGCCCCCGGCTGGAACACCGGCAGCCGCACCACGCCCGTCCTCCTCGTGCACGGCGCGAACGACACCGCGGACCGGGCCTGGGCCAACCCCGGCGAGTCGGGCGGCTACGGCTGCGGCGCCCTCGCCTGCCCGTCCACCGGGCTGATGCAGTACCTCTCCGCGCGCGGTCACCGGGTCTTCGCCGTGGGCTTCGCGCACAAGCAGGGCGACAACCTCATGCAGGCGCAGATCGTCGGTGACGCGATCGCCGTCATCAAGGCGAAGCTGGGCGTGGACAAGGTGGACCTGGTCGGCTGGAGCAAGGGCGAGATGTCGACCCGCGCCTACGTGTCGTCCGTGAAGCCGGGCTGGGGACGGGCCTACGCCGGGGACGTGCGCCGGCTGATCACCCTCGGCGGTCCGAACGGCGGCTACGACTACCCCTACGCCCACGGCTGGGCCCACGACTTCTCCGTCTGGCCGGAGTGCGGCGGCAAGGTCAACGCCCCCTCCCCGCACTCCCACATGACCTGCTACGGGCAGTACACGGCCCGTCCGGAGTTCTCCATGACGCCCTCCGGCGGGTACGACAACTACCCCGGTCAGCGCCAGATGCTGGCCCGCTGGGACGGGAAGTACGGAGTCGACGGCGCCGCCCAGGACTGGTACACGACGTACTACGGCGGCCAGGGCTTCTACACCGCCGGCAGCGGCATCCAGGCCGCCATCGACGCCGGTTCGCTGGTGAAGCCGCTGCACGACGCCGGGGTGCCCGCCTCGGTCCCGACGTACCTGCTGGCCGGCGGATCACCGGACGTGCTCGGCATCTTCAACGAGAACCGCGGGCCCAGCGACGGTGTCGTCTTCATCGACAGCGCGCTCGACACCACGGGCATCCCCACCGTCGGCGGCAGGGAGACCGTCCTCGGCGCCAACCACCTCGAACTGGGCTGGAACTCCTCGGCCGTCGCCCAGGTCGCCGCCTGGCTGTCCTGAAGGACCCGCACATGAACACGCTCCGCACCCGCCGGATCGCCACCGACCGGCTGACCCAGCAGATCACCGAGGCCCGGGACGAGGGCGAGGCCGTCGTCTTCGTCCACGGCAACGTCTCCTCCTCCGCGTTCTGGCACACCACCCTGAACGGCCTGCCGGACCGCTACCGCCCCCTCGCCGTCGACCTGCGCGGCTTCGGCGGCACCGACCCGCTGCCCGTGGACGCCACCCGGGGCCTGCGGGACTACACCGACGACCTCGCCGCGCTGCTCACGGCGCTCCGGATCGACCGGGCGCACCTGGTCGGCTGGTCCATGGGCGGCGGCGTGGTCATGCAGTACCTGCGCGACCACCCGGACCGGGTCCGTTCCCTGACCCTGGTCAACCCGGTCTCCCCCTACGGCTTCGGCGGTACGCGCGAAGTGGACGGAATCCTCAACTCCGCGGACGGGGCCGGATCGGGCGGCGGGACGGCCAACCCCGAGTTCGTGCGGCTGCTGGCCCGGGGCGACCGCGGCGAGGAGTCCGCGCTCTCGCCGCGCGCCGTCCTGGCCTCCTGCTACGTCAAACCGCCGCTGCGCCCCGAGCACGAGGACGCGTACGTCGAGTCCATGCTCACCACGCGCACCGGGGACGACCACTATCCGGGCGACAGCAGGACGTCCGCCGACTGGCCGGGGATCGCGCCCGGCACGCGCGGTGTGCTCAACTGCCTCGCCCCGACCCACTTCCGCATCGACGACCTGCACCTGATCGACCCCAAGCCGCCGGTGCTGTGGATACGGGGCGAGGACGACGTCATCGTCTCGGACACCTCGATGTTCGACCTGGCGCACCTGGGCGCGGTCGGTGCCGTGCCGGGGTGGGACGGCACACCGGCACAGCCGATGGTGGCGCAGACACGTCACGCCCTGGGCCGTTACGCCGATGCGGGCGGAACGGTGCGGGAGGTCGCGGTGGCCGACGCCGGGCACGCGGTCCACCTCGAACGCCCGGAGGAGTTCCGCGCGGCGCTGCTGGAGGTGCTGTCGGCATGACGGTGTGCGACACCCGGCAGGGGGCGGTCCGCGGCCGTACCGCCCCCGACGGGGTGGCGTCCTTCCTCGGCATCCCGTACGCCGCGCCGCCCTTCGGCGCGCGGCGGTTCCGGGAGCCCTTCCCGCCCGAGCCCCGGACGGGCGTGCGCGACGCCACGGCCCACGGCCCGACGGCGCCGCACGCCCCCTATGCCCCGCCCTTCGACGTCCTCGTCCCGGACAACCGCATCGAGGGGGAGGACTGCCTGAACCTCAACGTCTGGACCCCGGCCCCGGAGCCGGGCGCCGGCCTGCCCGTGATGGTGTGGCTGCACGGAGGGGCGTTCACCAACGGGTCGGGGTCGACGTCCGGGTACGACGGGAGCGCCTTCGCCCGCGACGGGGTCGTCTGCGTCACGCTCAACTACCGCCTGGGGGCGGACGGTTTCCTGCGCCTTCCCGGCCGCCCCGACAACCGGGGGCTGCTCGACCAGATCGCCGCCCTGCGCTGGATCCGGGACAACATCGCCTTCTTCGGCGGCGACCCGGACCGGGTGACGGTCTTCGGCGAGTCGGCGGGCGCCATGAGCATCGGCATGCTCCTGACCACCGGGGCGGCCCGGGGCCTGTTCCGCAGGGCGATCCTGCAGAGCGGGGCCTGCCACCACTTCCTGCGCCCGTCGTCGGCCGCGCTGGTGGCGGCCCGCCTGGCGGAGAAACTGGGCGTCGAGCCGACGCCGGAGGCCCTCGCGGCCGTCCCGCTGCCGGAACTCCTCCCGGCCCAGGCGGAGTTGCGCGCCGAGGTGAGCGCCGACCCCGATCCGGCCCGCTGGGGCGAGGCGGTGCTCAACCTGATGCCCTTCGAACCGGTACGGCCCGCCCTCGCGCTGCCCGGCCCCGACTGCGGCGTCGACCTCCTGATCGGCAGCAACGCGGAGGAGTACCGCCTCTTCCTGGCCCCGACCGGGCTCCTCCGCGCCCTGCCCGAGTCCGCGCTCCTCGCCGGGGCCTCGGCCTACGGCCTCGATCCGGCCACGGCCCTTCCCGTCTACCGGGCCGCCCGCCCCGGCGCCTCGCCCGGCGAGCTGCTCGCCGCGGTGGCGACCGACTGGTTCTACCGCATCCCCGCCGTCCGCCTCGCCGAGTCCGTGCCGAACTCGTACCTGTACGAGTTCGGCTGGCGCTCCCCCCGGTTCGACCGCACCCTCGGCGCCTGCCACGCCCTGGAACTGCCCTTCGTCTTCGACCGTCTCGACGACCCGTCCTACGCGCCGCTGCTCGGCCCCCGCCCGCCCCAGGCCCTCGCGGACACCATGCACCGGGCGTGGGTCTCCTTCGCGCGGACGGGGAACCCCGGCTGGACGGCGTACGACACCACGACCCGCACCACGATGGCCTTCGCCTCCCCGGCCGCGACCGGTCCGGTCAGCGACCCGCGCGCACAGGAACGGCTCCTGTGGGAGGGCGTGCGCTGAGCGGTGCCTCGCCCCGAAGGGGCTTGCCGGGCGGGGCCGTTGGCGGCTCCGCCCCGATTCGCTGCCCGGCCCTCTCCCGGGTCTTCTCGCGGAGTGCGGCTGCCAGCCGGTCGCGGGCCTCGGTCTGGGCGGCGATCCGTTCGTCGATGACCGCCAGCCGTTCCGACGCGATGCGCAGGCCCTCGTCCGACGGCGGTGCGGCGGCCACGTCGCCGTCCAGGCAGGACGAAAAGGCCCGCACGTCGTCGAGGGTGAGTCCGGCGGTCAGCAGGTGGCGGATGTTGCGGACCCGCACCACCGCCCGTTCGTCGTAGACGCGGTAGCCGTTGTGGGCCCGCTCGGAGGCGATCAGCCCGGCCTGCTCGTAGTGCCGCAGGGCGCGGGGAGTCGTCCCGGTCGCCCCGGCCAGTTCGCCGATCCTCACCCGCTCCACCTCCGGCGTCACTCCTATCACGCCACGACCGCCCCGCCGTCGACGGGGAGCACGACTCCGGTGACGAACGACGCGTCGGGCGAGGCGAGCCGGGTGATGGCCCAGGCCACCTCCTCGGGCCGGCCGATACGGTCCAGCGGGGTGTGGGCGAGCTGCCAACGGCGCACCGCGGTCCTCTGTTCCGGTGTCAGGCCCTGATGGTCGCCGATCGGGGTGTCGATCGCCCCGGGGGCGACCGCGACCACCCGGATGCCCCGGGGCGCCAGCTCGACCGCCCAGCTGCGGGTCAGCAGCTCCAGCGCGGCCTTGGTCGACGCGTAGAGCGAGTTGCCGGGCCAGGCCCGCTGCCCCACCGATGTGCTCACGTTGACGATCACCCCGCCGACCGCCTCCAGGAGGGGCAGCGCCGCCTGGGAGAGGAGGACGGGAGCGACCAGGTTGGTGGCGATCTGCGGGGCGATCGTCTCCGGTGCGAGGGCGCCGAGCGCTCCGCTGCGCACGATGCCGGCGTTGTTGACCAGCACGTCCAGTCGGCCGTGCAGTTCCCGTGCGGTGCGGATGATCCGCCCGGGCTCTCCCTCGGCGGTGATGTCGGCGGTCAGCGGGGTGATCCGCCCGTGACCGGCGGCGGTCCCGTCGAGCGGTTCGGCCCGTCGGCCGACCGCGATCACATGGGCCCCCTCGGCGGCGAAGGCCCGTGCGGTGGCCCGGCCGATCCCGGTGCCGGCCCCGGTGACGACGACGACCCTGCCGGGCCGCGGTGTGGTGTCGGTGTTCATGCCGTGATCGTCCGACCCTGCCGCCAGTGGCAGGGTCAAGCGCCGACGGGCAGGAGTCCGGGACTCCATTTCGTCGGCCGGTGCGTCGGGCACGGTGCCGGGGGCCGCGTCGGCCAGGGAACCGTTCTCCCGGATCCTGCGTGACCTCTTGACGTGTTGTCGGCCGGTGAAAGGTACGGAATGAAAGCTCGGACGTTGATGAGCACGGCGGTCATGGTCGGTGTGGCCCTGGCAGCGTGCGCCTGCGGTCCGGAGAAGTCGGGGGACGAGGCGGGGGAGAAACCGGAGAAGTCCTCGCAGCCGTCCGCGTCCGCGCGGGCCGAGGAGCCGTCGGCCGAGCCGTCCGCGTCCGCCCCGGCCGAGAAGCCGCCGACCGGCGACCGGTCCGCGCCCCGGACGAAGGAGGGCGCGATCCAGCGGTACGAGCAGTACCTCCGAGCCGTGGGCCGCGAGGACATCGACACGGTCTGCGAGGTGGCCGGGCCCGCCGCGAAGCAGGCGGAGGACCAGGGATTCGGCCCGTGCACGTCGACGTTCCTCGTGACGTTCCGGATGATCTCGCCCACGCAGAAGAAGGCCCTGCAAACCGCGACGGTCGACCCGCAGCGCGTCACCATGGTCACGCCCGACAAGTTCGAGATGCCGGCCGACTCGGTCAAGTCCTCCGTCACCTTCTCCGACAGCGAGATCGGCAGCAGCACCCTGGAGTACCTCAAGGACAACTGGTACATCACCGACTGAGCCGCGCCGGCCGGGACCGGAGCGCCGTCGTGGGCCCGGGCGGGCCTCGGGCCCACCCGGGCCGAACGGCTTCGGCGGCGTTCCGGCCGGCGCCGCCGCCTACAGTCCGCGGCCCGGTCTCACTTCAGGTGCCGGGTGAGGAACCGGGCCGCGGCGTCCCCGGCGAACTGCGGGACGCCGGTGTGCCCGCCCATGTTGGCGTGCAGCGTCTTCTCCTCGGAGCCGAAGGCGTCGAACAGGTCCAGGGCCGACTGCCGGTCGTTCCCCTCGTCGTCCCACTGGAGCAGGACGTGCAGCGGGATGGTGACCTGCCGGGCCTCCTCGAACAGGACCCGGGGCACGAAGCTCCCGGCGAACAGGATGGCGGCCGCGATGCGCGGCTCGACCACCGCCAGCCGGGTACCGATGGCGATCACTCCCCCCGAGTACCCGACCGGGCCGCCGATCCCGGGCAGCGCGAGAAGGGCGTCCAGGGTCTTCTGCCATTCCGGGACCGCCTGTTCGACCAGCGGGAGGACGAGCCGGTCCACGATCTCGTCGCCGACCGGCTCACCGGCAGCCAGCACCCGGCGCAGATCGGCGCGGGCCTGCTCGGCGACGGCGGAACGGGGCCGGTCGCCGCTTCCGGGCAGTTCGATGGTGGCCGCGGCGAAGCCCTCCGCCGCGGAGTGCCGGGCCCGGTCCACCAGCCGGGGGTACATCCTGCGCAGCCCGCCGGGGTGGCCGAGCAGGACCAGCGGCACCGGTGCGGATGCGGACGTGGGCGGGGATACGGATGCGGGCGTCCACAGGATGCCGGGGATCTCTTCGAGGGTGAACTCGCGTTCGAGGACGCCGTCGTCGAGGCGTCGTTCGGAAGTGAACTGCACGGTCGTGCCTTTCGGGAGTGCTCCAGAGCGGCGCTCCCGGGCGACGACCTATCGCCCGACCGTGACCCCGGAGGGGAGCACCCATGTCGATTCGTTCACGGGTACCACCTCCTCTGTCTCTCGCACGGCCTCCGGCAGGCTAGCAGAGCAGCGGGGACCGGCGCTCCTGCAATCGGTGCGGCGATGCGATCGGTACGGTCAGTGCGGCCGGATCAGGCCGTTCTGGTAGGCGAGGGCGACCAGATGGGCGCGGTCGCGGGCGTCGAGCTTGGCCAGCGCGCGGCTGACGTGGGTCTTGGTCGTGGCCGGGCTGATGACGAGTTCGCGCGTGATCTCCTCGTTGCTCATGCCCTGGGCGACGAGCGCCACGACCTCGCGTTCACGGGTGGTGAGCTGGGCGAAGACATCGCCGTCGACCGCGGCGGCGGGTTTCGTCATCCGGGCGATGAGGCGCCGGGTCAGGCCGGGGGCCAGCAGTTCCTCGCCGCCCGCGACGACCCGCACGCCGTGCAGGAGCTGGGCCGGATCGGTGTTCTTGAGCAGGAATCCGCTCGCGCCCGCGTTCAGCCCCTCGATGGCGTAGTGGTCCTCGTCGAAGGTGGTGAGGATGAGTATGCGCACGGTGGCGAGCGCCGGGTCCGCGACGATCCGCCGGACGCCCTCGATGCCGTCCACCCCGGGCATCTGAACGTCCATCAGCACGACGTCCGGGCGGGTGGTGCGGGCGAGTTCGGCCGCGCTCGCGCCGTCGCCCGCCTCGCCGACCACCGTCATGTCGGGCTCGCTGTCGACCAGTACCCGGAACCCGCCCCGCACGAGGGCCTGGTCGTCGGCAATGAGTACCTTGATCATGTGTTGTCCTTCCGGATCGGCAACTCGCACCGCACCTCGAATCCCTCGTCCGCCGTCCGGGCCGCGGTGAGCGTGCCGCCCAGTTTCTCCGCCCGCGCCCGCATGCCCCCGATGCCGTTGCCGCCGACGGTCGTGGAGGTGCCGTCGGGTCTTCCGTCGTCGCGCACGACGATGCGCAGCCGCTCGTCGTAGGTCAGCTCGATCCGTACCCGGGTGGCGCCGTGCGCGTGCCGACGCACGTTGGTCAGCGACTCCTGGACGATCCGGTACGCGGCGAGGTCCACCGTGACCGGGACGGTCCGGTTCTCGCCGACGCGCGTCAACTCGACCCGCACCCCCGGGATGTCGAGCAGTCCGTCGAGCCTGGCCAGGCTGCCGGTGGCGGTGGCGGTGCACAGGTTCTCCGAACGCATCGCGCCGAGCACCACGTGCACCTCGGCGAGGCCCTCGTCGCTGATCCGCTTGATGGTGTTCAGCGCCTCGGCGGCCTGCTCCGGTCGGCGACGCATCACATGGACGGCGACCCCGGCCTGCACGCTGATCGCCGCCATCGTGTGGCCGAAGACGTCGTGCAGTTCGCGGGCGATCTCCAGGAGCTCCTCGGCCGCCTGTCGGCGGGCCTGGTCGGAGCGGGCCTCGGCGAGCCGTTCCGCCCAGTCCCGCGCGCCCCTGGCGAACGCCCGGTGCGAGTGCACAGCCGCACCGAGCGCGGTGGCGGCGGCCACCAGGGGAACGGCGTTGAACACCTGGTCGGTGAACCAGTCGCCACTCAGTACGAACCGGACGGTCAGGAGCGTGCACAGGGCGGTCAGCACCCCGCCCGCCACTCCCGCCCTCCAGCCCCGGCGGGCCGCGAGCGTGTAGCAGCCGATCAGCGGGGCAGTGGTGATGAGTCTGCCCTGGTAGTCGAGGTGGAACCAGGCGAAGGTGGCCGCGTCGGCCACCGCGAGGCAGCCGACGGGGAACCGCCTGCGCAGGGCGGTCGCGACGCCCGCCACGACGGCGAGGACGACAGCTCCCGGGCCCATGGGGCCGGACGGGCCGGGCGGGCCCAGTTCCAGCAGGCCCCCGACGAGGACGACGAGCACCAGCCCGGCCCCCATCGCGGCATCACCCGCTCGTGTCACGTTCCCACCCCTTTGCCCCCGCACCGTCACCGGGGCGTGTGTCCCCCCGCGCCGCGAACATCCTGTCACTGTTCGGAGCGCGGACCAGGATCACCAACGAGTGTGCGGTGAAAGGCAGTTGATCCTTCGGGGCTGCGGAGAGAAGGTGTCCGTCCATGGGATCAGCCTGCCGGACGGGCCGCCGTCGCCGCGTCGGCCGGGCGGCGGCACCTTCCGTACCGCCCTGGTACGACACTGCCGCCCCGGGTGTACGCCGTAATTGCCGTTCCGTGCCGACGACTTCGCCCCGTGCCTCCCGCAGGATTCCGGACCATGAGACGACGCAGCTTCCTGGCCCTGACCGGACTCGCGGGACTGGCGCTGACCGGATGCGGCGGCGCGGAGGGGAACGAGGGCACCCTCTCGTTCCGCAATCCGTTGCGCATACCGCCGGTCCTCGACCCCCGGCCCGACCCCGACGGGGTACGGCGCTTCGCGCTGCGTCTGCAGGAGGGGCGCAGCGAACTGCTGCCCGGCAGGCGGGCCAGGACCTGGGGCGTCAATGGCGCCCACCTCGGCCCCACGCTCCGTGCCCGGCGCGGCGACCGCGTCGCGGTGTCCGTGACCAACGCGCTGGGCGAGGCCAGCACCCTGCACTGGCACGGCATGCGGCTGCCCGCGGTGATGGACGGCGGCCCGCACCAGATGGTGGAACCGGGCGCCACCTGGTCCCCGGAGTGGACCGTCGACCAGCCCGCCGCCACCACCTGGTACCACCCCCACCCGCACGGCAGGACCGCCGTCCACGTCTACCGGGGTCTCGCCGGGATGTTCCTCCTCGACGACGAGACCGAGGGCACCGACGACACCGGGCTGCCCCGCACGTACGGGAAGGACGACATCCCTCTGATCATCCAGGACCGGAAGTTCACCGAGGACGGCGAACTGGACGAGGACTTCGGCGGCACGTTCGGTCCGCTCGGCGACGACGTCCTGATCAACGGCACCTACGACCCGTTCTTCCGGGTGACGACGAGCCGGGTGCGGTTCCGGCTGCTCAACGGCTCCAACGCGCACGTCTTCACCGTCGGTTTCGCGGACGAACGGGAGTTCCACGTCGTGGCGAGCGACGCCGGGCTGCTCTCCCGGCCGGTCGCGGTGCGCCGGGTCCGGATCAGCCCCGGTGAGCGTTTCGAGATCGTCGTCTCCTTCGAGGCCGGTGAGGACGTCCTGCTCAAGGGGTTCCCGGGCGGGGACGAGATCGAGGACGGCAGCTACGACCTGCTGAAGCTGACGGCCGCCCCGGGACTCGCCCCCTCCGCCCCGCTGCCCGCCCGGCTCACGGCCCTCGCTCCGCCCGCCGAGGGCGGCCGGACCCGCACTTTCACGCTGTACGGCTCGCACATCAACGACGAGCCCATGGACCTGACCCGTATCGACGAGGTCGTACCGGCGGGCGCCCGTGAGACCTGGGAGCTGGACAACATCACCTTCTCCCACAACTTCCACATCCACGAAGTCGTCTTCCGGATACTCGACATCGACGGGGACCGGCCACCGGCACACCTGCGCGGCCCGAAGGACACCGTCTACGTGCCCGGCAAGACGAAGGTCCGGGTGGCCGTCGAATTCGGCCGCCACACCGATCCGAGGACCCCGTACATGTATCACTGCCACATCCTCAAGCACGAGGACAAGGGCATGATGGGGCAGTTCGTCATCGTTCCCCCGGGCACCGAGGACACCACCCCGCGCCGCCTGGCCCCGAGCGGCCACACCGGTCACCACTGACCGCGGTCCGGGCGGCCCCTCATGGCCGGGGCCAGGACGGGGCCGTGCCTCCCGCGACAGGCCGTACGCGCCGCCGGAGAGCGCGGCCAGGCCGAACTGGGCCGCGCACAGCCCCCACGCGCGGCGCCGGACGACGCGCCGCCGGCCGGCACCCGGCCCGGACGGCGCCCGGGGCGGCGCGCGCCCCCGGGCGGGTCAGTACGTGGCGGCACGGCAGCGCTCCCCCGTACGTCCCGCCGGGGCGGTGGTCGTGGTTCCCGTGCTCACCGCCCCGGGACCGTGACTCCCGCCGCCGCGAACGGGTCCAGCAGCACCCGGTACTGGTCCTCCGTCAGTTTTGCGCGCTTGCAGACGGCGCGCGCGGCTATCGCGCAGATGGGTTTGACGTCGAAGCGGAGGTGCGGGCGGAAGGCGTCCAGTTCGTCGGTGCGGCGGAGGAGGGCGGTGCTGACGGCGCGTTCGATCGCGGAGTTCTCCGACGCGGAGACCCTGGTCGCGCGGCCGGCGTCGCGGCCGCCGGAGCTCCGGCGGTCGAGGAACTCCTCGTACAGCGCGGCGAGCGCCGCGGGCGGCAGGGCCGTGGACTCCTCGATGAACCGTGCGGTGGCTGCTTCCATGGGGCCCGTTCCTCCCGAATTCCGACCAGGAAATCCACCCTACGGTCCGGGTACGACAGCCGGGGCGGGCCCGTGCGCGGCGGTGTCCCGGCCCGGGCTCCGGCCGATCGGTGCCAGTGGCACTTCCGGGCACCGGGCGGGCGCGGTGCGGGATATCGTCCGGGAGCCGTCGCCGAACGGGGCGAGGGAGCGGCGCGGCCCGCCCGGAGGACCTCACCGTGCCCGAGGGCCCGCGCGGCACCGGCGTCCGGATCGAGGAGGACCTCATGACCATCCGTCAGGTACGCACCGTCGACTACCACACCGGTGGCGAACCGTTCCGCGTCGTCCCCGAGCCGCCGGCCGCCATCGAGGGGGCCACCGTCGCCGAGCGCCGGATGTTCGCCATCGGCGACCCCGAGGTGGACGGCCTGCGCAAGCTGCTGTGCCTCGAACCCCGCGGGCACGCCGACATGTACGGCGGGTTCATCACCCCGCCCGACGACGAGGGCGCCCACTTCGGCGTGCTGTTCTGGCACAAGGACGGCTTCTCGACGGCCTGCGGCCACGGCTCCATCGCGCTCGCCGTCTGGGCCGTGCAGACCGGCCGTGTCCCCCGTGACCCCTCCGGCGTCACCACGGTCGTCATCGACGTGCCCTCGGGCCGGGTCACCCTGCGCGTGCGCACCGAGGGCGAGCGGATCACCGGGGTCGACTTCGTCAACGTCCCCGGCTACCGGCTCGCCGAGCGCGTCACCGTCGCCACGTCCCGCGGCGACGTCGTCGTCGACGTCGCCTACGGCGGTGCCATCTACGCGCATCTGGACGCGGCCGGTGCGGGGCTGGCCGTCACCCCCGAGCACTACTCCGACCTCATCGCGATCGGGCGCGAGGTCAAATGGGCGCTGAACGACACCGAGTACGCCCGGCACCCCGTCGACGACCGGCTCAGCGGCATCTACGGCACCATCCTGTACGACGACCTCGGCGACGACGAGGACGGCAACCCGCACCAGCGCAACGTCACCGTCTTCGCCGACGGCCAGGTCGACCGTTCCCCGTGCGGTTCGGGCACCTGTTCCCGCGTCGCCGTGCTCGCGGCGACCGGTCGCCTCGTACCGGGCCGGACCCTCGTCCACGACTCGATCGTCGGCACCCGATTCCACGCGCGGATCGTCGAGGAGCTGACCGCCCACGGCCGCCCGGCCGTCGTCGCGGAGGTCACGGGGACGGCGTACCGGACCGGCGAGCACCGCTTCGAGCTCGATCCCGCGGACGACCTCGGCACCGGTTTCGTCCTGCGGTAGCCGGCCGGCCGGTTCCCTTCCCGCTGTTCCCTTCGCTCCGTGCCCTTCCCGTGGGCCGGTCCCTCAGCCCGTCCCGGCCGCGCGGGCCCGGACGCGGCGGCGGACCCCGCGCAGCCAGACGTGGCGGATGCCGCCGCTGCCGGCCCGGATGAGCAGCCAGTACGCGGCGAACAGCCGTCGCGCCCTGCGGTCGGTGCAGCGCACCCGGGTCTCGGTGGTCAGCACCCCCTCGGAGAACCGGAAGTCGAAGGAGGTCAGGATGTGGGCGGGTGCCTCGAAGTCGCGGAACTCCTTCGCCGGGTCGTCCCCCATGGGGACGATGGGCTGCCGGCGCGAGATGCGCTGGATCCCGCCGATCACCAGCTGGCTCTCGGAGCGGTGCAGCATCCGGAAGCCGTTGTCCAGGAACATGTCGAGCACCCGGCCGTCCTTGGGAAAGGGCGTACGGCCCAGGCCCGCCAGGCGCATGACCAGGCGGAAGCTCGGCACCTCGCCCCAGGTCAGGCCGTCGGCCGCGTCGATCACCGCCGCCGCGGGGGCGTCCACCCGCAGCCGGTGGCGCTCGCCGCGGTCCCAGCGCGGGACCAGCTCGTCCAGGACGGGCCGCTCCGGCCCGCCGGCGGAGCCCGTCGCCGGGGAGGCGTCGTCGTCCGTGCCGGGGTGTCCGCCGCCGGTTCCGGTGTCCTGCGGACGCTCGTTCATGACTGGCCTTCCTCGTCGGTGCCGATGCCGGTGCCGAGCCGCTCCGCGAGCAGCCGGCCGATGGCGGCCAGTGGCTCGGGGGCCGTCATCTCGCTGTGCCGGCAGTGGAGTTGGCGGATCTCGATGGTGCCGTCAACGTACGGCAGCCAGTCGTCGATGTGCAGGCCCGCCCGCTCCACCGTGGCGACGAAGAAGAGCACGTCGCCCTCCAGCCGCCGGGGCCGGGCGTGTGCCGCGAGCCGCATGTTGTTCACCATCACCCGGCTCATCGCGGCGACGTGCTGCTCGGTGAGGTCCGCCAGGCTGCTGTGGCCCTGGCGCAGGACCTCCACCACCCCGGCCGGTGTCAGCGGCCCCTCCCCCGCCGCCGCGCGGTCCCGGCCGACGAAGTCGAGCATCATCTCCAGGACCTGTGCGGGATCGGTGACCGGCTCGTACTCGCCCTCGTAGGGGTGCGGGTAGGCGTCCATCATGGCCAGCAGGCCGACCTCCTCGCCGGCCTCCCGGAGCTGGACGGCGATCTCCTGCGCGACGATGCCTCCGAAGGACCAGCCCAGGAGGTGGTAGGGGCCGGTGGGCCGGACCTTGCGGATCTGCTCGACGTAGTCGGCGGCCATCTCCGCGACGGTCTCCGGCAGGGCGTCCGGTTCGGTCAGGCCGCGGGCCTGCACCGCGTACACGGGGTGGCCCGCCAGCTCGGGCAGCAGCCCCGAGTACGGCCAGCCCAGGCCGGCGCCCGGGTGGACGCAGAACACCGGTTCCCGCTCGCCCGCCGCGCGCAGCGGGAAGACCACCGCCAGCGAGGTGTCGGCGCCGCCGGAGCCGTCGAGGCGGGCCACCAGTGCCGCCGGGGTCGGTGCCTCGAACAGTGCCCGTACCGAGAGTTCGCAGCCGAACGTCTCGCGGACCCGGACCATCAGGCCCGCCGCGAGCAGGGAGTTCCCGCCGGTCTCGAAGAACTGGTCGTCCGCGCCGACCTCCGGGACCCCGAGCGCCTGCGCGAACAGTTCGCACATCACGCGCTCGGTCTCGGTCGACGGTGCCCGGCCGTCCCCGGCCCCGGCCCCGGGCGCGGGCAGCGCGCGCCGGTCGACCTTGCCGCTCGTGGTCACCGGCAGCGCGTCCAGGGCGACGACGGCCGAGGGCACCATGTAGGCGGGCAGGGTGCGGGCGGCGGCCTCCCGCAGGTCCGGGCGCCGTTCGACGGGCAGCGCCGGGTCGAACACCGCGTACGCGACCAGGCGCTTGTCGCCGGCGCGGTCCTCGCGCACCTGGACCGTCACCTGCTCGACCGCCTCGACCCGGCCGAGCACGGCCTCGATCTCGCCCGGCTCGATGCGGAAGCCGCGGACCTTCACCTGGTCGTCGGCCCGGCCGACGAACACCAGCTCCCCACGCGCGTTCCACCGCACCACGTCGCCGGTCCGGTACATCCGGCGACCCGTCGGGTCGTACGGGTCGGCCACGAACCGTACGGCCGTCGGGCCGGGCCGGTCCAGGTAGCCGCGTGCCACGCCCGCGCCCGCCAGGTACAGCTCGCCCGGCGCGCCGATCGGGGCGGGGCGCAGGGCGGAGTCCAGGACGTAGGCGCGCATGTTGTCCAGCGGGCGCCCGATCGGCAGGGTGCGGCCGATGTCCTCGGTCATGGCGATCCGGTGCAGGGTCGCGAACGTGGTCGTCTCGGTGGGCCCGTAGGCGTGGCTGAACACGGTGCCCGGGCAGTGTTCGAGGAGTCTGCGCACGCTCTCGGCGGGGACCGAGTCGCCGCCCGAGATCACCTCCCGGACTCCGGCGAGGGCCTCCGGGTGCTCCTGCACCAGCAGCCGGAACAGTCCGGAGGTGAGGAACGCGGTGTCGATCCGCTCCTCCAGCAGCACGTCCCGCAGGTCCGCCAGGTCCAGATCGCCGCTGGGCGCCAGCACCGCCGTCCCGCCGGACAGCAGGGGTGCCCAGATCTCGAAGGTGGCCGCGTCGAACGCCTGCGGCGAGTGCACCAGGACCCGCCTGCGCGCGATCGGGGCGATCGCCCGGTCGTAGGCGAGCGCGATGATGTCGGCGTGCGTGACGGCGACGCCCTTGGGCTCGCCGGTCGAGCCGGAGGTGTGCATCACGTACGCGAGCCGGTCGGCCCGCACCGGCACCCCGAGGTCGTAGTGCGCGCCGTCCGTCCCCTCGTCCACCCGCAGGACCCGGGCCCCGTGCTCGAACCCCGGCTCGGCGTGCGCCGCGTCCACCAGCAGCACCCGCGCGCCGGTGTCCGCCATGACGCGCCGGGACCGTTCCACGGGGTAGCGGTCGTCCAGCGGGACGTAGGCGCCGCCCGCCTTCAGCACCGCGAGCAGCGACACCACGAGGTCCACGGACCGGTTCTGCAGCACCGCGACCCGGTCGCCCGTGACGACGCCCGTCGAGCGCAGCCGGTGGGCCAGCGCGTTGGCGCGGATGTTGAGCTCGCGGTAGGAGGTGTCGCGCCCGCCGCAGCGCACCGCGACCGCGCCGGGCGTGCGCAGCACCTGGTGGGCGAACGTGTCGTGGACCGTGCCCGCGGGCGGCAGTTCGATGGTGGTGGCGTTGAAGCCGTACAGCAGCCGGTCGCGCTCGCCGTCGACGAGCAGGTCGAGGGCGGCCACCGGGGCATCGGGCCGTTCGGCGATCCGGGTGAGGACCCGGATCAGGCGGGCGACCAGGTCCCGGGCCTCGGACTCGCCGTACAGGTCGGACCGGTAGCCCAGGCGCAGGTGCAGTTCCTCGCCCGGGAGTCCGGCCAGGGTCAGCGGATAGTGGGTGGCGTCCCGGCCGTCCACGGCGCCGATGGTGAGGCCGGGGGCCGGTTCGCGCATCGCCTCGGCGTCGAGCGGATAGTTCTCAAGGACCGTGATCGTGTCGAACAGCGGTGCGCAGCCGGTGAGTTGCTGGATCTCCGTGAGGCCGATGTGCTGGTGGTCGAGGAGTTCGGCCTGTTGTGCCTGGAGGCGGCCGAGGAGCTCGCCCAGGGTCTCGGCCGGCTCGATCCGTACCCGTACCGGCAGGGTGTTGATGAACAGGCCGACCATCGACTCGATGCCCGGGATCTCGGCGGGCCGTCCGGAAACGGTGCCGCCGAACACCACGTCGTCCCGTCCGGACAGGGCGGCGAGCAGCAGTCCCCAGGCGCCCTGGAGGACGGTGCTGAGCGTCACGCCCAGTTCGCGGGCGCGGGCGGTCAGCGCGTCGGTCAGCCCGGTGGTGATGCCGACGATCACCTGCTCGGGCACCGCGCTCCGGCCGGCCGGTCCGGCGGGCGCCAGTATCGTCGGCCCCTCCAGCCCGTCCAGGGCCTTCGCCCAGGCCGTGCGGGCCGCGGCGGCGTCGCGTCCGGCCACCCAGGACAGGAACTCCCGGTACGGGGTGGGGGCGGGCGGGGCGGCGGCGCCGAGCGTCCGGTGGGTGTAGAGCCGGAACAGTTCGGCGACCAGCAGCGGCATGGACCAGCCGTCCAGCAGGATGTGGTGGTTGGTGAGCACGATCCGGTGGCGCCCGTCGCCCAGCCGGATCGCCATCAGCCGGATCAGCGGGGGCCGGGCGAGGTCGAAGCGGGTGGCGCGGTCGGCGGTCGCGGTCTGCTCGAACCGTTCGGCGGCGTCCTCCTCGCTCAGCCCGCTCAGGTCCAGCTCCCGCCAGGGGAGTTCGACCTCGGGGAGGACCACCTGGACCGCGCCGCCGGTGCGCTGGCAGAACGCGGAGCGCAGGTTGGCGTGGCGGGCGAGCAGGGCGCGGCCGGCCTCGCGCAGCGCGGTGGTGTCCAGCCCGCCCTCGATGTCGAAGAAGGTCTGGACGATGTAGTCGTCATGGGCGCTCTCGTCGAAGCCCGCGTGGAAGAACAGGCCCTCCTGGAGCGGTGCCAGCGGGACGATGTCCACCAGTTCGGGGAACCGGGCCTCGAACGTCTCGATCTCCCGCTGGGTCAGGGACACCAGGGGCAGGTCGCCCGGGGTGAGTCCGCCCGCGCCGGGCGCCCCGGCGTGGCGCACCAGGGCGGTCAGCGCCCGTTCCCAGGTGTCGAGCAGGTCGCGGACGTCCGGCTCGCCGAGCAGGGCCCGGGGCCAGGCGAGGGTGGCGGACAGGCGCGGTCCGTCGGGGTGGTCCTCGGTCAGCGCGTTGATCTGGAGCGCGTGCGCCAGGGGCAGGTCGCCGTCACCGCCGCCGCCGAGCACGCCCGATTCGGGTGCCGGGGCCCACTCGCCGGGTGTCCCGTCGGCAGTGGCGGAAGCGGGCAGCCGGCCCAGGTAGTTGAAGGCGATCTGCGGGTGTGCGGTGCGGGCGAGTTCGGCCAGGGGGCCTGAGGTGTCCTCGTTGAGGTGGCGCAGCAGCCCGTATCCCATGCCGTTGTCGGGCACCGCGTGCAGTTGTTCCTTGATCCGCTTCAGGGCGGCACCCGCCTCCGGGCCGCCGTCCAGCGCGGCCGCGGTGTCCGTCCCGGTCAGGTCCAGCCGGACCGGCCACATGCTGGTGAACCAGCCGACGGTGCGGGAGAGGTCGACGCCGTCGATCACCGGTTCCCGGCCGTGGCCCTCCAGGTCCACGAGGAGTGCGCCGTCGTCGCCGCCGCGGCGCCGCCGCCAGTCGGTGACGGCCAGGGCGAGGGCGGTGAGCAGTACGTCGTTGGCCCCGGCCCGGAAGGCGGCGGGGAGCGTGGTCAGCAGCGGTCCGGTCACCTCGGGCGGCAGGGTGAGGGAGAGGGTGTTCGCGGTGCGTGCCACGTCCCGGGCCCGGTCCAGCGGGAGGTCGGTGAGCGGGGCGTCGGGCTCCGCCAGGGTCCGTTGCCAGAAGGGGAGTTCGTCCGTCCGGGTGCGGGCGGCCTCGGTCAGGCCCTGGGACCAGCGGCGCAGCGAGGTGGGCACGGGTCCGGGCGCGGGGGTGCGGCCCGCGGCCACCGCCTGCCATGCCTCGGCCAGGTCGGGCAGCAGCACCCGCCAGGACACCCCGTCGACGACCAGGTGGTGGAGTACGAGGAGGAGTCGGCCGGGTTCCCCGTCGGGGGTGTCGAACAGGACCGCCTGCACCATCACCCCGTCGTCGGGGGCGAGTCGGTCGCGGGCCGCCGCGGCCTCCCGGTCGAGGTCGGCGAGCGGGGCGCGGCGCAGCAGTGCGGCGGCCTGGACCGCGCCGCGCGGTGCCACTTCGAGCGACCAGTGCCCGTCCCGGCGGGTCAGTTTCAGCCGCAGGGCGTCGTGGTGGTCGAGGAGCGTCTGGAGGACCGTCGTCAGGGGGCCGCTCTCCAGTCCGGCCGGGGTGGTCACCAGCATGGACTGGCTGAATCCGTCGACCGGGCCGTCCAGTTCGCGCAGCCAGTGCATGATCGGGGTCGGCGGCAGCTCGCCGATGCCCGCGTCCGAGTGCTCGGCGACGACGGGTGCGCGGTCGGTGTCCGCGGCGGCCAGTGCCGCGAGGCCGGCGACGGTCTTCCGGGTGAAGACGTCGCGCGGGGTGAAGACCAGTCCCTCCTTGCGGGCCCGGCTGACCAGCTGGATGGAGGAGATGCTGTCGCCGCCCACGTCGAAGAAGCTGTCGTCCACGCCGACCGCGGGCAGTCGCAGCACCTCGGCGAAGAGCCGGCAGAGGGTTTCCTCGACGGCGGTGTCGGGGCCGCGCCCGCCGGTGGCGGCGGCGAAGTCGGGAGCGGGCAGCGCCTTGCGGTCCACCTTGCCGTTGGGGGTCAGCGGCAGTGCGTCGAGGGTGACGAACGCGGTCGGCACCATGTATTCCGGCAGCCGGTCGCGCACCAGCTCGCGGACGTTTCCGGCGAGGTCGCGGACGGTCACCGGGGTGTTGGCGTGGGCCGCCGGGCCGTCGGGCGGGGCCGGGCAGGTGCCGTGCAGGGGCCGGTCGGCCGATGCGTCGGCGACCAGCACCACGTCGAAGGAGTCCAGTGCCTCGGGTCCGGAGCAGGTGAGGTGGGCCCGGTAGCCGTGCCGGGCGGCGAGGGCGCGGAAGGCGTCCGGTTCGATCGCGGCCGGTCCTTCGGTGAGGGCGCGGCGCACCTCCTCGGCGTCGGCGCCCGAGTCCAGCGCGCGCATCGCGCGGACCTCGGGGGCGGTCCGGGCGTTGGGGACGGCGGTCACCCGGAGCAGTTCGGGGCCGTCGGCGAGCCGGGCGGCGACCTCCTCGACGTCGCGCACCTGCGCGCCCCAGGCGACGGTGGGGGCGTCGGCGGCCGACAGGGGGTCCACCGGATCCTTGCGCAGTACGGCCGCGTACCGGTAGCGGCTCAGTTCGTTGTGGTACGAGGCGCCCTTGAGCTGGATGTCGACGGCGCCGATGCCGTCGATCACGGACGGCAGCGCGGCGAAGTACTCGGGGGCGAGGAGCAGTTCGTTCTCGGCCCGGACGCCCCGGTCGACCGCGGTGCGCAGGGCTCCGGCGTCCGTGCCGGGTTCGGCCCCGGCCAGCCGGACCCCGGTCTGGAAGGCGCGCTGGAGGCGCAGGTCCCGGATGTCGCCCGCGTAGACGGCGCCGCCGGGGGCGAGCAGTTCCACGGCCCGGCGCAGTACGTCGGTGAAGTACTCCGCGTGCGGGAAGTACTGCACCACGGAGTTGATGACGACGGTGTCGAAGTGGCCCCTGGGCAATCCGTCGAAGTCGTGTGCGGGCTGGGTGCGCAGGGTGACCCGGTCGGTGTGCCGGCCGTGCCGTTCCAGGGCGCGTTCCAGGTTGTGGACGGCGACCGGGGACAGGTCGGTGCCCCAGTACTCCTCGACGTGCGGCAGCAGCGGGGCGAGGAGCAGGCCGCTGCCGACGCCGAGTTCCAGGACCCGGCGGGGGCGCAGGGCGCGGATCTGCTCGACGGTGTCGTCGCGCCATGCGCGCATGTCGTCGAGCGGGATGGGCCGTTCGGTGTAACTGCTGTTCCAGCCGCCGAAGTTCTCGCCGAAGCCTCCTGTCGCGGCGTGCTCGGTGTACATCTTGTCGTAGAGGTCGGACCATTCGGAGACCGCTTCGAGTTCGGTGGCCTCGTCGCGCTCGGCGGCCGGCACCAGATAGGCCACCAGCCGTTTGTCGCCCGGCCGGTCCTCGCGCACCACCACGGCGACCTGGCCGACCTGCGGGCTCCTGGCGATGGCGGCCTCGATCTCGCCCGGTTCGATGCGGAAGCCGCGGATCTTCACCTGGTCGTCGGCCCGGCCCAGGTACTCGATCTCGCCCGCGGGGTTCCAGCGGGCGAGGTCACCGGTGCGGTACAGCCGGCCGCCGGGCGGCCCGAAGGGGTCGGCGACGAAGCGTTCGGCGGTGGCGCCGGGCCGGCCGAGGTAGCCGCGCGCCACCCCCGCGCCCGCGATGTACAGTTCGCCCGCCGCGCCGACCGGTACGGGGTGCAGTCCGGCGTCCAGTACGTAGACCCGCATGTTGTCCAGCGGGGTGCCGATCGGCACCGATGCGGGTACCTCGGCGTCCGGCTCCAGGCGGTGCCGGGTGGCGAAGGTGGTGGTCTCGGTGGGCCCGTAGCCGTCCACCAGCACCAGGCCGGGGCAGTGTGCGAAGACCCGTCGGACGGACTCGGCGGGGACGACGTCGCCGCCGGTCCACACCTCGGACACTCCGGCCAGGGCGCCCGGCTTCTCCTCCGCGAGGAGCCGGAACAGGCCCGCGGTCAGCCACAGTCCGGTGACCCGGTGCCGGGCGATGACCTCTTCCAGGGTCGGGATGTCCAGCTCGGCGGGCGGGGCGACCACGACCCGGCCGCCGGACAGCAGCGGCACCCACAGTTCGTAGGTGGCGGCGTCGAACGCCTGCGGGGAGTGCAGCAGCACCCGCCGGTGCGCCCCGGTCCCGA
Source organism: Streptomyces sp. NPDC002669 (assembly GCF_042889165.1). NCBI lineage: Bacteria > Bacillati > Actinomycetota > Actinomycetes > Kitasatosporales > Streptomycetaceae > Streptomyces > Streptomyces sp. NPDC002669. The sequence goes on along the minus strand of NZ_JBIAQQ010000002.1, from coordinate 54,377 downwards.
ACGAGCGGTCCCGGGCCAGCGCGGCGACGTCGCGGTGGGTCACCCCGACGCCCTTGGGCGTCCCGGTGGAGCCGGAGGTGTACATCACGTACGCCAACTGGCCGCTGTGCGGCACCGGTTCGGGGTCGGTGGTGATGGCGTCGTCGTGCGGCTCGCCGCCCACCACCAGGGTCACCACGCCGGTGAGTTCACCGCTCACATGGGCGGCGTCGGCCAGCACGACGCCGGTGCCGGTCTCGTTGAGGATGTGCGTGAGCCGTTCGGTCGGGTAGCGGTCGTCCAGCGGTACGTACGCACCGCCCGCCTTGAGCACGCCCAGGACGGAGACGACCAGGTCGACGGAGCGGTCCTGGAGGATCGCCACCGGTTCCTCGGGGCGGATGCGCATCCCGGTCAGCCGGTGCGCCAGGGCGTTGGCTCGGGCGTTCAGTTCGGCGTAGGTGATCTCCTCGTCCCCGAAGCCGACCGCGATCGCGTCGGGGGTGCGGGCCACCTGCTCCGCGAAGAGTTCCGGCAGCGAGCGGTCGGGCAGCGGGTTCGCGGTGTCGTTCCACGCGTGCAGCACCCGGTGCCGCTCGGCGGGGGCCGGCCCCCGGGCGGCGCCCAGCGGGCGGTCGGGTTCGGCGGCGAAGGTCTCCAGGAGCCGCCGGGCGCGGTCCGCGACGCCCCGTGCGCTCTCGCCGTCGATCAGGTCGTGGCGGTAGTCGAGGCGCAGGTGCATCCGGCCCTCGACGACCGCGGCGAAGAAGGTCAGTACGTAGTGCGCGGCGTCGCGCCCCTCCAGGCCGAGGATGCGCAGGTCGTCGCCGATGGTGCCCTGGAGGGCGTCGGGGTCGACGGGGTAGTTCTCCAGCACCATGTTGGTGTCGAACAGCTCGCCGGTGCCCACCAGGTTCTGGATGCTGCTGAGCCCCAGGTGCTGGTGCGGGAGCAGGCGCACCTGCTCGTCCTGGACCCGCCGGAGCAGGTGGGCCAGCGGTTCGTCGGCGCGGGTGCGCACCCGTACCGGCACGGTGTTCACGAAGAGTCCGACCATGGACTCCATGCCGGGCAGCTCCGGGGGCCGGCCGGAGACGGTGGTGCCGAACACCACGTCCTGACTGCCCGTCAACTCGCCGACGAGCACGCCCCACACGCCCTGGACGACGGTGTTCAGGGTGAGTCCGAGGCTCCGTGCGGAGGCGACCAGGGCGGTGGTCTCCTCCTCGGTCATGGTGACCACGAGCTTGCTCGGCACCACCGCGGTCCGTTCCGGGTCCGCCGGGGCGACCAGGGTGGGTCCGGTGACCCCGTCCAGCGTCTCCCGCCAGGCCGCCACCGCGGCGTCCCGGTCCTGCCCGGCCAGCCAGTCCAGGTAGTCGCGGTACGGCGTGGCCGGGGCCGGTTTCGTCGCGGGGTCCGCGTAGGTCGCGAAGAGTTCGCCGACCAGGATCGCGGTCGACCAGCCGTCCAGCACGATGTGGTGGTTGGTGAGCAGCAGCCGGCAGCGCTCCCCGCCCGTCCGCACGACGGTCAGGCGCAGCAGCGGCGGGCGGTCCAGGGCGAACCGCCGGGTGCGGTCCTCGTCGGCCAGCCGGTCGAGCTCCTCCTCCAGGGCGGCCCCCTCCAGTCCGGACAGGTCGTGCTCGACGACCTTGACCGGTACCTCGCTGAGCACGGCCTGCACCGATTCGCCGCTCCTGCGCTGGCGGAACGCGGTGCGGAGGCTGTCGTGCCGGTTGATCACCCGGGTGGCGGCCCCGGTGAGGCGGTCGACGTCCAGCGGTCCTTCCAGGTCGAAGGCGAGCTGCACGGTGTAGACGTCGGTGCCGTCGTCGTACATCGAGTGGAAGAGCAGTCCCTCCTGCACCGGAGACAGGGGCAGTACGTCCACCAGGCGGGGCTTCATCAGGACTCCCAATCGCTGAGCAGGTCGATCTCGAATTCGTCGATCTCGTCCTGGCTCATGGCCACCGACAGATCGGAGGGGGTGACGCCGCCGGCGTCGGGCCGTTCGGCGTGCCGGGCCAGCGTCGTGAGCGCCCGGAGCCAGGTGTCCACCAGGTCGCGGACGTCGGACTCGGGCAGCAGGGCGGACGGCCAGGCGGTCACCACGGACAGCCGGGCCCCCTCGGCGCCGTCCTCGACCAGGGCGCTGAACTCCAGCAGGTGGGCCAGCGGGATGTCGGGGTCGACGCCGCGGGCGGCGCCGGACAGGGCGTCGTCGCCGATCACCATGGCCCAGTCGGCGTCCTGCGCCGCGGGGAAGCGGCCCAGGTAGTTGAAGCCGATCTGGGGGGCGGGCAGCGCCGACAGCTCCCGTCCGGCCTCGGGGTCCAGGTAGCGCAGCAGCCCGTAGCCCAGGCCCTTGCCGGGCAGCGCGCGCAGTTGTTCCTTGACCTGTTTCAGGCTGCGGGCGAGCGCGTCGCCGTCCTCGGGCGCCGTCGCTCCCGCGTCCACCCGCACCGGGTGGAGGGTGGTGAACCAGCCGACGGTGCCGGAGACGTCCAGGGACTCGGCGGTGTCCCGGCCGTGGCCCTCCAGGTCGAGCAGCACCTCGGTGCCGGCACCGAGGCCCAGCCGGCGCCGCCAGTCCGCGAGCGCCGCGGCGAACGCGGTGAGCAACACGTCGTCGACGCCGCAGGAGAACGCCGTCGGCAGGGTGCCGAGCAGGGGCGCCGTCGCCTCCGCCGGGAGGGTGGCCACCAGGTGGCGCGAGGTGCCCAGCACGTCCCGGGTCCGGTCGAGGGGGCGTTCGCCGAGCAGCGGGTCGGGGCCGGCGAGCACGGCCCGCCAGGTCGGCAGCTCGGCCTGGAGCGCGGGTTCGTGGGCCAGGGCGGCGATGTGCTGCGCCCAGCGCCGGTAGGAGGTGCGCACCGGGGTGAGGGCCGAGCCGTCGCCGGTGTTCCAGGCGGCGGCGAGGTCGGCCACCAGGATGCGCCAGGACACGCCGTCGACGACCAGGTGGTGCGCGACCGCCAGCAGCAGTCCGGGCCGTCCGGGTCCGGCGTCGAACCACACCAGCCGGATCATCCGGCCCTCGTCGGGCACGAGCCGGATCTCCGCGGCGTGGCCGTCGATCACGGAGTCCAGCTGGTCGGCCGGGACCGCGGAGACGTCCACCCGCAGCAGGCAGTCGGCCGCGTCCAGGGTGCCGGGTTCCTGGGCGGTGAGCGTCCAGCCGCTGCCGTTGGCCGCGTACGTCCGGCGCAGCCGCAGGACGTCGTGGTGGTCGAGCACCGCCTGGAGGGCCGCGGTCAGCCGGTCGGGGCCGGGGTCGGCCGGGACGCGCAGCAGCATCGACTGGGTGAACCCGGCGGACGGGCCGCCGCGTTCGCGCATCCAGTGCACGATCGGCGGTACCGGTATCTCGCCGGTGCCGATGTCGGCCGCGTCGGCGAGCGCGTCCACCGTGTCGACGGGGCGGGCGACGGCGGCCAGCGCGGCCATGCTGTCCTGCTGGAACATGTCGCGCGGGGTGATCAGCAGCCCCGCCTTCCGGGCCCGGCTGACCAGCTGGATGGAGACGATGCTGTCGCCGCCGATCGTGAAGAAGTGGTCGTCGGGGCCGACGTGCGGCAGTCCGAGCAGTTCCTCGACCAGGCCGCAGAGCAGCCGCTCCGCGTCGGTGCCGGCGGTCTGCTCCGAGGGGGCGGCGAGCTGCGGCTCCGGCAGCGCGGCCCGATCCAGTTTGCCGCTGGGGCCGAGCGGCATCCGCTCCAGTTCCACGAAGGCGGCCGGGACCATGTAGTCGGGCAGTTTCGCAGCGGCGTGGGCGCGCAACTCCTGGGTGTCGAGGGGGTTTTCGGGGTCCCCCACCACGTAGGAGACGATCCGTCTGATGCCCGCCCGGTCCTCGCGGGCGAGGGTGGCGGCCTCGCGCACCCCGGGGAACCCGGCCAGCACGGCGTCGATCTCGCCCGGTTCGATGCGGAAGCCGCGGACCTTCACCTGGCTGTCGGTGCGGCCGAGGTATTCGATCTCGCCGTCCGCGGTCCAGCGGGCCAGGTCCCCGGTGCGGTACATCCGCTCGCCGGGGGCGCCGAAGGGGTTGGCGACGAACCGTTCCGCGGTGAGTCCCGGACGGCCCAGGTAGCCGCGGGCCAGGCCGGCCCCGGCCAGGTACAGCTCGCCGGTGCTTCCGACGACCACCGGTTCCAGCGCCGCGTCCAGGACGTAGGCGCGGGTGTTGGTGACGGGCCGGCCGATCGGCGGTGCCGTGTCGACGTCGAGGCCGGGGTCGGCGTACCAGGCCGTGGCGTACACGGTGGCCTCGGTGGGGCCGTAGATGTTGGCGATCCGGACGCCGGGGAGCGCCGCGCGGATGTCGTGGACCAGGTGGGCGGGCAGTGCCTCGCCGGCCAGGACGACGGTGCCCGCTTCGGCGGGCGGGGGCGACTGGGCCAGGATCGGTGCCACCGCCGAGGGGACGCCGCTGATCAGTGTGCCCGTCCAGGGCCCGTCCGGCCGGTCGAGGAGTGCGGTGAGGTCGCGGACGATGTCGACCCGGCCGCCCGCGAGCAGGGTGCCGAACAGTTCGAAGACGGAGACGTCGAAGTTGAGCGAGGTGGAGAAGAGGGTGCGGGCCAGCGCGTCGGGGCCTAGCGCCTGCCCCGCCCACAGGGCCAGGTCCACCGCCGAGGCGTGGGAGACCACCACGCCCTTGGGCCGGCCGGTGGAGCCGGAGGTGTGGATGGCGTACATGGCGTGCTGCGGCAGCAGTGGCCGGACGCGTTCGGTGTCGGTCGGGTTGTGGTCGGGCAGGTGGGCCGTCGGCAGGTCCGCGAGGTCGGTCAGGACCAGGGCGGGTGCCGCGTCCGCGAGCATGAACGCGACCCGGTCGGCCGGGTGGTCGGGCGAGACCGGTAGGTAGGCCGCGCCCGCCTTGAGCACGCCGAGCACGGCGACCACCAGGTCCGGGGTGCGCGGCATGGACACCGCGACGAAGTCCTCGGGGCCGATGCCCCGGCGGATCAGGTGGTGCGCCAACCGGTTGGCGCGGGCGTTGAGTTCGGCGTAGCCGAGGACTTCGCCGGTCCGGCCGGCCGCGGTGACGGCCTCGGCGTCGGGCGTGCGGTAGGTCTGGAGCTCGAACAGGGCGGGGACGGTGGTCGCCGGGAGGGGGCGGTCGGTGCGGTTCCACTCGACGAGCACCTGGTGCCGGTCGCCGGGACGGTCGAGGGGCAGTCTGCCCAGTGGCGTCCCGGGATCCGCGGTGGCCGCGTCGAGCAGCCGGACCAGCCGGGCGGCCAGCAGGTCGGCGGTGTCCCGGTCGAACAGGTCGGTCGCGTACTCCAGTACGCCGTCCAGACCGGCCGGGGCGCCGTCGGCGGCGCGCCGTTCGGTGAGGTCCAGGGTGAGGTCGAACTTGGCACTGCGGCGCGGGACGGGGTGGGGCCGGACGTCGAGGCCGGGCATCCGCACCTCGGTGCCGGGGTCCTCCTGGAAGGCCAGCATCACCTGGAACAGCGGGTGGCGGGCGAGCGAGCGGGGCGTCCGGAGCACCTCCACCAGTCGGTCGAACGGCACGTCCTGGTGTCCGAAGGCGGTCAGGTCGGCCTCGCGGACCCGGTCCACCAGCTCGCCGAAGCCCGGGTTGCCGGAGGTGTCGGTCCGCAGCACCAGTGTGTTGACGAAGAAGCCGACGAGGTCTTCCAGCGCCTCGTCGGGGCGGCCCATGACGGGGCTGCCCACGGGGATGTCCGTGCCGGCTCCCAGCCGGGTCAGCAGTGCGGCCAGGCCCGCCTGGAGCACCATGAAGACGCTGGCTCCTCGTCTTCGCGCCAACTCCGCAATGCGGGTGTGCAGTTCGCTGTCCAGGGAGATGTCGACGGTGTCCCCGCGGTGCGAGGCGACCGGCGGCCTGGGCCGGTCGGCGGGCAACTCGATCCGGTCCGGTATCCCGCTCAACACCTCGGACCAGTGGGCGAGTTGTCCGGCGAGCCGGCTGTCCGGGTCGTCCTCCGCGCCCAGCAGCCCGTGCTGCTGGAGGGTGTGGTCGGCGTACTGGACGGGCAGTGGCGTCCAGCGCGGTGCGGTGCCCGCCCGGCGGGCGGCGTAGGCGGTGGCGAGGTCGCGGGTGAGCGGCCCCAACGACCATCCGTCGCAGGCGATGTGATGGATCACCAGTGACAGCACGTGCTGCTCGGTGGGTTCGCCGTCGGCCGTCCCGGACGGTGCCGTCTCGATCAGTTCGGCACGCCACGGCGGCTCGGCCGACAGGTCGAAGCGGGTCGCGGCGGCCGTCGCCAGGATCTCCACGAGCTCGTCGTCGGCGGCGCGGCGGACCACGAGCGTGGGCGCCGTGGCCACCGGCGAGTCCAGCACCAGCTGGTGGGGCACCCCGTCCACGTCGGGGAAGACGGTGCGCAGGCTCTCGTGCCGCAGGGCCACGTCGCCCAGCGCGAGCCGCAGCGCCTCCCGGTCCAGTCGGCCGGAGAGCCGCAGCGCGAAGGGGACGTTGTAGGTGCCCGGCGAGGACGGCCCGGATTCCAGGCGGCTGAGGAACCACAGCCGGCGCTGCCCGGCGGAGAGCGGCACCCGTTCGGGGCGCGGCTCCCGCCCGGCGGCCGGCTCGCCGGTGGCGGCGAGGCGGTCGGCCACCACCCGGGCGATCTCCGCGAGCGGGGCCGGCTTCAGGAGGTCGGTGTGGGCCCGTTCGACGAAGTGCACCTCGATCTCGCCGTCCACGTACGGCTGCCAGGTCTGCGGTGTCGGGGAGAACGCGACCTTGTCCAGGGTCGCCACGAAGAACAGCATGTCCCCGGTGAAGCGCCGCGGCCGGTACCGTCGCATCAGCTCGCCGGCCTCGCCGTAGACGCGGGCCATGGCGGTGATGTCCTGCTCGCCGAGGCCGGCCAGGGCGCTGTCGAGTTTCCACAGCAGTTCCACGACCCGCTGGAACTCCAGCGGTTCGGGGCCCAGCCGGCGCCGGTCGAAACCGGCGAAGTCGAGCAGGGTCGCCATGATCTCCTGCTCGTCCAGCGGTGGCAGTTCGAGTCCGGGGTAGGCGTCCAGGACGGCCAGCAGCCCGACCTCCTCGCCCTCCTCCTGGAGCCGGGTGGCGATCGCCTGGGCGACCACGCCGCCGGAGGACCAGCCGAGCAGGTGGTACGGGCCGGACGGCTGCGCCTTGCGCATCTCGGCGATGTACGCGGCGGCCATCTCCTCGATGGAGTCCGGCGCGGCAGAGGCGTCCCGCAGACCGTGGGCCTGGAGCCCGTAGATCGGGCGTTCGGCCTCCACGTGGCGCAGGAAGCCGGAGTAGATCCAGCTCAGCCCGGCGGCCGGGTGCACGCAGAACAGCGCGGGCAGTTCGCCGTGCGGGCGCAGCGGCAGCAGGACGTCGAGCGAGCTGTCCCGGTCGCCGTCGCGGGCGACGTGCTCGGCGAGACCGGCCACCGTGGGGGCGGCGAACAGCGCGGCGATGCCGACGTCCACGCCGAAGGCGGCGCGGATCCGGCCGGCGAGCCGGGTGGCGAGCAGCGAATGGCCGCCGAGGTCGAAGAAGCTGTCGTCGATGCCGACCCCGGCCACGTCGAGCACCTCGGCGAACAGCCGGCAGAGGATCTCCTCCTGCGGGGTGCGCGGGCCCCGGCCGCCGGAGGCGGTGAACTCCGGGGCGGGCAGTGCGCGGGCGTCCAGCTTGCCGTTGGCGGTGAGCGGGAGGGAGTCCATCGGCACCACCGCCGAGGGGACCATGTGGTCCGGCAGCGACCGGCCGGCGAACTCCCGCAGCCCGTCCAGGGTCCGGCCGTCGGCCGGTACCGCGTAGGCGACCAGCCGCCTGTCTCCCCGCTGGTCCTCGCGGGCGATCACGGCGACCTGGGCGACGGCCGGGTGTGCGGACAGCACCGACTCGATCTCGCCCGGTTCGATCCGGAAGCCGCGGATCTTGACCTGGGCGTCGGCCCGGCCGACGAACTCCAGCCTGCCGTCGCCGGTCCACCGGGCCACGTCGCCGGTCCGGTACATCCGGGTGCCGGGCGGTCCGAACGGGTCGGCCACGAAGCGTTCGGCGGTGGTGCCGTGGCGGCCCAGGTAGCCGCGGGCCAGGCCCGTGCCGGAGACGTACATCTCCCCCGCCACGCCCGGCGGCACCGGTCGCAGGGCGTCGTCCAGGACGTGGACGGCGAGGTCGGGGATGGGGCCGCCGATGACGCTGCCCCGGCCCCCGGCGGCGACGGCCGCGTCGAGGGCGATGTGGGAGACGTGCACCGTGGTCTCGGTGATGCCGTACATGTTGGCCAGGACCGGAGCGGTGTCGTCGTGCCGCGCGTACCAGTCGCCCAGCCGCCACAGGTCCAGTGCCTCGCCGCCGAACACCACGGAGCGCAGGGCCAGTCGGGCGGAGAGTTCGGGGTTCTCGGCGTCCGCGCGCATGAGCTGGTAGAAGGCCGACGGGGTCTGGTTGAGCACGGTCACCCGTTCGTCGACGAGCAGCCGCAGGAACCGTTCCGGGGAGCGGCTGGTCGCGTGGGGCACCACCACGAGCCTGCCGCCGTGCAGCAGCGGGCCCCAGATCTCCCAGACCGAGAAGTCGAAGGCGTAGGAGTGGAACATCGTCCAGACGTCGTCGTCGTCGAAGCCGAACCAGTGCCGGGTGCTGTCGAAGAGCCGCACCACATTGGCGTGCGGGACCACGACGCCCTTGGGCCGGCCGGTCGATCCCGAGGTGTAGATGACGTACGCGGGCGTGGCCGGGGTCAGGGGTGCGCCGCGGTCGGCGTCGGTGGGCGCGCTCGCCGGGAAGCCGGCGAGCGCCGCCCCGGTGCGGGGGTCGGCGAGGTCCACGGTGGGTGTCCCGGGCCGGTCGCCGCCGTCGGCGGTCACGACCAGGGCCGGTGCCGCGTCCGCGAGCATGAACGCGATCCGGTCGGCCGGGTAGTCCGGGTCCAACGGCACATACGCGGCACCGGACTTGATGACCGCGAGCAGGGCGACGACCATCTCCGCCGAGCGCGGCACCGCGAGCGCCACGAAGCCCTCGGGCCCGGCCCCTCGGGAGATCAGCAGGTGCGCCAGCCGGTTGGCCCGCTCCTCCAGCTCCGCGTAGGTGAGTTCGGTTCCCTCGAAGGAGACGGCGACCTTCTCCGGCACCCGGGCGGCCTGCGCGGAGAACAGTTCCGCCAGGTTGCCGTGCGCACCGCCGTGCCGGACCGGGGCGGCGGTGCCCGGCAGGCCGGCCGTGCCGGCCGGGTCGATGCGGCCGACGAGCGCCTGCGGTCCGGCCGCCGCGAGCCGGTCCAGGAAGGCCAGGAAGCGTTCCTGGTGCGCCTCGATCAGCTCGTCCGGGTACAGGTCCGGGTTGGCGTCGAAGTCGATCTGGAGGCCGTCGGCGTCACCGCGGTCGTAGACGATCACGGACAGGTCGTCGGCGGGGCCGATGCAGAGGTTGTGGACGGTGCTGCGGTGCGGGCCGAAGCGCAGGTCGTAGTCGAACATCATGATGTTGATCTGCGGGCCGATCAGCCGCTGGTCGTCCTCCAGCAGCCGCAGGTCGCGGCGCAGGTCCTCGTACCGGTAGCGCTGGTGGCGCATCGCCGCGCGCATCCGGCCGTGGGTGTGCGTCAGCAGTTCGGCCACCGTCATTGCCGGGCGGGCCGACAGCCGCAGCGGCAGCACGTTGGAGACCATGCCGGGCACGGACCTGGCCGCCCTGCCCAGCCGGGTGGTGACGGGCAGCCCGAGCACCACCTCGGACTGGCCGGTCATCCGCTGGAAGTACGCGGCGCTCGCGGCCGGTACCAGCGCCGGCCACGGCACCTCCGCCGCCCGTGCCAGCTCCCGCAGCCGGCGGGTGCTCGCCGCGTCCAGCCGCGCCGTGCGCCGGGCGAGCCGCCGGGCCGTGCCCGGCCGCTTCCCCGACATGCTCACCGGCTCGGTCCGGCCGGCCAGTTCGGCCACCCAGTGATCGCGGTCGTCGGTGAACCGCTCGGAGCGGCGGTACTCCTGGTCGAGGGCGACGAGTTCGGCCAGCGGTGCGAACGGGGTCGGGGGCACCTCCTCGCCCGCGACCAGTGCCGTGTACACCGCCGCCACCCGCCGGGCGATCATCGCGACGGTGAAGCCGTCGACGGCGATGTGGTGGTAGTGGTGCAGCCAGAACCATCGGTCCGGTCCGGCCCCGAACAGCGCGAAGCGGAACAGTGGTTCGGCCGTCAGGTCGACGGTCCGCGCCAGCGAGGCGCGCATCCGGGCCTCGGCCGCGGCCCGCGGGTCCGCCTCCCCGCCGAGGTCCACGACCTCCAGCCGCCACTCCCGGGCGGGCTCGACGAACTGGCGCGGCCCGTCCTCGGTCTCCACCACCCGGACGCGCAGCGCGTCGGCCTCCCCGACCACCCGTCGCAGCGCGGCCTCGAACAGCCCCGTGTCCACCGCGCCGTGGATCTCCAGGTACTCGCCCGCGTTGTAGACGGTGTTGGCCGGGTCGAGCCGTTGTGCGTAGAACATGCCCGCCTGAGCAGCGGTCAATGGCAGGAGGGAGTCCCCGTGGACAGACATGCGCCCTCTAACTCTCGACTGTTTGGCCGGGCGACAGGTGGTCAGGTCCTGTGGCCGGGCGGGGTCGGCTGAGCGCACACGGACACCGCCGCCAGGAGTGGTGAGGTCGGTGGCGACGACGATGTGTGCGGGGCAGGCGTGATGCGTGGGGGCCCACCGCTTTCATGTAAGTCAGTGCGCCCATACCGGGGCAAGCGCGTTGCAGGAAGATGTCAGCACGAAACCGTCACCGGCATACGAAAACCGGGCACTCGGCGCGAGAGCACCGTCAGAGAAGGTGACTGGCCGTCATGTTCCGCTGCACAAAGGCGAGAAGCTGCCGAACGGACGAGGTGCGCGGGAGCGTGCGGAGGGGATTCCGCCCCGACATCGACACCGCGGCGCGACACCGGAACCACAACACGGCGCCGGAGCAACGACGCGACGCCGGAACCACAACGCGACGCCGGAACCGTGAGGCGCCATCGGCACCATGACGTACCACCAGGAACACGGCACGACACCGGCGACGCGACATTAGTGTGCGGCACACAGTATCGTGTGACGCGTGGGCACCGATGAACTGATCCTCAGCCAGGCCCAGGAGCTGCGCCGCGGCACGGTCGTCCTGGCCTGCCTGGCACTCCTGGAGGAGCCGCAGTACGGCTACGCGCTCCTGGAGACTCTCGGCGACGCCGGCGTCTCCGTCGACGGCAACACCCTCTACCCGCTGCTGCGCCGCCTGGAGAAACAGGGGCTGCTCATCAGCGAGTGGAACACCGAGGAGACCAGGCCGCGCAAGTTCTACCGGGTCAGCCCCGAGGGGGCCCGGGTCCGCACCGGACTGCTGCGCGAGTGGCAGGACCTCTGCACCTCGATATCACGACTGACCAGGGGGGACCGTTGAGCAAGTCACAGGTGGCCGGCACCGGCACACTGACCGACCGTTACGTGGTGGAGGTCGTCCGGCGCATACCGGCCGACCAACGCGCCGACGTGGCGGACGAGTTGCGCGCCACGATCGCCGACACCGTCGAGGCCCGCGACCCGGCCGCCCCGGAGGCCGCCGAGCGCGAGGTGCTCACCGAGATGGGCGACCCGGTCCGGCTCGCCGCCCGGTACGCCGACCGGCCGCTCGCACTGATCGGGCCCGGCCTCTACCCGACGTACACCCGGCTCCTCACGGTCCTGCTGTCCACCGTGCTGCCCGCGGTCACCGTCCTGGGCGCGGTGCTCGACGTACTGGACGGCCGGGACATCGGCGAGGTGATCGGCGGGGCGGTCGGGACGCTGCTCGTCGTCGGCGCCCAGATGCTCGCCTGGCTCACCGTGGTGTTCGCCCTGATCGAGCGGTCCGGCAGGCTGCCCGGCGCGATCGGCCGGACCTGGACGCCCGACGACCTCCCCGACCCCGTCGCGCCGAAGAAGCGCGACCCGGCGGTCTACGCCCGGGTGGCGTGGCACGCGCTACTGATCGCCCTGATCGTCTGGCAGCACACCGCACAGCCGTACCGGACCGACGGCGGCACCCACCTCGACGTACTCGCCCCGGATCTGTGGTCGGGATGGATCTGGCCGATCCTGGCCGGGCTCGCCGGCCTCGTGGCGCTCGACGTGATCCGGTCCGTGCGGGCGTGGACGCCTTCGCGGGCGCTCTGGAACGTCGGCGCCGAGGCGGCCTTCGCACTGCCGCTGGTGTGGCTCCTGTACCGGCAGGAGCTGTTCAACCCGGCCTTCCTGGCCGATGTCAACGGTGGCCGGCAGACCCCGCAGTCCTTCTACACCGTGACGGCGGTGGTGGTACTGGCGGTGAGCGCGGGCGACGTGGTGAAGCGGTTCCGCGAGGCACGGGGCTGATCCAGCGTCAACTCCAGGATCCCCAGAGGAAGTACGTCGCTCCCGGGGCGATCCCGCCCGGCCCCGTCCGGACCCGGCGAGTCACCACTGCTGGGGGACCGGGCTCGCGCCGGTGAGTTCGGTCCACCGCTCCAGCTCCTCGGCGTGGCCACCGGCCGCGGTCGCCCGGGCGACCGCGGCCGCCGCATCGGGCGTGGGCCCGCCGTCGCGGGAGAGCAGCGTCAGCGGCCAGGCCGGGGCGTCCGATCCCGCTCCGTCGAGGGGGTGCCACTCCCAGGCCGCGTCGAACCGCCAGACCTGCCCGTTCCGGTCGGTGACCTCGTCGCCCGGTTCGAGGAAGGCGTAGGGGCGGAAGAGCAGTTCGAAGCGGATCGGTTCGTCGCCGGCCGGGTCGAACGCGTAGCCCTGGTCCTCGAATTCGGGGTCATGGGTCTCGCCCTGCCGCAGGACCTCCAAGTAGGTCGCGGGCCGCGGCAGCCGCCCGGTCACCCGGGGCGGATCGAAGTGATGCACCGTCAGGACGTGTACCACGGTCGGGGGGATACCCACCCGGCAGGTGTCCTCCGGCTTCAACTCGGTCTCGGCCGGCCGCGTCCGGAAGAGCTCCCACTCGTGGGCCTCGGGCAGCGGAAGCGCCCGCCGGCCGTTCCATCCGAAGTTCTCCGCCTGCGGGTCCACCTCCGACCAGGGCCACCGCACGGAGACGTGGAAGCGGGAGACATCGGCGACCGTGGTCCCGGTGAACGGGCATTCCAGCTTCAGCACGTCGCCCGGCCGGAACCGGACATCACGACCGCCCATGCCCGGCCTGTCCGCCCCGGCCCCGTCCGCCTCACTGTTCATCACGTCGCATCCTCCTCGTGGTTCGGAGCGATCATCACAGAAACGGCTCGGCAGAAGCGGCACGGTGAGGGAAGTGCGATGGAGTGCGACAGGCCATTCGTCGCATAGCCGCCCGAACCGATTCCTCCCATTCGGGAAACCGGGAAGTCCTCTCCTGTGACGGGTGACGTGCGTGCTCGTACGGGGGGGGAGAAGCAACGACGCGGGCCGGATGCGCATGACTGCACGGCGTGAGGGTCACGGGATGGTGACCAGCGGCGAAGGCCACCGGGTGACGTCTGCCGAGCTCTTCTTCGACCTCGCCTTCGTCCATGCCATCACCCGGGTCACCTCCCTGGTGGCGGCGGACCCGACACCCACGCGACTGCTCGGCGCCGGTGTGGTGCTCGCCCTGTTGTGGTGCTGCTTCGCCTGGCCGGGCAATGTGGTACGGGCCGACACCGGCGCGCTCTTCGGTGTACTCGTGGTGGTGAGGGCGGGTGTGTTCACCGTTTCGCTCACCGTTCCGGAGGTGTACGCGGACGCCCCCGGCGGCGTGAGCGCCCCGCGGGCGTTCGTGCTGTGCTACGGCGCCTTCCGGGCACTGCACCTGGTCGCCCACCGGATCGCCCGCCCCGGGGACGCCCGGCTGCGGGCCACCTGACCTCGCTGCTGCCGCCGTTCCTCATTCTGCTGCTGGGCAGTTCCTTCAACGGCCTCACACAGATCCTGATCTGGCTGGGCGCGGCCGCCGTCGACTACGCCGCCATCTACGTCCTGCGCGGCTCGGGCCGGCAGGCGGCCGCGCCCGGGCGCTTCGCCGAACGCCACGGCCTGATCGTGGTCATCGCCCTGGGCGAATCCATCGTGGCGGTCGGGGTCGGCGCCCGCGGCCACCCGCTGACGTACCCGGTCCTGGCCGCTGCGGTCGGGGTGCTGCTGATCGCCGCCACGTTGTGGCTGCTGTACTTCCGGCAGCTCAGCGCCGACGCGGAGGCCGGCAGCCTCGCGGCGGGGGGCGACACCCGCACCCGGCTCGCCGGCGAGGTGTACACCTTCCTCCACCTGCCCCTCGTCGGCGGCATCGTGCTCACCGCCCTCGGCGTGGAGAGCCTGTTGCACCAGGTCGCCGATACCGAACACTACGACCTGTCGGAGCCGCTGCACGGGCTGTCCGCGTGGGCGCTGGGCGGTGGCGTCGGGCTGTTCCTGCCGGGAATGGCCGCGATCCGGATCCGGATCGACGCCCGCCCCTGCGCGGTGCTGTTCCTGGGCGGGGCGCTCTGCCCGGTCGCCGGTGCCGGCGTCGTGCACGTCCCCGGGCTGCTCGCCCTCGCACTGCTCGCCGCGCTGGTGGCGGCGGTCGCCGTTCTGCACGGCCGTGCGGTGCGCACCGGCACGGCCGCGTAGTACACCCGGCCGGGGGGCGCCCACCGGTCGGCCCCTTCCGGCAACGAGATGAGAAGAAGAAGACTTCGATCGTGGAGTACATCCGCTACCGGATCCCCGATGCGGCACGCCGGGCCGAGTTCATGGACGCCTACGCGCAGGCCGCGAAGCAACTGGAACTTGCTCCCCAGAGTCTGGGATACGAACTCGCCCACGGCGTCGAAGAGCCCGAGCGTTACATCCTGCGCATCGAGTGGACTTCCGTGGAGGAGCACGAACAGGGCTTCCGCCGCGGTCCGCACTTCCCGCCGTTCCTCGCGGCGATACGCCCCTACATCGGGGACATCGAGGAGATGAAGCACTACAGGCGGACGACCGTGACGTCCGCCGCGGGAGGAGAGGCATGACCGACCAGGTGTCACCCCGGCGCCCCGGACGACGATCTGGGCGCCCCGGGCCCGACTCCCCGCTGGGGTTGGGACGGACTCGCCGGACACTCCTGAGCCTCCCCCTGCGGGCAGATACCGTGCCGCCCCCCCCCTTCCCGTCCGGTGCTTCGGCGGCGGGCCGGTCACAACCATCCGGAGCGCTGCGCCTGCAAAGCCATCTGGAAGCGGTTCGCGGCCCCCAGCCGGGCCATCAGGACCTGCAGACGGCGAAACAGCGTGCGGCGGCTGATTCCCAGCTCACGGGCGATGACCTCGTCGCTCGCACCGCCCGCCAGGAGCCACAGGAGCCGGCGATCGGCGGGCGGCAGGCCGCCGGGCCGGGCGGTGCGGCCGTGGAACGGCAGGGCGTTTCGCCAGGACTGCTCGAACAGGGCGATGAGCGCGGAGAGCAGGCCGCACGGCTGCACGACCAGCATGGTGTTGTGCACGTCGGCCTCCTCGATCGACAACGACACGAGCGCGTACGCCTCGTCGATGATCAGGAGCTTGACCGGCACCGACGGCAGCACCCTGGCCTGTTCACCGGCCTTGATGCACGGCTCGATGGCGTCCTTCAGACGGCCCGGGTACTCCAGCGACTCCCGCGAGTACACGACGCGCTGCGTCACCCCGCGGGCGAGCGTGGCCAGCGCGTCGTCCGTGGCCTCGGACAGGAGGAAGTACGGCGGTGACTCGAACTGCCGGATCTGCTCCCGGGCGCTCGCCCAGGCGTGCCGCATCCTGGGGCCGATGGCCTCGCCGGTGACGACCTCGACGAGATCGTCGTTGTACGCGGCGAGCCGCTGCCGCCGGAACGACTCGAACGCGCCCCCGACGGTGATGCGGGACTCCTCGATCTCGGCCGCCCGGTGCCGGGCGAGGATCTCCAGGCCCGCGGCGGGCGGGACCGGGGCCACCACGTCCCCGCCCGCATCGGCGGCACTGGCCAGACCGGCGGCGACCAGCGCACCGTACGCCTCGGCCAGTTCCGCACCGCCCAGACCGGACGCGGCCTCGATCTCGCGCAACGGGGCGGGCGCCAGTTCGAGCAGTGCCAGGTAGACCCGGATCGCCGCGGGATCGAGGCCCAGCAGCCGGAGGGCCTCGCCAATTCTCACGTTCACCATGAGCCTCATTGTCGGCGGCTCCGGACGGCGCCGTGGCCGATCGGTGCCAGTGGCACTTCCGGGCACCGGGTGCGGGCGGGGCGGGATACCGTCCGGGAGCCGCCGCCGAACGGTGGCAGCGAGGGGGCCGGGCCGTGCCGGGGGGCCAGCCCGTCGGTACGGCCCGCTCCGCCCCTCGCCGCTGAGGAAACCCACCCGGAAGAAGGTGCACGCCGTGGCGAAAGGCCGTAAGAACGGTCTCTACTCAGGGATCTCCGATGAACTGTCCGCCCTGATGCGGACGGGGTGGGCGGACACCGAGCGGCACGACCTGCGGCCCGACGAGCAGGCCCCGTACGCGGCCGCCCGCCGTGCCGCGCTCTCCGCGCGCTTCCCCGGCGAGCGCCTCGTCGTCCCCTCGGGGAACCTCAAGGTCCGCTCCAACGACGACACCTACCCGTTCCGGCCGTACTCGGGCTACGTGCACATGACCGGGGACCAGGCCCGGGACGGCGCCCTCGTCCTCGAACCCCGCGCGGACGGCGGCCACGACGCCTACTGCTACCAGCTGCCGCGGGACGGCCGGGACGACGACGAGTTCTGGACCGGTGCCACGGCGGAGCTGTGGATGGGGCGGCGCCACTCCCTCGCCGAGGCGGAACTCGTGCTCGGACTGCCCTGCCGGGACGTCCGCGGGGCGGCCGAGGACCTGGCCGCCGCCTCCGGCGTGCCGACCCGGATCGTCCGGGGCGTCGACCCGTCCCTGGAGGCCGCCGTCACCACCGACGAGGAGCGCGACGAGGAGCTCGAGGAGGTGCTCAGCGGCCTCCGGCTCGTCAAGGACGAATGGGAGATCGCCGAGCTCCGCAAGGCCGTGGACTCGACGGTGCGCGGATTCGTCGACGCGGTCGGTGACCTCTCCGGGGCGATCGCGTCGTCCGAGCGGTGGATCGAGGGCACGTTCTTCCGCCGGGCCCGGCTGGAGGGCAACGCCGTCGGCTACGGCTCGATCTGCGCCGCGGGCGAGCACGCCACGATCATGCACTGGACGAGGAACGACGGCCCGGTGCGCCCGGGGGACCTGCTCCTGTTCGACGCGGGCGTGGAGACGCACACCCTCTACACCGCCGACGTCACGCGCACGCTCCCCATCAGCGGCACCTTCTCCCCCGTGCAGCGCAAGGTCTACGACGCGGTGTACGAGGCCCAGGAGGCCGGCATCGCGGCGGTCAAGCCGGGGGCCGCGTACCGGGACTTCCACGAGGCGGCGCAGCGTCATCTGGCGGCCCGGCTGGTCGAGTGGGGCTTCATCGAGGGCCCGGCCGACCGGGCGTACGAGCTCGGCCTCCAGCGCCGCTTCACCATGGCGGGCACCGGCCACATGCTCGGCCTGGACGTCCACGACTGCGCGCAGGCCAGGAACGAGGAGTACGTCGACGGCGTGCTGGAACCGGGCATGGTGCTCACCGTGGAGCCCGGTCTGTACTTCCAGCCGGACGACCTGACCGTGCCCGAGGAGTGGCGCGGCATCGGCGTCCGGATCGAGGACGACCTGGTCGTCACCGAGGACGGTCACGAGAACCTGTCGGCGGGTCTGCCGAGGTCGGCGGACGAGGTCGAGACCTGGATGGACCAGCACGCGGGCTGAGCACCCGGCGTCGCGGCGGGAACCGCCCGTACCGGCCCGCCTCCGTGGCCGGTACGGGCGTCCGACCGGCGAGGTCCGGTCGCACCGGTGAGGCCGGTGTGTTCGGTGTTCCGTCGAGCGGGCCCCATGCCCGTCTTGCCCGCGCGCACCGGGCACCGGACACGAGCCCTGGATCGAACGGCCCGACGCGGTACGCGTCCGCCTCCGGCGGTTCGTGCGGGACGGGGCGGGCGATCAGGGGTTGCGGGCGGTCCGGAGGACGTCACCGGAGCCGTCGTGACGCTCGCGCACCGCGATCCGGGCCAGCTTCGTCAGCATCATGCCGTTGCGGATCGAGACGAGGTAGTCCACGGGGAGTCCGTGCATCCGGATGCCCGGCCCCCGCAGGGCGTGCCATTCGAGGAGGAAGAGGGTGTTCTCGCCCCAGGGGATCAGGTTCATGGCGATGCGGGCCGCCCCGAAGGGATCCGCCTTCGCCTCCAGTTCCAGGCGGTGCCGCGGCTCGCAGATGCGGACGACACAGGTGTCGTCGAGGGTCAGCGGGCCGGCGCCGACCCGGACCCGCAGCCGGGCGCCCACTTCGGGCCAGTGCGGGTCCACGTCGGTGATCCGTTGTGTTCCCGAGACCCATTCCCCGTAGCGACGGCCGTCGGACAGCAGGTCCCAGACCCTGGACGGCGGACTCAGGATCAACCGGCGGTTCCGGGCCACACCGACCACACTCCTCGTCATGTCGAAAGCGGCGCCCCCATGACCGTTGTCGGTCGAGAAGCGTGCTCCCCGGCCGCCGAGCACGCTTCTCGACACTAACCGCGCCCCGCGCATCCGGCACGCGAGCCTCGGCCGGAGCGGGCACCGCACGGCGGCGGGGCCGGAACCACGCGCGCCGTCACCTCGGCTCCGCCCCGGGGGCCGGGCGGTGGGCGTCGGTGGTCAGGACGATCTTGCCGCTGGTGCGGCCGGAGCCGGAGAGCTCGTGCGCCCTGCCGACCCGCGCGAGCGGCAGCACCTCGGCGATGTGCGGGCGCAGCTCACCGCTCCCGGCGAGCCCGGCGAGGGCCAGCATGCCCGCGCGGTCGGCCTCCACCGCCAGGAACACTGCCCGGACGCCGTTCCGGCCGGCCTCCTCGGCCAGCGCGGCCTCGGCCGGGGAGGCGAGCGAGACCACCAGGCCGCCGGGACGCAGGGTCCGCAACGAGCGCGGTCCGTACGCGCCGCCGATCGTGTCGAGAACGACGTCCACCCCGGTCACGGTCTCGGCGAAGTCGGTGGTGCGGTAGTCGACGACCTCGTCCGCGCCGAGCGAGCGCACGAAGTCGTGCTTGGCCGCGCCGGCGGTGCCGATCACGTACGCGCCCCGGGACTTGGCGATCTGGACGGCCAGGTGGCCCACCCCGCCGGCCGCCGCGTGCACCAGCACCCGCTGTCCCGGCCGCACGTCCGCGGTGTCGACCAGTGCCTGCCACGCCGTCAGGCCGGCCAGCGGCAGTGCGGCGGCCGCGACGTGGTCGAGACCGGCCGGCTTGTGGGCCAGGTGGCGGGCGGGCGAGGTGGCGTACTCGGCGTACGTGCCCGCCGGGGCGGGGTGCCGCGGCATGCCGAAGACCTCGTCGCCGGGGCGGAACAGGGTGACGCCGATACCGACGGCCTCGACGGTGCCCGAGAGGTCCCAGCCGAGCGGGACGGGCGGCGCGTCGGCACCGGCCAGGCCCCCGGTCCCGCGGTGCCAGACGTCGGTGGGGTTGACCGCCGTCGCGTGGATCCGTACGAGGACCTCGGCCGGACCGGGCTCGGGCCGGTCGACGGTGGCGAGGCGGAGAACCTCGGGTCCTCCGAGACGGTCCTGGGTGACGGCCCGCATGGTGGGGCGCGGGCCCGGCTCCGGTGCGGCCGGTGATGTGTGCGGGGTTCGAGTGGCTTCCGTGGCCTGTGTCGTCGTCATGTGATCAAGCGTGCCCGGCCCGATCCGGCCAAACGAGTGGCCGGACTGCCACGATCTGAAAAGATCTGGCCATGACTGCCGAACACACGCACCGGGTCGTCGTCCTCGCTCTCGACGGGGTCTACCCCTTCGAGATGACCATCCCCGTACGGATCTTCGGCACGGCCGAGGGCCCCGGCGGCGACCCGCTCTACGAAGTCCTGACCTGCAGCCTCGACGGCGGCCCGGTCCGCGCCAGCGCCGACTTCGGCATTACGGTCGAGCACGGCGCCGAGGTCCTCACCACCGCGGACACCCTCGTCATCCCGCCCTTCTTCTGCGAGCCGGCCCCGGACGGCGACGGGCCCACCGCCGCGGACTGGCTGCCCGCCGCACTCGCCGCGGCCCTCGACCGGTTGCCGGCCCACGCCCGTATCGTCTCGATGTGCACCGCCTCCTACGTCCTGGCCACCGCCGGTCTCCTCGACGGCCGCCGCGCCACCACCCACTGGAACGAGGCGGAGCGCTTCCAGCGCGCCTTCCCCCGGGTCCAGGTCGACGCCGACGTGCTGTTCGTCGACGACGGCCGCGTCCTCACCGCCGCCGGGGTCGCCGCCGGGGTGGACCTGTGCCTGCACCTGCTGCGCCGCGACCACGGCAGCGCAGTCGCCAACCGGGTGGCCCGGCTGTGCGTCGTACCGCCCTGGCGGGAGGGCGGGCAGGCGCAGTTCATCGAGCGGCCGGTCCCCGAGGAGGCGCGGAGCAGCACCTCGGCCACCCGCGAGTGGGCCCTGGCCCGCCTCGGCCGCCCCCTCGCGCTCGCCGAACTGGCCCGGCACGCGGGGATGAGCGTACGGACCTTCTCGCGCCACTTCCGGGACGAGGTCGGGATGACACCCGGCCAGTGGCTGACCCGGCAACGCGTCGAACACGCCCGCCACCTGCTGGAGGTCACCGACCTCCCGGTGGACCGCATCGCCGAGGAGGCCGGCCTCGGCACCGGCGCCTCCCTGCGCCGGCACATGGCGCTCACGATCGGGGTGGCGCCCCTGACCTATCGGCAGACCTTCCGCACCAGGACGGCCGCGCCCCGCTGACGGGATGCCGCCGCCCCGGTGGCCGCCACCCGACGGGCGGCGGCATCCGGGCGGCGGTGGAGGTGACCAGGGCACCGGTGTCCACCCGGCCGGCCGTGCCGTGACGGCTCACTGCTGGGGTGCCGGCGCGGTGGATCCTCTCGGGGTGAGGGAGGGAGTGGGGACCTGGAGCGATCCGGTGTGCGTGCCCTCGATCAGGGAGAAGAGGGTCCGGGTCACCTCCGCACCGAAGTGGTGCACGTCGTGGCTCATGGCCGACAGGGTCGGGTGGGTGATCCTGCACAGCTGGGAGTCGTCCCAGGCGAGCAGGGAGACGTCATCCGGAACGACGAAGCCCATCTCCGCCGCGACGCCGGCGCCCGCGACCGCCATGATGTCGTTGTCGTAGATGATGGCGGTGGGACGGTTAGCGGCCAGGAGGAGGGACCGGGTCGCGCGTGCGCCTTCCCTTTCGTCGAATCCGGTCGCTGTCTGTCGCCCCTCCTCCAGTCCCAACTCGCGTACGGTCGAGGCGAAAGCCGCGGTCCTGATGGCGCTGTGCCCGAACCTGGCGGGCCCGCCCACCCGTGCCAGCCGCCGGTGCCCCAGGGCGGCCGGGTAGCGGACGGCCTCGGCCATCGCCGTGGCGTCGTCCGTCCATACGGCGGGAAAGGAACCGGTCAACGACGGGTGTCCGACGGCTACCGCGGGCAGGCCGACGGCCTGGAGCGCCGGAACCCGCGGATCGTTCTCCTCGAAGTCGACCAGAATGGCGCCGGCGATCGTCTGACCGCGCCACCATGTTCTGTACAGGTCGATCTCCTCGTCGACGTCCCGCACCAGCCTCAGGAGCAGCGAGCACGAACGCTCCGCCAGGACGCTCTCGATTCCGGAGATGAAGTCCATGTAGAACGGTTCGAGGCCGAGCAGCCGGGCGGGGCGGCACAGGGCCAGGCCGATGATGTCGACCCGCTGGCTGGAGAGGCTGCGGGCGGTCTGGTTCGGCGCCCAGCCGAGGTCCCGGGCGGCTTCGAAGATGCGCTCGCGCGTCGCCTCCGAAACTCCCGGTTTGCGGTTGAACGCCAGCGAGACCGCGCCCTTGGAGACGCCGGCCCGGGCCGCGACGTCCTTGATGGTGATCCGGGCAGGACCGCTCACTTCGTGTCCACGCAGAACAGGGCGGCCCGTACGTCGTCCTCCGTCACACCGCCACAGCCGTCGAGGCGGATCCGGGTCTGTTCGCCGGCCAGCAGGGTGGTGAGGCCCCGGTCGGCGCGGGCGCCGGGGCCGAGCCGGTCGGCCTGGAGAAGGAGGTCCCTGACAAGGGTATGCGCGTTCACCACGACGTCGACCTTACCGCCGTCGCCCTCGACCGGTTCCAGTGCGATGTCGAAGGCGGGCCGCACGTAGGAGAAGTCCTTGTCGGGTACCGGAAAGTGCAGGGCGCGCAGACCGTCCGCGTCAGCGACGAGGAACTCCTCGGCGGTGTCCGCCCGGGGCACGAGCCCGGGCGACACCGGCAGGCGCAGGACCGAGCGCGCGGGAACGGCCACCTCCTGGGCCTCTCGGCCGAGCGTGGCACCGTCCGCCCCCAGGCGGCGCAGCGTCACCGCGGTCCGCCACTCGGTCGCGGACTGGTTGACGAGGGCGAGGACGGGAGACCCGTCGCCGGGCTGCAGAGTCAGCAGGCGGTCGGCGTAGACACGACGCAGTTCGTGGTGGAGGGGCTTGGAACGGCCGTCCCCGTCGATCGCGGCCCAGGAGCTCACCGGCCAGCAGTCGTTGAGCTGCCAGACCACGGTGCCGGAGCAGGTGGGCCAGTGGGAACGCCAGTGCTCGATGCCTGCGGCGACCGCCCGGGCCTGGACGACCTGGGTCACGTAGTGCCAGCGGTCGAAGTCGCCTTCGGGCAGGGGGAAATGGCGCGCGACCCCGCGATTGAGTTTCTCGTTGCCCTCCTCGGCCTTCTGGTGATGCACCATTCCCGGGGAGTCGGGGGCCAACTCCTCGTCGGGAAGCGCGCGTCGGAGCGTGGCCATGGTGGGAGGTGCCTGCCAGCCGAACTCGGCGACGAAGCGGGGGACGTTCGCGCGGTACTCGGCGTAGTCCTGCCGGTTCCACACCTCCCAGGAGTGGTGGGTGCCGTGGTGGGGATCGTTGGGGTGGTGGTCCCACGATCCGGACCAGGGGCTGCCCGCGGTGTAGGGGCGGGTGGGGTCGAGTTCGGCGACCAGGCGGGGCAGCAGGCCGAGGTAGTAGCCCTCGCCCCAGGAGTCGCCCGCGAGTTCGGGCTCCCAGCCCCAGTCACGGAACCCCCAGAGGTTCTCGTTGTTGCCGTTCCAGATGACCAGGCTGGGGTGCGACATGAGACGGACAACGTTGTCACGAGCCTCTGCCTCGATCTCTCCCCGCAGGGGCTGCTCCTCCGGGTAGGCGGCGCAGGCGAAGAGGAAGTCCTGCCAGACCATCAGTCCGAGCTCGTCGCAGGCGTCGTAGAAGGCTTCGTCCTCGTAGATGCCACCGCCCCAGATCCGCACGAGGTCCACGTTGGCGTCGGCCGCCTGGCTCAGCCGGGTGCGATAGCGCTCGGGGGTCACACGCGAGGGGAACACGTCGTCGGGGATCCAGTTGACGCCCCGCGCGAACACCCGCTCGCCGTTCACGACGAACGTGAAGCCCGAACCCCGCTCGTCGACGGTGCGGTCCAGCTCGACGGTGCGGAAGCCGATGCGGCGGTGCCAGGTGTCCAGTTCCCCGTCCGCGTCGAGAAGGGTGACGTCGAGGTCGTACAGGGGCTGCTCCCCGTACCCGCGCGGCCACCAGAGGCGAGGCCGTTCGACCGTGAGGCGCAGCACCGCCTCGTCGCCCTCGAAGCGGACCTGCGCCTCCTGCCCGGCGACCGCGGCCCGCGCCAGCAGTTCCCTGCCCGCCCCCCGGTCCGTCCGTTCCACCTGGATCCGGATCTCGACGCCGCCCGTCCGTTCGTCGGTGGTGACCAGCGGGCGGACGGACGCGAGACGCGCGGTCGACCAATGCTCCAGGCGTACGGGCCGCCAGATGCCCGCGGTGACGAGCGTCGGCCCCCAGTCCCAGCCGAAGCTGGAAGCCATCTTGCGGATGTACTGGAACGGCTCGGGATAGACGTTGGGCCGGTCCCCGGTCACCTCCCGGACCGCTTCGGCCTCGTCGTAGGCGGAGGCGAAGCGCACTTCCAGTTCGCCGGTCGTCCCGGTGACATCGAACCGGTAGGTGCGGTGCATGTTCCGGGTGGTGCCGATCTCGCGGCCGCCGAAGGTGATCCGCGCGGCGGTGTCCAGGCCCTCGAAGACGAGGTCGGTGCGCTCGTGCCCGCTGTCGTGCGAAACGTCGGTGACGTAGGTCCACGCGCGTCGGCCGACCCAGGCGACCTCCGTCTCGTTGAGACCGAGGAAGGGGTCCGGAATGACTTCGGCGGTCAGCAGATCCGTGTGGACACAGCCGGGGACCCGGGCCGGCAGCAGCTCCTGGCCGTAGCGCAGGTTCCACCCGTCGGTGAGCTGGGTGACGTCCTTCATGTGCGGCTCCAATCGCCCGAATTCGCGCGCTCTCAGATGGATGACGGCACACAACGAGCCTTTTCCAACCTCACGCTGACGCGTGGTGAAGGACGAGGACGGCCTGGACGATCGCTGTGATGCGGTTGGTGCTGCACCGGAGCTTCCGTAGGAGGCGCCAGCCCTTCAGGGTGGCCATGGCCTGCTCGCCGAGGCAGCGGATCTTGGCGTGTGTGTTGTTGTGGCGGCGCTGCCACCGTTTGAGGCGACGGCCGCGGAAGGGCACCCGGATGGAGCCGCCCGCGCCCTGGTATGCCTTGTCGGCCCAGCACTTGAGTCCGGCGTCGGTGAGTGCTTCGACGATGCCGTGGGTGCGGGCGGCGGTCAGGTCATGGGTGGAGCCGGGCAGCGCGGGCGAGGCCCACAACAGGCGGCCGAACGGGTCGGTGAGGACTTGAACGTTCACGCCGTGCCGCTTGGGTTTGCCCGAGTAGTACGGGGGGCGGCGGCGATCCGGTCGATCGGCAGCAGGGTGCCGTCCAGGATCACGAACGCCTTGGTCCGCGCGATGCACATCGCCTCGGCCAGGGTGGGTGCGAGGGCGGCCAGCACGTCGACGGCCTCGCGTATGTAGCGGTATGCGGTCGCGATGCCGATACCGAACCCGGCGGTGAGCTGGGCGTAGGTGTCACCACAGCGCAGATGGGCCAGGGCGAGCAGAGCCTGACGGCCGGCGGTCAGACGCCGCCACCGGGTCCCGATCTCCCCTCGCCGCACAGCGAGTCGCCCGGTCAGGTACCGCAGGGTGCGACTGGACAGGTCGATCGACGACGGGTAGGCAAGCACACGAAGCTCCTGGTGGCTGCGGGCGATCTTGGTCGAGAACCCGTCTACCAGGAGCTTCGTCGTTCCGCAGTTCCGTCCAATACGTGTGACTGAGCGCTTCAGTTGGCCGGTTGAGCGTTGACCGGGCAGGTGCGCCGTATCTCGTGCGGGCGTCGTCCCCGTTCTACTCCACCGGCTCGCACCAGGCGGCGACGAGATCGTGGAAGTGCGAGAAACGGGTGCCGGGAACAGTCTCACCACTGAACGTCTCGCCGTTGAGCCAGCAGATGTCGAAGATGTTGGTTTCGGTGTCGAGGAGGCAGCACACACCACCGGTGGTGGCGGTGAGGTCGGTGAACACCTTCCTGACGCTCGCGGACTGCACGAACATCCGGCTCATGCTCGAGGTAGCAGCTGTGAACTGCAGCGACGCAAAGTTCGGGTGCCATGAGGGGGAGAACCTGACCGTCAGGTAGATGTACCCGACCGACACCCGTCCCTGCTCGTCGATCCTGTCGGAATCGCGGAGGAAGAACTCGCGCACCCCGTCGTCGACGCCGACGACGATCGAGGTGTCCAGTTCGAGCGAACCGCCTGCTGAACAGTCGACCGGTTCGCTCTTGAACTTCGAGGTGAACGGCACGATCAACTGCTCTCCGCCCGGCAGGGTCACCGGAAGCGGCGGCGTCTCGCGGTCTTGGGGGGCGAGCTCGGCCAGCCGGGTCAGTGCTCTCGCAACGTTCCGAAGGGGCATGAAGATCTCATAGCTGTAGTCCAGCCCCATACCGCCCCGCCTCCCCTGTCCTGAACCGTCATCCTGTCATGATCGGGATCGATCGCCCAGCCGATTCCACCGTGGCTGGCTTCGTCCGGACGCAGTCGGCAACGTAGGTGAACATCGGCTCGTCTCCGAGGAGGTTAGCTCTGAGCGGAAGGGCTTCTGCCCACTGCTCACCCGGGAACCGGCAGCGGATGAAGACGCCGATCTGACGCGGCTCCACCTGCCGTTCCGAAGTGCGACCTGACTGACGAAGGCACTACCGTGAGCCGAACGCTCAGGGGGCCGGATCAACCGCTCACCAGCCACCTGAAGCGCTCAGTCACAACACGCGGCTACCGCCGTCAGGTTGGAAATGGCTCATTGGATGCCTCATATGGGTGCGACATCCGACCTGCTGTCGGCGCCCGGGGCTCGCCGCAACTCGGCGTGCCCCGGGGGGATTTCCGTCCGCAGACGTAAACAGGCCCCAATGCGTCGCTCCTGGGCGCATGCCACTCGCGTGATCCGAGTCCCACTCTCCGTCCAGGTCGACGACAACGTTGTCCGCCCGGTCTGCACGCCGACCGATCGTCGGTACCCCCGAGCCGTACGGCATGCGCAGCCGTCGGCCGAGCCGCTCATGAAGCCGTACCCGGGATGCGGCTGACGTTCCCGGCCCCGCCAGAGCTTCCCCATCCCCCACTTGAGGAGAGACATGAAACCGCCGCCGAGAAACACTCTGCACACGGTCGTCGCCATGGCCATGGCCGGCCTGATCGGCGCCGTGCTGGCCGTCTTCGGAACGGCTGCCGACGCGGAAGCCGCGACCGGCCTGCGGGTCACCGACGGCCGCTTGTACGAGGCCAACGGGAACGAGTTCGTGATGCGAGGCGTCAACCACGCTCACGTCTGGTACCCCGGTGAGACCGGCTCGCTCGCCGACATCGCGGCCACCGGAGCCAACACGGTCCGCATCGTCCTCGGCAGTGGTGACCGCTGGACCAGGACCAGCGCCTCCGAAGTCTCCTCACTGATCACCCAGTGCAAGGCGAACAAGCTGATCTGCGTCCTGGAGGTGCACGACACCACCGGCTACGGCGAGGACGGTGCCGCCACGTCCCTGGACCGGGCCGCCGACTACTGGATTGCCGTCAGGAGCGCCCTCGAAGGACAGGAGAACTACGTCGTCGTCAACATCGGCAACGAGCCCTTCGGCAACACGGGTTACAGCGCCTGGACCGATGCCACCAAGAACGCGATCGCCAAACTCCGCGGCGCCGGTCTCCACCACGCGCTGATGGTCGACGCGCCCAACTGGGGCCAGGACTGGTCCAACACCATGAAGGCCAACGCCGCCTCCGTCTTCAGCTCCGACCCCGACCGCAACACGATCTTCTCGATCCACATGTACGGCGTGTACGACACCGCGGCCGAGGTGCAGGATTACCTCAACCACTTCGTGAACAACCGACTGCCCATCGTCGTGGGCGAGTTCGGCAACGCGCACAGCGATGGCAACCCGGACGAGGACGCCATCATGGCGACCGCCCAGTCCCTGAAGGTGGGATACATCGGCTGGTCCTGGAGCGGGAACGGCGGCGGGGTCGAGTACCTCGACATGGTCGACGGCTTCGACCCGGACGCACCCACCAGCTGGGGCAACCGATTCCTCACCGGGGCCAACGGCATCTCGACCACGTCCGAACCCGCGACGGTGTACGGAGGCGGGGAGAGCGGTGGCACCGCCCCCAACGGTCACCCCTACTGTGCCTCCGGCTCCTCGGACCCCGACGGCGACGGCTGGGGCTGGGGCTGGGAGAACAACCGCTCCTGCGTGGTCCGGGGCGGCTCGGCGGACGGCTGATCACTCGTGCTCCCGACGCGGTGCCTTCCCCGACCGGCGACCGCGTGACCGGCAGCCATCACGACGACTCCCCGGCTGCCGGGCCACACCCAGGATCGCTCCCTTCGGACCCATCGATCCGCCGTCATCGGCCGTCGGCGCCCCAGAAGTACTTCCGGCCGGGCCGGGAGCTACGGGCGTCGCCCGGGCCCGCAGCGTGACCCCGGCCGGCGGCCGGGCCCTGACCACCGGGCCCGGCCGCCCGGGCTCAGCGTTCCGGGTTCGGCCCGGTGTGTTCCGGGTCCTGTCCGGTGGAGTCGGCCGGGGTGGTCTCGGCTTTCGTACCGAGGATCTCGCGGGCCTGTTCCGCGGCACGGGCGAGGTTCTCGCCGACGTAGTCGAGGAAGCGGGCGACGTTCTCCAGCCGGACGGCGGCCGGGGTGCCGGAGCCCAGAACACCAACTCCCTGCCGCGCGACCTCGACCTGCTGGGCGAGGGACCGGGCACTGGCCATCATCGTCCGGTACCAGAGGTCGTCATCGACGACGTAGCGCTCGCGGCGGCGCTCGTCTCGCTCCCTGCGGACGAGAACCTGGCTCTCCAGGAAGGCGATCGACTTGGAGATGGTCGCCGGGCTGACCTGGAGGCGTCGGGCGAGCTCGGACGCCGTCATGCTGCCGGAGTCGCTGGTGAGCAGACAGACCATCACCCGCGACATCATCTTGGGCAGGCCCGATTCCATCATGGTGGTGGTGAACAGTTCCTCGTACTCACGGACGGCTTCGGCGTCCCGCCCATGCGGCTGGGGGGCGGTCTCCGGCTCCCGGGACGGGGCCGGCTTGCGCCGGTGGGCACGCCGTTCCGTGGCGCGGTGCGCCAGATCCGCGCGGTATCCGGTGGGGCCGCCGTTGCGCATCACTTCGCGCGTGACCGTCGAGGTCGGGCGGCCGAGGCCCCTGGCGATCTCCGCGTAGGAGAGGCTGTCGGCCAGCCCCAGTGCGATCTGCTGACGGTCCTGCTGGGTGAGCCTGCCTCCCGGCATCACGGCCTCCTTCATGTTCTCCGAGGCCGTCAGCATAGCGTTCACATTCAATTCATTGCAACATTCGCTGAACCGATATTGCATTACCCTCAAGCCTGCTGCAACGATTCCATCGCAACTACCTGCATTGATTCAAATTCTCCGCAACAAGCATGTTGCTCAACCCATGAACGCAACGTAGCTTTTCTCCTGTCGGAAACAACGAGTGAGCACAGGAGAGCATCATGCAGAGCTTCGCCATCACCGCCCCGGTCTCCGCCGTTCTGGACGTCCCCGCGGGGCGTATCCAGGTGATCGCCGCGGACCGGGCCGACGCCACGGTCGAGGTGCGGCCGGTGAACCCCTCCAAGGGCCGGGACGTGAGGGCGGCCGAGGGGACCAGGGCCGAGTACGCCGACGGGATCCTGCGGATCGAGGCCCCGGCGGACGGCCGCTACACCGGTCCCGGAGGGTCGGTCGAGGTGACCGTCCAACTGCCCGCCGGCTCGCACGTGGAGGCGAGGGCCGCCGCCGCGGAGTTCCGGGCCGTCGGCCGGCTCGGGGACCTCGCCCTGGACGGCGCCCACCACCGGACCAAGATCGACCAGGCCGCGAGCGTCCGCCTCACCGCGGTCGACGGCGACATCGAGATCGGACGGCTGGAGGGCCCCGCCGACATCAGCACCCACAGGGGCGACATCCGCATCACCCGGGCCACCCACGGCACGGTCGCCCTGCGCACCGGCTCCGGCAACATCACCATCAACGCCGCCCCCGGCACCTCCGCCACCCTCAACGCCGGCACCACCCACGGCCGCATCAGCAACACCCTCAAGAACGACGGCACCCCCACCCTCGACATCCACGCCACCACCCCCATGGGCGACATCACCGCCCACACCCTCTGACAACCCACAGCCACCCACCCGCACGATGCCGCCCAGGAGGAAAAGGACGAGCAGCGCCTTCGCGGTCGTCCGCCCGTCCGGTCGTCCGGGTCCGAGATCCCTCTGCCGAACCGGAGTTGAGATAATCCGGCCATGGGATCTTGGGGAACTTTGGGGCCGGCGCTGTTGTCGCTGGCAGGTGTTGTGCTCGGGGCGGGCGGGTCTCTGTTCGGCCAGTTCCTCGTCTCGCGGGTGAGTGCCCGGCAGCTCGAAGTCCAGCAGTCGGCCGCGCACCGGGCCGAGCTGAAGGACGCGATCCTGAAGTTCCTGAGCATTGCGTCGCAGGTGGAGAAGGCAGCGCTCAGGCGCCCGGCCGGTGAGGGCGCCACGGTCGATCCGGAACCGGACCCGCTCGTCGACGAGCTGTGGCTCGCCCAGGCGGAGATCGACCTGGCCGCCGGGAGCGAGCCCCTGTGGGGCGCCACCTACCGTTACGCGGCGGGCCTCGCCGAGGCGGCCCGGGGCGGGACCGACGACACGTCCGCGCTGCGCGGGCCGCAGGCACGGTTCATGGACGCGGCGTACGACGACATGTGGCCCGGCCGACGACGCGCGACCGGGGATTCTCCCGCACCTCGGTGAGCCCTCCGCACCGGGCCCGGTCGGCGGCCCCGGCGTGCGGCTCTGCCGGTTCCCGTCGGCCGGGGCGACCGGTCCGGCCGACAGGTGTGCCGGGACGGGAGTCCGCTCCGGTCACCCGGGACCGGAGGCGGGCGGCTGCCGTGGCGGCGGCGGGTTGCCCGAGCACGATCCCGAGCAGGACGAGGATCAGTCCGCATGTCTGCCGCGGGGTGAGGGTCTCTCCGGCGACGACGGTGCCGAGCAGCACGCCGGTGACCGGGTTGAGCAGTCCGACCAGGCCGACAGCGGCCGCCGGCAGATGGCGCAGACCGGTGAACCAGGCGACGAAGGCGACCGCGGTCGCGACGACGGTGACGTAGGCGAAGCCGAGGACCGCACCCACGTCGAGGGAGGGAGGCGCTCCTTCGCGGACGACGGCCAACGGCAACACGACCAGGCCTCCGGCGACGAGCTGCCACGACGTCGCGGCGAGGACGTCGACCTCGGCGCTCCACCGCTTCGCGAGCACATGACCGAGGGAGGACGTCACCATCGCCGTGACCGAGGCGAGGACGCCGAGCGCGTTCAGACCCACGGTGCCGGTGAACAGCATCAGGCACACACCGACGATGCCGATGCCGCCGCCCAGCAGCGGGAGGCCGCCGGGCCGTTCCGCGACCACGGCCCAGGCGAGCAGCATCAGGACCAGCGGTGCGGCCGCCATGACGGTGGAGGCGATGCTCGTCGGCAGCAACTGGGCGGCGAGGTAGACCAGGGCGAAGAAGGACCCCATGTTGAGGGTGCCGAGAACCAGCGACTTCCACCACCACGCCCCGCAGGGCATCCGACGGCACAGGGCCAGCAGCAGCACCCCTGCGGGCAGGGCCCTGATCGCCGCGCCGTAGAGCGGGTGGCCGGGGGGCAGGTATGCGTGGGTGACGAGGTAGTTCGTCCCCCAGGCGACCGGGGCGATCGCCGTCACGAGTGTCCATCGCACAGTAGCTTCCACGGAAGGAATATAGCTTCCCTGGAAGCTATGATGAAGGCGTGAACGAATACGAGGATCACGTCGCCCGCATCCAGGCCGAGTGGGCCCGGGAGCGCCCGGACGTGGATGTGAGCCCCCAGGGCGTGATCGGCCGGCTCCATCGCCTCGCCGGCCTCCTGACCGAGCAGCTGTGCCTGGTCTACCGGCGACACGGGCTGAACGAGGGGGAGTTCGACGTGCTGGCGGCGCTGCGGAGGGCCGGGGAGCCCTTCGAGCGCGCCCCGGGCGAGCTGGCCGCGTTCACCATGGTCACCACGGGCGCGATGACCAAACGCATCGACCGGCTCGAACGCGACGGGCTGGTCACGCGTCGCCGGTCCGCCGAGGACGGCCGGGGACGCGTGGTCGCGCTCACCACGGCAGGGCGGGAGCTGTTCGACCGGGCCTTCACCGACCACATGAACAACGAGCGCCGCATGCTCGACGAGCTCGACCCCGACGAGGCCGCACGCCTCGAAACACTGCTCACCACCTGGCTGGCACGGGTCGAACCACCCCCCGCCGCGCCTCGGTGACCCCTCCGGGCGCCACGGCCGAAGCCCTTCCCCGCCCTCCGTTGCCCGATGGGGAGCGGAGCCGGCGGACCGCTACCCGTTACCCGGTCCGACGAGCCCTCGGAAAAGAGCGCGGCCGCCGGCTTCTCCTCGGCAGTGATCAGCTGACGCCCGGTAGGCCATGGCCTGACCCCGGAGCCGCCCTGAGCACGCAGGTACGAGCTGATTCCGGGCGCCGGCCGACCGCCGCCCCTGCCCTCCGGCCCCCATGGGCTAGTGATCTGAGTCAGAGATTCGGCGGCAGTAGGCGGCGACTCTCTGACTCAGATCACTGGGGGACCTTCCAGAGCTGGACGTCGGTGGAATTCCTCTTGCTCTTCGGCGCGCGTGCCTCCGAGGTGGCGAGGGTTCTGCCGTCGGGGCTGAGCGCCAGCCAGTAGCGCGTGCCGTCGGCGAGTTCGGTGGCGCGGCCTGCTGCCACGTCCCACACCTTGAGCCCGTCCTCGCCGGTACTGGCAAGGGACTTGCCGTCGGGGCTGAACCGCACGGTATTCACGCCCTTGTCCGTGAGGGTGGTGGCGCGGCCATTGGCGGCATCACGCAGCCAGATGCCGCCGCTGTTCTCGCCGTAGGCGCTGTCGCAACTGGCCAGCGTCCTGCCGTCGGGGCTGAACGCCACCGAAGCGGCAGCGGTGGACTGGCGGGCGGCCGTGACATGTCGCCGCCGGCGGTCCCACAGTCGGACTCCGGACTCGCCGGCGGCGGCGATGGACCGTCCGTCAGGACTGAACGCCACTGTGTAGAACGACCCTTCGTGGTCGCCCTCCAGGATCGTCGCGACGGGACGGCTCCGGGACAGGTCCCACAGCCGCAGCTGCCCCTGGCCCGCGGTGTTCCAGGTCGAGCCGGCCACCGCCAGCGTCCTGCCGTCGGGGCTGTACGCCAACGAGTTCGTCCAGGACCAGACGTCGTCGCCGATGTCTGCTTTGTGGTTGAGGGTGGCCGTGACGCGCCCCGTGGCCATGTTCCACAAGGTGACGCTGTCCGAGCCGGCGCTGCCGACGGCGAGGGTCTTGCCGTCGGGGCTGAACACCGCCACGCAGGGCAGAAAGTCCGCGGCCCCGTGGGTCAGGGTGGAGAGTCGGCGGGTGGCCACGTCCCACAGCTGGATGCAGCCGCTGTCCCCTTCGTCGTCCGGTTCGTCTTCCATGTCGGGCCGGTAGCTGGGAGCGACGAGTGTCCTGCCGTCGGGGCTGAACACCGCGCTCGCCACCGGTACCTTGCCCTTGAGCAGGCGCGGCGCAGGGCCCTTCGGGCGCGGCCTCCCCGGCTTTTCCTTCTCTCCACCCGGGTTCTCCTTCTCGCCCTCGGGCCAGAACACCACGGCCGGGACGGCTGCGACGGCGGCAGCGGCAGCACCGCCGAGCAGGACGGTGCGTCGTGTCGGTCGGCGGCGCTCCCCCGAGTCCGGTTCCGGGGCCGGGTCCGGTCCGGTGCCGGGTTCCGTGGAGGTGGGCATGCGCGTGCGTGTCGGTGGCTGCGCCTCCACGCGAGTGCCCGTGCCGGACGATGACGACGACGGCGCGGTTCGGCGCAGGATCTCGGCGAGCTCCGGCCGCTGTGCCCGGTCCTTGGTCAGGCAGTCCGTGATCAACTCACGCAGTTCGCGGGGGAAGCCGTCGGGGAGTCCGTCCAGACGTGGGGGCTCGTCAAGGATCCGCCGTACGATCGCGGGAATGTTCGGGGCGTCGAAGGGGCCCTGTCCGCTCGCGGCGAAGGCGAGCACACAGCCGAGGGAGAAGACATCGTCGGCCGGTCCCACCTCTTCCCCGCGCACCTGCTCCGGCGACATGAACGCGTACGTTCCGACCGGTGCGCCGGTGGTGGTCAGGGCGCTGGCGTTGCCGACCTGGGCGATCCCGAAGTCGATGATGCGCGGGCCGTCATCCGCCATGATCACGTTGCCCGGCTTGAGGTCACGGTGGACGAGCCCGCAGGCGTGGATCGCACCGAGTCCCTCGGCGAGCCCCGCTCCCAACTCCCTCACCGCGTCGGGGTCGAGCGGGTCGCCGCCGAGCACCACGTCCTGGAGCGAGGGCCCGCTGATGAACGCGGTGACCATCCAGGGTGCCTCGGCGGCCGGGTCCGCGTCGATGACCTGCGCCGTGTGAAAGCCGCCCACGCGTCGGGCGGCCTGCACCTCCAGGGCGAAGCGCTCGCGGAAGCGGGGGTTCATGGCGTAGTCGGGGCGGATCAGCTTGACCGCGACCTTGCGGCCACCCCCCGGCGTGAGTCCCAGAAAGACCTGGCCCATGCCTCCCGCGCCGAGTCTGCCCTCCAGGCGGTACGGGCCGATGCGTCGAGGGTCGCCGGGCTGGAGGGGGTCCATCCGTACCGTCCGTTGTCGAGAGGAATCGGGCTGGTGCATTGTGTCAATTGGCTGCCGATGCGGTGGGGCGGGCCGAGAATTTGCCGAAACAGGCGGGGCCCCGCCGGGCCCGCGGCGGCAGGGGCGAGCGGCTCGGGCGTTCCGGGTCCCGTGCGGCCCGGGCCCGGCGGGGGCGAGGGCGGTCACGGACCCGGATCCCCCGCTCACCGCCCGGACAACGGCCCTGGCCCCCGCCCGGCCCCGAGGACCGGCCATTGCCGCCGGCAGCCCTCAGTTGAGGACGCTTTCCTGCAGGGTGCCGCCCGCGTAGGAGCTGCCGCCGTCCTTCGCCTTCACGAGGACGTAGCGGAGCTTGCCGTTGCCCAGCGCCTCCTCCAGGTCGTGCGCCAGCTTGCCGTCCCGCGGGGACTTTGTCGCACGCTCCTTCATCGCCTCGATGATCGTCTCCACGTACTCCCTGGTCATCTGCTGGACCAGCTTGTCCTTGTGACGGCCCTTCCCCTGACGCCAGCCGAGGCTGCCCGAGGGCGCCTTGGCCTCGACGATGAGCAGCGTGCCGTCCTTGAGCCGGTACAGCTGGTCGAACATGTCGGCACCATTGGGGGTTTTGGGCAGGGGAATCCACTGGGCTCCGGGGAACTCCTCCGGAATGATGTGGTAGCGCGCCGTGCTCTCGCCGAGCCGCTCGGATATGGAGCTGTTGTTGGGCTTGACGCCCAGTTCTTTCCGGTAGTGCCGCAGTGCCTTGTCGCGGATCCGTCCATGGGCCACGGTCTTGCTCTCCTGGAACTTCCGCTCCGCGTTGATGAGATCCACGGACGTCTTGCGATGGTCGGCGACCTTGTCGAGCAGCCCCTTCCGCTTTCTGTCACCGACCGATTCCGGGCCGACCGGCTTCGCGGCGGACAACTCCGCGCCGGGTGCCGAGGGCAGCTTGTTCTTGGAGATCCAGTGGTTCTCGTTGTCCTTGGCGAGCTTCGGCAGCGTGACGCCGTTCTCCGTGGTCTTCTCACTCCTCCGGCGGCCGTCGCTGATGTACTTGCCGGAGTACCAGGCCGGGTCGTTGTTGGCCTTCCAGACCATCTCGTCCTGGATGTACTTGCGGTGGTCGGCGGCGCTGCTCAGCAGTTCGTCGCAGGTGAACACACTGTTCGTACGCTGCGGGGTGCCGTCGGGGCCGGTCGGATAGGTGGTGAACACGGCCGTGTCGAAGGCGGGCCCGTTCGTGCCCCGGCAGTGCTTGTCGAGCTTGAGCTTCCTGAGTTCCTTCACCAGCGCCTGCCGGTCGCTGCCGGCCAGTGGCGTGGACGCGTCGGGGGCGATGTCGATCCAGGCGACCTTTTCGAAGCCGGGCGGAACCACCCCGTCGCCGGACAGTTCGCCGACCGCCTTCGCAAAGTCGTTCACGACCGCGTCCGTGCCCCCGGACACGGCCTTGAGCTGGATGGTCTGCTTGCCGGTCAGGTTCTGGAGGTCGGCCCGGTAGCCCTCCGTGGAGTCCTTGGGTTTGTAGGTGGCGCCCCAGACGATCTTGTTCCCCGCGTGCGCCAGCTCGCCCGCGTGCTCCAGTGCGCGTCGGTCGGAGGCGGTGAGCCGAGCTGTCTTCGTCTCCAGTTCGGCGAAGCCGGATGCAGTGGTGAGCTGCAGGCCGTCGGTGTTCACGGCCAAGTCGTGGAACGGCTCGAACGCGCCCTGGCGCACCAGATTGACCACCGTCTGGCCGACCTTGGCGATCCGGTCCTCGCGAATCCGGGGACTGGTCCGCGGGCCGATGTCGGGTGTCATCGCTTCGAGCAGTTGCAGGACGGGCTTGCCCTTGCTGTCGTTGGCCCGATGGTCGCCCAGTGGCTCGTTGAGCTTGAAGCCGCGGCCCATCAGCCGTTTGACGAGCGCCGGGTCGTCGCCCATGACGCTCGCTTCGTAGAAGACCGCGGACCAGGTCACCCGGATCGTCTGGCCGGGCGGTGCCATGTTCCTCGCCGCCAGCGCCAGTGTGCGGTTTCCGCCCGGAGGCACGGAGACAGGACTGTTCAGCGGTGTCTGTCCGGCCACGGTCACCATCACCGTGCCGTTGGCCGGAGCGGTGCCCTGGTTGGTCACCTTCACGGTGGCCGGACAGCTCGGAGTGGCGCAGAACGATGTCGAGAGCTGCACGGCCACGTCCGTCTGGGCCGCCACGCGTCGGCTCAGCGGTTCGGCCTCCTCGTGCGAGGTCTCGACCCGGCGTACGTTCTCCGTCGTGCTCCGCACCTGGGCCCGGTCGGGCTCGCTGACCGCGGACGACAGGGCCGGGGCGGGTGCGGGCTCACCGGCCGCCGCCTGCGGGTGACCCACGGACCGCACATGGTCCACGGACCGTGCGGCACCGTTCTGCGGGCCGGAGCGGAAGACCGCGGTGCGCGCGTCCGAGGCGTCCGGCGCAGGTTCGGGCGCGGCGGCTCCCCGGGATCCGGCGGAGCCCGGCAGGCCGACCGAGAGCGGCCGGTACGGAGGGGACGCGCTCACCACGATGCGCAGGGTGCCGTCGGTCAGTACCTTCGCCGGACGGCCGTTCACCGACGTGGCCCCGCTCTGGCGCCATGTGGCCGGCCGCCCGGACGGACCGTCGGTGTCCTTGCCCGAGAGGGCGTCGGCGAGCGCCGTCGGAGTCATCCGGGACAGGTCGGCCAGGCCGGTCACCCCCTGCGGCGGGTCGGGGATCCAGGTGTTGGCCAGCGCTTCGGCACTGCCCGGTTCGCGCTCGAACCACCACTGGCCGTTGCCGCGCAGAAGGGTTCGCCCGGGGCTCACGGCGAGCTCCGCGTATGCCCCCGAGTCACGGCTCAGGGTTCCGTACGCGGTGCCGTCGCGGGCGACCGTCAGCCGGAAGCCGATGATCGCGCCGTTGTCGTTCACCGTGGTCCCCGCATAGGTGACCCCGCGCCAGGCACGCAAGCTCTTCGTGGCCGCCGAGGCCAGCTGCGGGGGCGTCTTCTCGCGTGGCCGGAACACATAGGTCATCAGACCGGCGACGAGCACCATGACCAACGCCAGGGCTCCCCAACGCCAGTACCAGCGGCTGGACCTGACCGACCCGACCAGCGCTCCGACCGTCCGGGACACCCGACTTCCGGCCGGTGGTGGCGGTGGTGGTGGGAGAGGTGGTGGGAACGATGGGTACGGGGGAAGCGGTGGTTGCGGAGGTGGCTGCCCGAACGGTCCTGATGCGCTGTCCCGTGCGTCCATGTCTACCCCCCAGTCCCGGAGCCCGGGTGACCCCACCGGGTCGTCACGCGTTGGTCCCGATTCCCCAGTTTCTGATTCCCATCCCAATTCCCCATTCAATCAAGCCTCTTCGCGCCACGTCGGCAGGTTCCCACTGTTCCCTGAACGCCGGCCCGTGGAAAACCTGTCCGGCCGGGCCGGGGAGCTTTCAGACGGTGGCGCCTCCGTCGACGGCGATGCACGCGCCCGTGATGCCGGAGCCGGCGCGGGAGGCGAGGAGCAGGACGGCGGCGGCGACCTCCTCGGGCCGGGTCAGTCGGCCGGTGGCGGTGCGGTCGGTGAAGTGGCGTACCAGACCGGGGTAGTCGGTGCCGAGAACGCGCGCGGCCCGGGGCCCCTGTTCGGTGAACCAGTCGGTCTCCACGGCGCCGGGGCATACGCAGTTGGCGGTGACGCCGTACGGCCCCACTTCTTTGGCCAGGACCCGGGTGAGCCCGATCAGGGCGTGCTTGGCGGCGGCGTAGGCGCACAGGCCGGGGTCCGGGTCGCGGCCTTCCATGGAGGCGATGTTGATGACGCGGCCGGAGTGCTGCGGTATCAGGTGGGACAGGGCGTGGCGGGTGGTGTAGAGGGCGGAGTCGAGGTTGAGGGCGAGGGTGTGGTGCCAGGTGTCGTCGGTGATGTCGGCGACGGCGGCGAAGTCGGTGGCGCCGCCCACGTTGTTGACGACGATGTCGAGGTGCCCGTAGCGGTCCACCGTCTCGTCGACCGCGCGTTCGGCGTCGGCCCGGTCGGTGGCGTCGGCCACGCACAGGGTGATGTCGTCCCCGGCGTCCAGCCGGGCGAGGGCCGCCCGGCCGACCTCCTCGGAGCGGCCGGTGATGACGAGCCGGGCGCCGTGGGCGTGGAGGGTGTGGGCGATGGCCAGGCCGATGCCGCGGGTGGCTCCGGTGATCAGCGCGGTCCTGCCGGTGAGGTCCATGTGTTCTCCCGTCGTGGGCCGGGGGGCGGGTGGTGGGTGACGAGGGTGATCGTGTGCGGTGTGCCGGGCAGGTTCAGGGGCAGCAACTGCCAGCCCCGGGGCGCTGGTTCGTACCCCAGTCGGGCCAGGGAGAGCCGGGGGCGCAGGGTGATCTCGACGTCGACGAGGGCCCGCAGCAGGGACCAGCCCAGTGCCTTGGCCATGGCCTCCTTGGCCGTCCACAGAGTGAGGAAATCCTCCCGTCGGATGGTCTCGGGCCGGTCGGCCGAGGCGATGGCCTCGCCCGGACGGAGCGCGTACCGCAGCAGGTCCGGCGGCGGAGGGGTGACCAGGTACTCGATGTCGATGCCGATCCGGATGCCGTCCCGGGGCGCCGCGACCAGCGCGGCCACGGTCACGGGCCCGCAGTGGGCGGCGGTGAGGCGCAGGGGCGGCAGGTTCTGTTCCGGTGCGAGCGCGGGGCGGCCGAGCGGGTCGCGGACCAGGGTGACGGTCTCGGCCGGGCGGGCCTGCCGCGCCGCGACGGCATGGCGCAGCAGGACCCGGCCGGGTACGGGGCAGCCCCGCGGGGCGATGTACCACCAGAGGTCGACCGGGCCCGCCGCGGAGGCCAGCCGGCGGTGGCGGGCTCCGGTGAGTGCGGGGACCGCCGGCGTCACGGGGTGCCGTCCTCGGTCCGGTGGCCGTCTGCGGCCGGTCCGGTCGCGGGCCGCGCGGCGGCGATGACGGCCTCGGCGGTCGCGGTGCGGGGGCGGGCCGGGATGCGGGCGAGGACGGTGGCGCGCATGCCGGAGATCTGGGCGACGACGCGGCCGTCCCGGGTGGTGGCGGTACTGGTGCCGGTGGCGGGTGAGTGGTGGAGTCGCAGCCCGGTGGGGTGGGCCCGGACGAGGTCGTGGTCGTCGCCGGGCTCGTACAGGGTGATGCGTTCGATGTGGTGGGGGACGGCGACGGGGTGGTGGCCGTCCGGGGCGGGGGCGAGGGCGGGGGTGCGGGCGAGGCCGTCCAGGAGGACGACCGGGGTGGAGAGCCGGGGCAGCGCGGACAGCCGTTCCGGGCCGGGGCGCCAGCGGGCCCCGGTGCCCGATTCGCTCGCGCGGCACCGGTCGGTGGCACGGAAGGCGCCGGTGAGCAGGACCGGGGAGGCGGTGTCGTAGTACGGGTCGTCGACCGTGCGGTGGGGTCCGCCGGGCGGGCAGTACGGTTCGGGCAGCGGGGCCGGGCCGCCCAGCCGGACCGTGGCGCGGACGTGTTCCCGGTCGTGTGCCAGGACGCGTCCGTCGGGGGCGACGACGTCGGAGCGGATGGTCACACCGACCGCGCAGGCCGTCCTGGTGGCACGGCAGCGGGCCTCGACGCGGTACCGGGCGGGCCTGCCGTCGGTGCGGGCGCGGACCCAGGCGCTGAAGGTGAGGTCGTCGATGCCGCGCGGCGGCAGTCCGGGGGCCAGTGCCCGGGCCGCCTGGACCGCGATGTCGGCCAGCAGCACGCCCGGCATGGTGGGTCTGCCGTCCACCAGGTGGTCGCGCAGGAAGCCATGGGCGTCCAGGTCGAGGACCAGGTGCCAGGTGGCGTGGTCGGTGTGGCGGGTGACGGGTGCGCCGAGCAGACCGGGCGGGCCGGGCGAGGTCGACGGGGCCGGCGGACTGGACGGGGCCGGCGAGCCGGACGTGGCGTCGCCGTGGCCGGTGGGGCGTGGGGTGCTCGTGGAAGGGGCGGCCGGATGGTCTCCGCCGGTGGGCCCGAGGATGCGCAGGCCCGGAAAGCGGGCGTCGAAGGAGTGGTGTTCGGCTTCGCCGATGAAGGTGACGAGCCGGTCGTTCCCGCTCTCGCCGTAGGTGCGGCGGCGCAGTTCGGTCAGGAAGTGGGCGACCCCTTCGGCGGTGGTCATGCGGGACAGGCGTGCGGTGCGTGCGGTGTGGGCCCGGACGATGGCCCCGGACCCGAGGCCGGTCTCGTCCCAGATGGTCCAGGCGATGGTGAACTCGCCGTCGTCGCCCGCGTGGGCGGCGGCGGACAGGAAGTCGTTGGCCGGGGAGTAGTCGCTCTCGCCGGGCAGACCTGCCACTCCGGTGACCGAGCCGAAGTTGCACCACAGGCGCGGGGCGAGAGCGCCGGTGAAGGCGGCGCGCAGATGGTGGTGGCCGAACAGCTTGACGTCGCGGACACGGCGCATGCCGGGCAGGGTCTTGCGGGTGATGTCGCCCGGATGGTGCAGTCCCGCGCCGTTGACGAGCAGGTCGACGCGGCCCTCCCGGGCTCGTACGGCGTCGGCCAGGGTGCGTACGGCGTTCGCGTCCGTGACGTCGCAGGTGTGGAAGTGGACCCGGTCGGCGCCGCACGACTCGCGCAGGGCCCGTAGGGTCAGGGCGGACTCGCGGGCGTGCAGGAGACGGTCGAAGGCGGCGTTGATCTCGCCCACCGGCCGCCGTGGCTCGCGGGAGAGCCGGTCGGTGATGTAGCGGGCGCGTGCCGCGGGCAGTTCCCCCTCGGGGGTGTGCAGCAGGTCGTCGGGTACGTCGCCGGGGCGGCCGGCCCCCACCAGGTGGATCCGCAGGGGCACCTGGCGTGCGAGGCCGAGCAGGCAGGCGGCGGTGATGCCGCGGGCGCCGCCCGTGGCCACGACCACCGCCCCGGGGGCGAGCGGCGGGGCCCCGTCCGGCACGGGAGGATCGTTCTCGGCGAGGCGCTGGACGAAGCGGGTGGCGTCGCGGTGACGGATCACGGGCAACCCGTCGGCCGGGCGGGCGAGTTCGTCCTCCAGGGCGGTCAGGACGGCCAGGGGTTCGGTGCTGTCGCCGACCACCGCGCGCACGGTGCAGTCGGCCAGCTCCCAGGCCAGGGACTTGACGAAGCCGGTGAAGAGATGGGCGTGCGGGGCGGGCTCCTCCCCCGGGAACGGTGCCGCCACTCCCACCGCGACCGTACCGCCCTCGGCGAGCCGGTCGCGCAGTCGGCGCACCGCCCAGAACGCCGCCTCCTGCACGGCCAGTACGTCGGCGGCGGGCGGTGCGGGCCAGGCGGGTGCCGGGTGCAGGTCGGCGAGGACCCGCAGGTGCCGAAACCCCTCCGGGTTCTCGTCCAGGACGCGGTCGACGGCCTGCTGCGGGTCCCGGTCCCCGTCGACGGCGACCGGGCGGCAGCGGTCACCGGCCTCGACCATGGCGCGCAGGGCGCTCGTGTGCCGGGAGTTGGTGATCACCAGGGTGCGGGCCGGCAGCGGTCGCGCCCCGGTGCTGCACGGTCCGGCCGCCTCCCAGGTCAGGGTGTGCCGTCGGGTGATCGGGGGCGGGGTTCCTCCGGCCGGTCGGACCGGAGCCGTTGGCATGGGGGGCGGCGGTGTGGGGTCGGACGGTGTGGGAGCCGTTGGTACGGGGTTCGGCGATACGGGGTCCGGCGGAGTGGGGTCCGGCGTGTGGGTGACGATGTGACGTAGGGCGGTCACCAGGTCGTCGGCTCCCGGGTAGCTCCATCCGTCCGGTGCGCAACGCTCGGCGGACAGCCGGTCCGAGAGGGCGTCGAAGGTGGTGAGGAGGGGCCAGCCACGGGCGCGGGCCACGGAGGACCGGGTGAGCACCAGGGCGAAGGCCCCCTCCGCCGTCTCCCGG
This sequence comes from Streptomyces sp. NPDC002669, assembly GCF_042889165.1. Classification (NCBI taxonomy): domain Bacteria; kingdom Bacillati; phylum Actinomycetota; class Actinomycetes; order Kitasatosporales; family Streptomycetaceae; genus Streptomyces; species Streptomyces sp. NPDC002669. The sequence continues at coordinate 12,454 of NZ_JBIAQQ010000002.1, read as the reverse complement.
GAGCCGGCCGGGCCGTGCAGTCGGGTGAACAGGGGCCCGGTGGCACCGTTCACGCCCAGCACCAGCGCCATCTCCAGCTCCCCGCGCCGCAGATGCGCGGCAGCCGCCCCGAGGGCGCTGCGGCCCGAGGTGGGCCCGGTGTCGAGAGTCATCGTGGGACCGTGCAGGTCGTGCAGGGCGGCGATCCGGGCGGGTATCACGTTCGGCATCAGCCCGGCCAGGGTGTCCTCCCCCGGGCGGGTGCGCCCGCGCACCGCGTCGAGGAACGCCGAGATGGCCCTGCGCAGCGCGGTGCGGTCGAGCCCGTCGGGCAGCGGCCGCCCGACCGCACCGGTCAGCGAGGCGGCGTGGCACCGGACGGTCATGTCGGGCGAGGAGGCGGGGACGCCGGTGTGCGCGGCGAAGACCCCGCAGGTCTCGCGCAGCCCCTCCCACCGGGGCGGGGCGTCCCGGGGGACGAGTGCGGCGACGGCCTGCAACGCCATGAGCTGGGCCCGGTCGATGCCCGCGGCGGTGGGCGCGGGAATACGTACCTCGGCGAAGGACGGAAGCGGGTACCGCGCCCCGAACGAGCGCCGTGCCGCCGGGTTGCGCCCGTCGGCCAGCCGGCGCGCGACGTCCGTCGCGTCCGGGGCTCCGGGCAGGTGGGCCGACCAGGCCACGACGACCACCGGATCGTCCTCGACGGGGTCGGGCAGGGAGGCCGGTGCGGCCTCGCCGGGCCGGGGGGCGTCCTGGAGCAGCAGATGGCCGTTGGTCCCGCCGAAACCGAACGCCGACACCCCCACCGTTCGTGGCCGGTCGGCCGGACGCGGCCAGGGCACCGGGTCGGTCGGTACCCGCAGCGGCGGCGCGCCCTCGGGGCTGCGGTAGGGGATCTGCGGCGGGATCGTGGAGTGGGCCATGCCCAGCAGGGCGTGGACGACCGACACCGCACCGGCCGCCCAACCGGTGTGGCCGAACACCGACTTGTTCGATGTGCACCGGGCGCGGGGCAGTTGCGCCGCCAGCACCCCGCGCTCGACCCGGTCACCGACCGGGGTGCCGGTGGCGTGGGCGACCACCCAGTCGATCTGCTCCGGCGCGATGCCGGAAACGGCCCGGGCTCGGATCAACGCCCGTTCCTGACCATGGGAGTTGGGGGCGTGGACGGCCCGGCCGCGCCCGTCGGACGCCGCGCCGAACCCGGCCAGCACCCCCAGGACGTGATCGCCGTCGGCCCGGGCCGCGTCCAGCCGCTTGAGGGCGACGAACGCCGCCCCGTCGGCGAACAGCACCCCGTCCGCGTCCGCGTCGAGGGCCCGGACCGCGCCCGACCGGCTCAGCCCGCGCAGTTGGGAGAACAGCACGCCGTAACGGGGCCCGAGGGAGAACACCCCGCCGCACAGGGCGAGTTCGCACTCGCCGTCCAGTACGGCGCGGGCGCCCAGATCGATGGCGTACAGCGCGGAGGAACAGGCGGTGTCGACGACCCGTACCGGTACCGGTCCGGGCAGCAGTGAGGCGACGGCGGCGCGCAGGGCCGCCGTCGGCAGGTGTCCGGCCGGTGCGCCCGCGTGCCGGTACGTGGACCGCAGCCATCGGACGAGCAGTGCGCGCAGCTCCCCGGGGTCCTCGGCCGGGTCTCCGTCCCAGTGTTCCGCGATGCCGTCGGCGGCGGCCTCGACGAGCAGGCTCTCCTCCATGTGCTGTGATCCCTCGGCCCAGGCACCGGCGAAGCACGCGGTACGGACACCGGCACCGGACGCCAGCCGCGGGGCGTCGCACTGGAGGAGCGCGGTGCGCGTCCACACGGTGAGGAAGTCCTCTTCCTCCGCGTTCCCGCCGACGCCTTTCCCGGTGTTCTTCTCCCTGCCCTCTCCGGTGTCCGGCGCGGGGCGGACGTAGCCGGCGACCCGGCTGCAGGTGCGGTCCGGGGCGTCCTCCGACGACCAGAAATCCTCCAGGTGAAACCGTTCTCCCGGCTCGCCGAACTGGGGAACGCCCTCCATCAGCCGCCGGCGGAACGCCTCCGCCCCCTCGGCGCCCGGGACCACCAGTCCCATGCCCACCACGGCCACCGTGCGGGTCGTGTCCCGCTCCGTTTCCCGCTCCGTGGCAAAAAGCCGCTGGGCCGACGCGGATCCGGTCCGGGCCGGGGCCGACACCGGGGCCGGATCGGGAGGCACGGGCGGAACCGGAACGGACCGGTGTGGTGTGAGCATGGCACGGCCCACGGACAGTCCGCCGTCGGCCAGCAGGCACTGCCCGGAGAACCAGCGGGCCTGCGGGGAGGCGAGGAAGGCCACCAGCCGGGCGAGGTCGTCCTCATGCCCCACCCCACCGAGCGGGGCCGCCGCCGCGCAGGTCGCCCGCAGGGCGTCCGCCCCGGGGAACAGCGCGGCCGTGGCGTTGTCCAGCAGCCCGGCCGACGCGGTGTTCACCCGGATTCCCGACGGGCCGAGGTCGGCGGCCAGATACCGGGTCATCGCCTCCAGCGCCGCCTTGCACACCCCCACCAGCAGGTAGTTGTCCATGGCCAGTCCGGCGCCGACGGACGAGACGTTCACGATGGCACCGCCGCCGCGCGCGGCCATCAGCGGCGCCGCTTCGAGGGCGCACCAGCGGGCTCCGTGGAGGTTGGTGTCCAGCGCCCGCCGCCACTCGGCGTCGGTGAGGTCGTCGAAACGGGCGAACACGCCCCGCGCCGCGTTGTTGACCAGGATGTCCACGCCACCGTGCCGCTCGGCCAGGGTCGCGAACATCGCGGTCACCTGGTCGTGTTTGGCGACGCTGGCCCGCAGCGGCTCCGCCCGGCCCCCGGCGGTACGGATCGATGCGACGGTCTCCTCGGCGGCCCTCGGCGAGTGGAAGAAGTTGACCACCACGAGGGCCCCGCGCCGGGCCAGTTCACGGCTGATCGCCGCGCCGACCCCCTTGCCGCCCCCGGTGACCAGGGCGACCTTTCCGGCGAGATCCCGTGCCGCGGGCACTTCGGGCCGGCCGCCGCTCATGCCGGTGCCCCCGCGCGCGTGCCGTCCGCGGGCAGGGTGCTCAACAGCCCGGCCAGCGCGTCCAGGGTGGTGTAGCTGGTCAGGCGGGAGCCGTCCGCCGGCAGGGTGCGCCCGAAGCGTGTGGCGGCCCGGGCGAACAGTTCGGTCTGCTTGATCGAGTCCACTCCGAGGTCCGCCTCCAGGTCGGCGTCGTCGGTCAGGACCTCGGGCGGATATCCCAGCGCCGCCGCGTACAGGGTCCGCAGCGTGGCCACGACGGAGTGCCGGTCCGGGAACGCCCCCGCCCCCGACGGGGTCTCCTCGGCCGCCTGCTCCGTACGGCCTTCCGCCGCATCGGCGGGGGTCGACACGGGGCCGGCCCGGTGGATCCGGGCCACCGGGGCCGATGGGGATCTCGGGGGTGCCGCGGGTATCGAGGTGGTACGGAAAGCCGGGGTCAGGCCGCTCAGCGAATCGGTCCACTCGGGGCCGCCCACCCGGCGGCGCAACGGTGCGATCGCCCGTACGCCCGGTACCGTCGCCGTCACGAGATCGCTCAGTGTGCCGCGGGGGCCGCACTCCACGAACACCTCCACGCCCTGCGCGTGGAGCAGCCGGACCGCGTCGGTGAACCGTGTGGGCCGTACCAGGTGGGCGGCGACCAGGTCGGCCACCGCGTCGGTGTCGTCCACCCGCCGCCCCAGGATCGCCGAGTGCAGCAGATGCCGCGCGGGCCCGGCCCGCAGCGCGGTCGCCCGGCGGGTGAAGTCCCCCGCCACGGCGGCCAGCATCCGGTGGTGGAAGGCGTACGGAACGCGCAGCTCGGTCGCCCTGACGCCGATCGCCCCGGCGGCCCGCCGCACCCGGCCCAACGGTTCCACGGGGCCGGACACCACGCACTGGCGTGGGCTGTTGTCCGCGGCCAAGGTCACCTCCCACTCCCCGAGGCCCACCAGCAGTCCTTCGACCCGGAAGGCGGACATCTCCAGCGCCAGCATTCCGCCGTGCTCCGGAGGGCGGGCGGCGAACGCCTCGTCGCGGGCGGCGACCAGGGCCATGCCCTCCGCCGGCTCGTACACCCCGGCCGCGGTCAGGGCCACCAGCTCGCCGAAGCTGTGCCCCAACAGCACGTCCGGACAAAGCTTATGACGTTCCATCAATAACCGGAACAGCACCATCTCGGCGGCGAACAGCGCCGTGTGCAGATCTGCCGGGGCCTCGTCCACCAGTTCGGACAGGGTCGGCGCCCGCTCATCGAGCAGAAAACGGGAGGGGGCACTCCGCCCGAGGCGGACGGCGGCGACATCCAGCGGGCGCAGTGTCTCCTCGACCAGCGGTTCGTCGACGGCGAGCCGGGCGAGAGCGGCGGGCACATAGGCCCCCTGCCCCGGAAACACGAAAGCACAGCGCTCGACCAAAGCAACTCCTCTGCTCAGAGCGATACTTGGAGGATTCCGAGAAGGCCGCACCGTCCGCCCGCGCCGTCCGCCCCGCACGGCGGGACGGACGCGGGAGAGCGCGAAGGGATGCGGGGTGTTGTGCGATGTACGGCGCGCGACGCGCGGCGTGCGGTGTGACAGCCGGAACGAGAACCAGGACGAGCACAGAGACAAGCACCAGAACAGAAAACGGAACCAGGGCGAACGCCCACCCCCATGCACACGCATACTCAACGTACCGTCAGCCGCACCCACGGTCATCACCCACATGAGTGACTGGGTCGCAGGCGAAGGGCGCGGGCGAAGGGCGCGGGCGAAGGGCGCGGGCGAAGAGCGCGAGCGAAAGGTGCGAGCGAAGCACCCGGGCGAAAGACGTAGCCGCTCCCCCGCCCGGCCATTACCTCCGACGTAATCGACCGCGCTCCCCCACTGCGGCAGTGTGGCGCACGTCGACGAAATCCCCGACGAGGATTCCGGCACCCAGGACCGAGGAGCGGCCATGACCGTCAAGTCAGCAGAGACCACCACGAGTTCTGTCGCCGACACCACCCGCCGCGTGGTCCAGGAGTTCCTCGCCGCCCGGATCGCCGGGGACACCGAGCGGGTCGTCGCGCTCTTCGCCGACGAAGTCGACTGGATGCTCGCCGAGAACCCTGTCGTCCCGTGGATCCGACCGCGCTCCACCGGGGCCGAATGTGCCGCCCAGGCCGGTGAGTTGGCCGAGCACACGGTGGCCGAGGACGCACGGGTCTCCCTCGACACGTTCCTCGTCGACGGCGCCGACGCCGTCCTGATGGGGCATCTTTCGGGGACCGTGCGCGCGACGGGGAAGTCCTTCGAGGGCCCCTTCGCGCTGCGCCTCACCGTCGAGGAGGGCCGGATCACCCGGCACCACCTCTACGAGAACAGCATGTCGATCGCCGCGGCGTGCACCCCTTCCTGACCCCGGAGCCCCGCCCCGCGGACGAGAACCACAACCACCCCAGCGAGTAGACAGTGTCTACCGACCACTGGTAGACACTGTCCATGGCTGATGAGAACTCCCTTCGGGAGCGGTTGATCGACGCCGGGGTGGACCTCGTGCTCAACGAGGGCTCCGCGTCCGTGGGTCTGCGGGAAACGGCCCGTCGGGCCGGGGTGTCGCACGGGGCTCCGCGCCGGTACTTCCCCACGCACCACTCACTGCTCTCGGCCATCGCCCATCGCGGCTTCCAGGACCTCGGAGCCCGGTTCGAGGCCGCGGTCGCCGACGTGGCCACCCCGCGCGGCCGGCTGGAGGCCCTCGCGCACGTGTACGTCGGGTACGCGCTGGAACGGCGCGGCATGTTCGAGCTGATGTTCCGGCACGACCTGCTCGACAGCACTCCGCAGGCGTCGGACCGGCCCCGGCTGCGCGAGTCGACCCTCCCGTTGTTCGGACACATCACCGAACTCGTCGCCCGGTGCCGGTCGGAGCAGGATGCCGCGCGACGCACCGACGGGCCGGACGGGACCGTGCCGCCGCCCGCCGTGGTCGCTGCCGCCCTGTGGTCGAACCTGCACGGCATCGCCCAGCTGTGGGCCTGGGGCAGTCTGCAACTCGCCCTCGGGTCGACGGCGTTGGAAGGCGGCCCCGAGGACGGACAACGCGACCGGCTCATCGCGACGGTCCTGGACGCCCATCTCGGCCCGGTGACCCCGTGCCCGTGACCTCACCCGTACAGCGGCGGCTCGCGCTCCTGGTCAGCGCGGCCGGGGCGATGATCGTCGCGCTGGACGGCACCATCCTGCTCGTGGCGCAGCCCAGCCTGCAGCGTGATCTCGGCGCGAGCACGGCTCAGGTCCAGTGGACGAGCACCGGTTATCTGGTCGCGGTGGCCGCCCTGCTCGTCATCGCCGGGCGCCTCGGGGACCGGTACGGGCATCCGCGCCTGTTGCTCGTCGGCGTCCTCGGCTTCGGGGCCGCCTCGGCCGGGATCGCGCTCGCGCCGACCGTCGGCTGGGTGGTGGTCCTGCGCGCGGCGCAGGGCGGATTCGGCGCGCTCCTGCAGCCCGCGACGCTCGCGCTGCTGCGGCTGACACATCCCGCGGACCGGCTCGGCACGCCCATCGCCATCCGCACCGGTGCGATCGCGGTGGCGGCGGGGTCCGGTCCGATGCTCGGCGGGGTGCTCGTGACGCATCTGGGCTGGCGCGCGGTGTTCTGGATCAATGTGCCCGTCGCATTGGTCATCGCGGCCCTCGTCCTCGCCGTACGGACGCCGGCCGCCGGGCGTGCACACTCCTCACGGCTCGGCCTCACCGGTGCGGGCCTGCTCGCGCTCGCACTCGCGCTCCTGGTCCACGCCCTGGCCGAGGTACCCGCGCGGGGGTGGACCGCCGCGCCGACGCTGCTCGAACTCCTCGCCGTCACGGGCGTCGCAGCGGTGTTCGTCCGGCACGAACGCCGCACCACGCACCCGATCGTTCCCCCGGCCGTGGCACGGTCCGTACCGGTGACGGCGTCGATGGCCATCCTGCTGGTCGTCTCCGCCGGCCTGTTCGGTGCGCTGTTCAGGGCCACGTTCTACCTCCAGGACACACTCCGTCTCGACCCGCTCGCCACCGGTCTGCGCGTTCTTCCGCTGACCGCGCTCATGGTCCTCGGCGCACCGGCCGCGGGGGCGGCGCTGCGCCGGTACGGTGCGCGCAGCACCGCGATCGCCGGCACGGGCCTCGTCGTGGCGGGCATCGCGTGGCTGTCCCGGCTCGGCCCGACCAGTCCGTGGACGGCCATGACCCCGGCCTTCGCCGTCCTCGGTGCCGGGTTCGCCACGGTGATGGTCACCGCCACCGGGACCGTCGTCGGCGACGCGCCGCCCGGGTACGCCGGGGTCGTCGGCGGGCTCAAGCAGACCGCCATGAACATCGGCCCGACCCTCGGCATCGCCGTGGCGGCCGGCGCGGCCGGGTCCACCCTTTCGACGATGGGTCCCGCCCTGCTGGTCCTGGCCGCACTCGCCGCTCTCGGCCTGCTGCCCGCGTCGCGGCTGCCCCGGCGCCCGGCCGATCGCGGGGGAAGCGCCCCTGGCTCCGCGAGCCCCGAGCGGGCACCGGCACCGCGGCCGGCCCCCGCTCGACGTACGGACAGCTGACCGGCCGCCGCCCCCACCCGGGCCCCTCCGGTCACCCGCAGCCGATGGATCCGGCTACCGGTGACCCGTGGGTCCGGTCACCGGTAACCGGTGGCGTCGGCCGGTGCGCCCGCGGCCTCGACCTCGACCAGGTAGCGCCAGCAGTCCGGGCGGGAGCCGTCGAGATCGGTGAAGCCGTACTCCTGGGCGAGCCCTCCGCTGGACAGTGACCGGCCGTTCCAGCGCGTGGCGTCGGGGTCACCGGCCAGCGCGGCGACGGCCCGTCCGACGTACGCGGGACTCTCCGAGATGCAGAAGTGCGGCACCGTGGCCAGTGCGTCGCGCCAGTTGTCCTCGGTGACGCCGAACGCGTCGAGCATCATCTCCGAGCGCATCCAGCCCGGGGTGAGGGCCACCGCCGTTCCGCCGTGCGGTCCCAGTTCGTGCGCGAGGACGAACGCCATGCGCAGCACACTGTTCTTGGCGAGGTCGTAGAAGTAGGAGTTGCGGTAGTTCGCCGTGTTGTAGGCGGCGGTCCCGTCGGTCATCTCGACCACGAGGCCGCCCGGTCGGCGCACCAGCAGGGGCAGCAGGAAGTGGCTGGTGATCGCGTGCGTCTCCACGCCCAGCCGGAGCAGCCGCAGTCCGTTGTCGAGGTCGTGCTCCCACACCGGCCGGTCGAACTCGAACAACCGCTCGCCGCCCCAGATGTCGTTGACCAGCACGTCGAGCCGCCTCTGCTCGGCGTCGACGCGTTCGGCCAGTGCGCGGACCCGGTCGGGCTCCAGGTGGTCGGTCGGAACCGCGATACCGGTTCCGCCCGCGGCGGTGACGAGTTCCGCGGTCTCCTCGATCGTCTCGGGCCGGTCGTACTCCGAGCGTCGTTCCCGGGTGGTACGGCCGGTGACGTAGACGGTGGCGCCCGCCGCACCGAGCTGGACGGCGATGCCACGTCCCGCGCCCCGGGTGGCTCCCGCGACCAGTGCGATCTTTCCTTCGAGGTCCGGTGTCGTCCTGTCGGGCATGAGTTTCCTCGGTGTCCTTTCCGTTCGGTTCCGCTCTTCTCCGTCCGCGGGCGTCGGCCCGCGTCGGCACTTGCCGACGCCTTTCGGCTGCCGACGGAACCATGCTCGGTCCAAAACCGGACACCTCGTGTCGCCTTTTCTCCTCCATCGCGCGAACGTCCCCCGACCGGGCGCCGACAGGATCGACGGGCCGGATGCTCACGACCAGGAACGATCCCGGTGCTCACGGTCCGGATCGTGTGCGGGGTCGGGCACGAACAGGCTCAACCGGTAGGTGGTCGGGTGCACCAGGCGTCCGCAGAGGACATCGATCCGGGTCATCGCCCAGTCGATCCGCTCCTCCCCGGCGCGCAGGCGGCGCAGCTGGGCATGCCACTGCGCCACGTCCTGGGTTTCGAGAACCACCCGCCACTCCCCCGCGCCGGAAGCGGCGCGAAGGGCCGCCCGCGACCCCGCCTCCTGTTGGCGTTTCCTCTTCCGTTGTCCTGGCACCGGCCCAGCATCGCCGCCCCGGCGCCACCGCGGCAAGGCCGTGATTCCGGGTCAGGAAGCCGCCGGGCGGGGGTCCTCCGCGGGTCGGGCGGCCTCCCAGGCCGCCTCGATCATCCGGAAGACCTCGTCGAGCGCGGCCTCCGGATCGGCCGCCTCCCGGGCCAGCGCGTAGGCGTCGATCACGAACCTCGCGACCGCCCGGCAGGCCGTTGCGGTCTGCGGCAGGCCGGGGTCGGCGGCGATGGCCGCGGCCAGCGACTCCGCATGGCGCAGCCTCATCGACTCCTCGTACTCCCGCAGGGCGGAGGAGGAGTCGATCATGTGCCAGATCGGGGCGGCACCGTCCGCCGTGCAGTGTCGCACCAGGGCCTCGGTCGCGCGGCGCAGCGCGGGGACGAGCGGCTCGTGCGGCGCCCGGTCGGTGACCGCCCGCGTGAGGCTCTGCTCGAACTCCTCGTCCCGCTCGAACACCAGGGCCTCTTTGGAGGCGAAGTGGGAGAAGAGCGTGGTGACGGCCACGTCGGCCTCGGCCGCCACGTCACGGATGCCCACCGCGTCGTACCCGCGTTCCAGGAAGAGCCGCAGGGCGGCGTCCGCGATCTTCTGGCGGGTTGCGGCCTTCTTGCGCTCACGGCGCCCGGTCGGGACGGTCATGCCGTAACGCTACCAAATGCGAATCCGCAACCGTTTCAAAACCCTAACCGTTAGTGTTACGTTCGTCGACATGGAGACCACAAAGGCCATGAAGACCGCGAAGGCCACACAGACCACGAAGACCACGAGGACCATGCGGAAAGTGAGCTTCGCCGAGTTCGGCGGTCCGGACGTCCTGCGGCTCGTGGATGCCGAGCAGCCCCACGCGGGTCCCGGTCGCATCCGCATCGCCGTGCGGGCGGCGGGGGTGAACCCCGTCGACTGGAGGATCCGCGAGGGCCAGGTCCTGGGCGCCCATCCGGTCCGGCTGCCCTCCGGGGTCGGGCTGGACGCGTCCGGGGTGGTGGACGAGGTCGGCGAGGGCGTCGAAGGGGTCGAGGTCGGCGACCACGTGTTCGGTGAAGGGACGAGTACCTACGCCGAGTTCGCCGTGCTGTCGGCCTGGGCCCGGATGCCCGAGGGGCTCTCGTTCGAGGAGGCGGCGGGGTATCCCTCCGTGGTGGAGACCGCGTTGCGCGTCATCCGCGAGGTCGGTGTGCGGTCCGGGCAGACGCTGCTGGTCAGCGGCGCGTCCGGAGGAGTCGGATCGGCGGTGCTGCAGATCGCCCGCGACCGCGGCATCACGGTGATCGGCACGGCCGGGGCCCCCAACCAGGACTACCTGCGCGGCCTGGGGGCCCTCGCCACGACGTACGACGAGGGCTGGGTCGGGCGGGTGCGGCGGCTCGGCCGGGTCGACGCGGCCCTCGACCTGGCGGGTTCGGGCGTGATCCGCGAACTCGTCGAACTGACCGGTGACCCGCACAAGGTGGTCTCCATCGCCGATCTGAGCGCGCCGCAGCTCGGCGTCCGGTTCTCCGGCGCGGCCGGGAGCGTACCGGAAGCGCTCGCCGAGGCCGTCGAGCTCATCACGCGGGGAAGGCTCCACATCCCGGTCGAGAAGTCGTACCCGCTCGCCGAGGCCGCGGCGGCGCACATCGACAGCCGGGCCGGTCACACCCGCGGGCGCCGGGTCCTGCTCGTCTGAGGACCGGGCCTCCGCCTCGCTGCTCGACCCGAACCGCCTGAGCCCGCCCGGCACCCCCCGGCTCCGCACCGGAACCGGGTCCCGTCCCGGTCCGTCGGGCCCATAGACCCTGGCGCTTTGCGGCCGCTTAAGCCCGGTGGCGGAAGCTGGGGCCATGTCTGATCCCATAGTCATTGTCGGTGGCGGCGCCGCTGGTCTGACGCTTGCGTGCGAGCTGGGGCTGGCCGGGGCCGCCACGGTCGTACTGGAGCGCAGGTCCGAGCTCCCGGAGCGTTCCGGCGGCATGCTCCTCAACGCACACATCGCGGACTTCCTGCGCAAGAGAGGTCTGGAGGAACGCTTCCGGACACCGGACACACCCACCTGGGGGCGCAGTCACTTCGGTCTCGTCTACCGGGACATCGACGGCGAACTGGCCGATACCGATTACGACTTGATCGTCCCCCAGTGGCGCAGCGAGCAGTTGCTGCGGGAGCGGGCGGTCGAGCTGGGCGTCGAGGTGCGGCTCGGTCAGGAGGTCATCGACATCGAGCAGGACGCGGACGGCGTGACGCTCACGGTGGTCTCGCCGGAGGGTTCCGGCACCCTGCGCGCCTCCTACGTCGTCGGCTGCGACGGCCCCCGCAGCATCGTGGCCGGGGCGGCCGGCTTCGAGTTCGATCTCCTCGCCCCCTCGTACTACGGGGTCATCGCCGATGTCGTCGTGGACGACGCGGCGCAGGCACTGTTCAGAGCGGGCTCGTACCCGAGCGGCCAGTTCGGTGTGCTGCCGGTCAATCCGGCCGATCCGACCGAAGTGCGGCTGATGACGGTGGAGTTCTACCGGGAGCCCCCGTCCGACGGGGAGCCGCTCACGGCCGACGAGATCCGCTCCACGATCGAACGGATCACCGGTCAGGCACCGGATCTGCGCGAGGTGCGGTGGATGACGCGGTACGGGAGCCCCACCCGGCTGGCCCGGAACTATCGCGTGGGCCGGGTGTTCCTCGCCGGTGACGCCGCCCATCCGCATCCGCCGTCCTCCGGGCACGGGATGAACACCGCGGTGCACGATGCGGTGAACCTCGGCTGGAAGCTCGCCGCCGCCGTTCGGGGCCGGGCCCCTTCCGGGCTGTTGGACTCCTACCACCACGAGCGGCACCCCGTGGGGCAGCGTGCGTGTCGGCGGGCCCTGGCCCAGATCCCGTTGCAGACGCCGCTCGACCGGGCCGCTCCGCTGCGCGAGATCTTCGCCGAGCTGCTGGAGCTCGACGTGGTCAACGCGTTCCTGTCGCAGTACGTCACGCGGGTGCGTTACCCCCTGGCCGTGGAGGGGGCGGCGGACCCGGAGCACGAACTGCTCGGTGCGGTGCTTCCCGACACGACCCTCATGACGCCTGCCGGCGCCGTGGCCACCCCGGAGCTGTTCCGTTCCGGCCGGGGGGTCGTGCTGGACCTGTCCGGCGGCCGGGGCCTCCCGGACCTGTCGGCCTGGGCGGACCGGCTGGACGTGGTGGTGGCCGAGCCCTGCAAGGGGTTGGGGGCCGATGTGGTGCTGGTACGGCCGGACGGGCATGTCGCCTGGCTCGGCACCGACGGCGCGCACCACGACGGACTGCTGGCCGCCGTCAGGACCTGGTTCGGCTGAACCGGTTCCTGGTACGGCGTTGCCGGACGGGCCGTGGTGTGGCCCGTCCGGCGGGACGGCGGGTGGTGCGGGTGCGGGTGGTGGGGGGGGTGGGGGGTCAGCCCATTAAGGTCCACTTGTCGTTTC